>NZ_JBWXUT010000002.1:0-359395 GCF_059901545.1 Fructilactobacillus sp. X1R3C1
TTGGAGGATTAGCTCAGCTGGGAGAGCATCTGCCTTACAAGCAGGAGGTCACAGGTTCGATCCCTGTATCCTCCATATTGAGCCGTTAGCTCAGTTGGTAGAGCATCTGACTTTTAATCAGAGGGTCGGCGGTTCGAACCCGCCACGGCTCATTATTTATATAAATAGCATGTATGCCGACTTAGCTCAGTTGGCAGAGCACCTGTCTTGTAAACAGGGGGTCGGAGGTTCGAATCCTCTAGTCGGCATTTATGCGGAAGTAGTTCAGTGGTAGAACGCCACCTTGCCATGGTGGAGGTCGCGGGTTCGAATCCCGTCTTCCGCTTATGTCAATTTATAATGCCGGGGTGGCGGAATTGGCAGACGCACAGGACTTAAAATCCTGCGGTCAGTGATGACCGTACCGGTTCGATCCCGGTCCTCGGCATATTATTATGCACCTATAGCGCAATTGGATAGAGTGTCTGACTACGAATCAGAAGGTTGTAGGTTCGACTCCTACTAGGTGCATTCATCGGGAAGTAGCTCAGCTTGGTAGAGCACCTGGTTTGGGACCAGGGGGTCGCAGGTTCGAATCCTGTCTTCCCGATTAGATACTTTTATGTATCTTAAATCGCGGTGTAGCTCAGCTGGCTAGAGCGTCCGGTTCATACCCGGGAGGTCGGGGGTTCGATCCCCTCTGCCGCGATTAGGTCTTGGACCTTTAGCTCAGTTGGTTAGAGCAGACGGCTCATAACCGTCCGGTCGTAGGTTCGAGTCCTACAAGGTCCATCCGAACGCTGTTTGGTGGGCGTTGAGGTTTATTGACTTATATGTTACAATTACTTTGTTGTTTTTGGAGGATTACCCAAGTCTGGCTGAAGGGAACGGTCTTGAAAACCGTCAGGCGAGTCAAATCGCGCGAGAGTTCGAATCTCTCATCCTCCTTTATATTATCGCGGGATAGAGCAGTCTGGTAGCTCGTCGGGCTCATAACCCGGAGGTCGTTGGTTCAAATCCAGCTCCCGCAATTTTGGTTCGTTGGTCTAGTTGGTTCAGGACGCCTGCCTGTCACGCAGGAGATCACGAGTTCGAGTCTCGTACGAACCGCTTAAATGGCTCGGTAGCTCAGTTGGTAGAGCAACGGATTGAAGCTCCGTGTGTCGGCAGTTCGATTCTGTCCCGCGCCACTTAATTTAATATTTTTATGCGGGTGTAGTTTAGTGGTAAAACCGTAGCCTTCCAAGCTACTGTCGCGAGTCCGATTCTCGTCACCCGCTTTTATTTGTTTTATTTGGGTCTATAGCTCAGTCGGTTTAGAGCGCACGCCTGATAAGCGTGAGGTCGATGGTTCGAGTCCACCTAGACCCATTGGAGAAGTACTCAAGTGGCTGAAGAGGCGCCCCTGCTAAGGGTGTAGGTCGCGCAAGCGGCGCGAGAGTTCGAATCTCTCCTTCTCCGTTTATTATGACCCGTTGGTCAAGTGGTTTAAGACACTGCCCTTTCACGGCAGTAACATGGGTTCGAATCCCGTACGGGTCATCATTATTTTTACTATATAATTATCGCGGGATAGAGCAGTCTGGTAGCTCGTCGGGCTCATAACCCGGAGGTCGTTGGTTCAAATCCAGCTCCCGCAATTTTGGTTCGTTGGTCTAGTTGGTTCAGGACGCCTGCCTGTCACGCAGGAGATCACGAGTTCGAGTCTCGTACGAACCGTATCATTATCATATAAAAAAAGAGATGAATTATTCATCTCTTTTTTTATATCTATTAATTATTTGTTGGTGCAACCCGTTGATAACTGGCTGAGCGGTAATCAATGTTAGGATCGTTTTTAAATTTAGAAACAATACTTTCAGGACGATTAGCCCAATCATTGTATGCGTATGCTCCACGCCATAAAGTGAGAATAATACGCTTAGTATGATCCTTTGAATCTGACATATAATACCCCGAAAACATTCCGCTTGGTAATTCAGGACTACTCATGAATGTGTTCATGTTTGCATCTAAAACTTTACGTTGGTCATCAGATGGTGAAAGTTCCACATAATTAATGAAATAACTCCAGTTATCTTCGCCAACGTGTGAAAGGACGTCATAAGTGATGGGACTTTTAAAAATTGATTCCTTTCCACTGTAATCCAGGAGTTGGAGGCCCGAATCATTATTGTTGGTGGAGAATAGTGCTAAATCCCTTTCAGGATTACTTTTCATGATGTGCACTAATACATTCTTCGTGCCAAATGTTACAGAAATTTGTCTTATCATATTATTAACTTCCTTTTGATGTAAATTGCTTCATAATTAGTTTAGAATAAATCCTAATGAGTTAAAAGGAAAATGTCCTAATTTTTGGAAATGGGGGATAAAAATGAAACTTACGGTTTTAGGTGATTATGGTGGTTATCCTTATGATGGAATTGGTACTAGTGGATATTTAGTTACTAGCGGTAACTTTAATTTGTTAATTGACTGTGGGAGCGGAGTAATGCTTTCATTAGAAAGGGTTTTAGATCCACTAAAATTAAATGCAGTTATCTTGTCACATTATCATGCAGATCATATCGCTGATGTTGGGGTGTTACAGTATTATTGGCAGTTAAGTGATAAACGTTATGACACCGATGTTTTGCCAATTTACGGAAACACAGCTGATCAGATTCATTACAACCAGTTAGATTGGCCCAATTCGACTGAAAAAGAACCCTTTAGTGTCGATAGTGAACTTGAAGTGGGACCATTTACAGTCACGTTTTTAAAGACAATCCATCCCGTGCCAGCCTTTGCGATGAAGATTGTTGAACGATCATCTGGAAAAGTATTGAGTTACACAGCTGATACACGTTATTTTGATGGTCTGATTAATTTTGTTCAGAACTCTGATATGTTAATATCAGATACGAATTTCTTTGAGGATGTGGATGGTGAATTGTGGCATATGACTTCTAAACAGTCGGGTCACTTAGCTCGATTGTCAGATAGTAAGAACCTGTTAATAAGTCATCTCCCTCAAATTGGTAGTCATGTAAAATTGTTACAGCAAGCACAACAAGCCGCTGGCAAAAAGGTTAATGTTGAATTGCCTAAAATAAGAAAGGCAATTAGGATTTAGGAGGCGATTCATTTTATGAAATTCCATCGTGTTAACAAAGATACAATCCGTGTACTGATTAACAAGGAAGACTTAAAAAAACATGGAATTGGAATGCTTGATCTTTTAGGAAATCGAGAAAAATGTGAACAATTTTTCTATAGCATTCTTGATGAAGCTGACGTTGAAAAAGACTTTACGGATACAGATACGGTTTTGTTTCAAATTCTTCCTAGCCAAGATGGATTAGAGTTATTTATTAGTAAAGATAAGAATATTTCGAATCAAATTGGCGATAATGATGGGATGTTACCTCCATTAAATGAAAATGGAAAACAAAGAACCAGCAAAAACGTTAATGAAATTCGCAAGATGTATGATATCTTTGATAAAAAGACTGGTAAACGACTAATTCCAATCAAATTCAATTCATTTGATGATTTAATTGGTCTTGCCAATAAATGGAAGGAAGTTACTCCCCGCCATTCAGTAGAATTAAAAACTGATTTGTATCAATATCAAAATTCGTATATTATTATGTTTAGATACTATTTGAATGGTCAGTACGATAGTGAGGGTAATTCTAATCTTGATGACCTTAATCATATGATTAATGATGAAATGGGAATTGTTTATGAGTATGGGAAAATTGCACCACTGACTGAAGACAAATTAAAGAAGTATGGTAAGCAAATTACGGTTGGTGATGCACTTGAAACAATTGCATATTATTTTAAGTAAAAAGATTCGCATTTAGCGAATCTTTTTTCGTATATTGCGAAGGGTCTTTTTTATGTTAATGGCTTTAGAAAATGGAAAGCTAATTATGGCACGAGATGCCAAAAGGAATCATAAATATTATTGCTGTGATTGTGGTGAATTGGTGGTTTTGAAAAAAGGTATTAATAAAATTCCACATTTTGCTCATCAAGCAAATTCGAAGTGTAAAACGGGAGCCGGTGAATCTTATGCGCATACACTTGGCAAAGACATCATATTAAACTCGTTACCATGTGATGCTGATGTAGAGGTATATTTACCAACTTTAAAACAACGAGCGGATATTCTTTTGAATAATATGGCAATTGAGTATCAATGCAGCCCTATTAGCTTTCAACAGTTGAGTAAACGGGTAGCTGGTTACCATTCAATTGGTCTGGAATCTTCTTGGATCTTGGGAATGAAATATTATAAAAAGAAGGTTTCAAGTCCTTCAGTACTTCAATTCATTAGATATCATAAAAACACGGGGTACTATCTTGTTTATATGAATTCTTTTAGATCACGATATTTTATCCGCTACCAAATTCATCAAGTTGATGGGGTCTATCGTTACCGAGAGAAGTCATTTAAACGCTGGTATTCAATGTTTGAATTTTTTAACAAAAAGCAATCTGATAAATTAAGGCAGCCTAATTTAATCAAGGTATGTAAACAAATTGAGAAGAAAGTTCGCTATCGTGATCAGGGGATGATGGCTTTACAGGAATACTGCTACCTAAATGGCAAGACGGTGACTGGATGTCCACTTATTTGTCATCATTATCGGATGTTGCCTCCAGTCTTCGGTCACCAGTGGTTGACTTGGGAAATAATTTTCGTCTGTGAACTAAAAAAGTGGGTTGGTAAAAGTATTTTTCAATTTATGGATAAAGTATATCAAGAAAGCCATTTTGCTGATCCAAATGATCAATTTGTTTTTCTAACCAATGTTGAAAATGTAAGGAAGGCTTATATTCAAAGGTTTGTGGCTTGTTTGATTCATAATAAGCTGTTGGTGATTGATGATGGAAAGATTGAACGAGTTGAAGAATTTACGTGGTATAGAGATGTTTATGCTAAGATAATCATGATTAAGAAACGTTCATGAAATGGAGATTGTAAAATGTCAAAGATAAATGATTTGCCAAATCGAAACGAGGTTCCAAAAGAATTAACTTGGGATTTGACTACTGTGTATAAGGATCATGCGGAGTTTGAACTAGCATATAGTGAAGTTAGTGATTTAGTTGGAAAGGTTAGTCAATTAAAGGGAAAACTAGGCTTAAATAGTGAGTCGCTTTTAAATGTAATTAGGCAAGTATTGGACTTGAATCGAAAATATGAAAAGTTATATGTTTATGTTCAGTCAGCTAGTGATGTTGATACTACTAATAATAACCTTCAAAGTGACATGGACCGGGTTAATAAATTAGGAAGCAAAGTTGGTCAGGCACAGTCTTGGTTAGAACCCGAAATCATTTCCTTAGGGTCTGAAAGCATCGAACAGTTTATTAGGGAAAATCCAAAGTTGGAAGAATATCGAAGATTTTTTGATAAGATTTTAGTTAATCAGGATCATGTCTTACCTGAGGACCAAGAAAAGTTGATGGCTAGGGCTTCAACAATTTTTGAGGCACCCGAAAAGACATTTGGAATCTTAGATAGTTCTGACCTTAAATTTCCTCAGGTGAATGATGGGTCGGGTAAAAAAGTACGGCTTTCTAACGGTATTTATAGTTTACTCTTGGAGTCGCAAGATCGAAAAGTGAGAAAGAATGCTTTCAAATCCTTTTACTCAACCTTTGATCAATTTCAAAACACGCTTGCTTCAACTTTGTCAGCAGAAGTATCTGTTCATAACTTTGAAGCACAGACGAGAAAATATGATTCAGCAAGACAAATGGCAATGAGTGAAAATGAGATTCCTGAAACTGTCTATACAACCTTAGTAAAAAGTGTTCATGATCACTTACCGTTATTTCATCGGTACATTGCGCTCAGAAAAAAAGCTTTGAATGTTTCTGAATTACACATGTATGATATGTACGTGCCATTAAGTGGAAAACCAAGTCTCAAGTATTCCTTTGGGCAAGCGAAGGATGAAGCTTTAAAGGCACTGAGCGTTTACGGTCCGGATTACGTTAAACACGTTAAAGAAGAATTTAATAATCGCTGGATTGATGTAGTTGAAAATAAAGGGAAACGAACGGGAGCATACTCATCTGGGATGTATGATACGAATCCATTTGTTTTGCTTAACTGGCAAGATAATCTTGATAATTTATACACTTTGGTGCACGAGACAGGACATAGTATGCACAGTTACTATACTTCTCATAACCAACCATACCAGTACGGCGATTATTCAATTTTTGTGGCCGAAATTGCGTCAACTACTAACGAAAATATCTTGACTGATTACTTACTTAAAAATAATTCAGATCCAGAGGTTCGCAAATACATCCTTAATTCCTACTTAGATGGAATAAAGGGAACAATTTTTCGGCAAACCCAGTTTGCTGAATTTGAAGAGTTTATCCATCAATCAGAACAAGAAGGAAAGTCGTTAACTGCGGACTTTATGAACAAATATTACTTTAATTTGAACCAAGAATATTATGGAAAAGACGTTGTTTCTGATCCTGAGATTCGACTTGAATGGTCCAGAATTCCTCATTTTTACTATGATTTCTACGTTTATCAATACGCAACTGGTTTTGCGGCTGCTTCCGCATTAGCGGATCGAGTTATGAGTGGAGATCCTAAAAAGATTGATTCGTATCTGAACTATTTAAAATCAGGAAGTAGTAAGGATCCTATTACTATTATGAAAGCAGCTGGAGTTGATATGACTAAACCGGATTATTTAAATCAAGCCTTTGATAAGTTTGAAAGACGCTTAGATGAACTGGAAAAAATGCTTTAGATTTACTATAAGCACAATGTTTGAAATATTATGTGAGAGGAATATGCTGTACTTGTAATTAATTAAGGAGGGGTGTTTGCATGACAGCTAGAGATGAAACATTTACTTTAAATAATGGGATTAAGATTCCCAAGATTTTTTTTGGAACCTATGAAATTCCAGCTAGAGAGACAGAAAAGAGTGTTGATCAAGCATTAAAGGATGGTTATCCTGGGATTGATACTGCACGCGATTATGGCAACGAACGTGAAGTTGGAAATGCAATCAAGAACAGTGATGTTAACCGTGATGATATTTTTCTGACCACTAAGATTGAAAGCCCAGAATCTTATGATGAAGCAACTAAAATGATTGATGAAGCACTGGAAAAACTACAAACTGACTACATTGATTTAATGTTGTATCATTGGCCTGCAGGTGATTTAACGGAAACTTACAGAGCAATGGAAGATGCAGTTAAGGCTGGTAAACTAAAGAGCATCGGTTTGTCCAATTTTTATGGTGGTGATCTCAGTACCATTTTGAAGAGTGCAACCATTAAACCAGTTGTCGATCAAGTTGAAACTAATGTATTTCGTCAACAAAAAGACTTTTTGCCGGTTGCTAAAAAAGATGATTTGCGACTGGAAGCTTGGTCACCATTTGCACGAGGTCGTAATGGATTCTTTACCAATGAAACGTTGGGAAAGATTGCTCAAGCTCACGATAAGACCATTGGTCAGGTGGGCCTTCGCTTCTTAATTCAAAATGGAATTATTGTTTTACCACGATCCACTAAACCAGATCGGATTAAGAGTAATTTGGATATTTTCAATTTTGAGTTAACACCCGATGAAATGAAAGAAATTAATAAGCTAGATACTGAAAAGAGCCAGTTTGGTTGGCTTTAGTAATAAAAAAGTGGTCTCGCACTATTAGGTGCGAAACCACTTTTTTTATTCTAGAGGACCCTTAGATTATTTGGTTGTTTAATTTTACCATCAAGTTCTCGTGATTCCTTTTGAATTATGTGGTTACAAATATCAAATAACTCTTGGTAGTCAACTTTATCAATTAGTAAACCGTTGTCTGAAGAATCACAGTCGAATATTACTAGATTACCATGATTTGAGATATTCATTTCTGAAATCATTTGTTGATCAGATTGAAAGGTGCTCTCAGTTAATTTTGAACGACGGTCTTCTTTAAACATTTCCAAGTCTAGATCAGCTTTTTGGGCAATGTCGTAAACTAAGCTATCGCAGTAAGTCATGTTTCTTTTTAGAATGTCGTGCTGTAGTGCAAATAAAAAGGTTCGACCCTTTTTTGCTCCTTGAAATAGGGCTGCTTTATAATCAAGGATTAGTTTATATGGAAGAAGTTGTGAGTGAGCTTCCTTATTACCAGATATAACGCTAAGGTTCATGATCGGAATGATTCGAAATGATGTCTTACAGGGTAATTGCTTTGATAAACGATCAATAGTTCGTTCGGACTCAGCACAATCACTGCAAGTTGGGTCTACAAATAAATATAGTTCAATCATAACTTTTTCCTTTCCTAGTTTGTTATCTTTCTCTTCTATAACGACGCACTTACTAGATTATCATTTTTTTATAAAAATTCAATAAATTTGTTTTAGTACTCTTATTATACTGGGATGATAATTAAGTGTGGTATTATGTTTCTGGAACAATATGACAGACTGGAGATTGTTGTTTTATGGTAAAGAATTGGGATGACTTTTTATTTCCATATCAAGAAGCTTCAAAGGAATTAAAATTAAAATTACGTGGGATTCGCTCAGAGTACTTAGAACGTGGCGAACGCTCACCAATTGAGTTTGTTACTAGTAGAATTAAACCAATTGATAGTATCAAAGAAAAAATGCAGCGACGTCACATTGAGGAATCGCGCTTGTCTGAAGACATGGAAGATATTTGTGGATTGCGCATTATGTGTGAATTTCTTGATGATATTTATACGGTAGTAGACATTCTTAGAAAACGAAATGACATTAATATTTTAGAAGAACGGGATTACGTTAATAATGAAAAGGCCAGTGGCTACCGTTCATACCACATTGTATTTAATTATCCCTTGCAGTTAGTCGATGGGCAAAGGGATATTCTGGCTGAAATTCAAATTAGAACTTTAGCAATGAACTTTTGGGCTACCATTGAACATTCTTTAAATTATAAGCATCCTGATGTTTTTCCTCCTGAAGTTCATAAGAGGTTACAGGGGGCATCGGAAACCGCTTATAAGTTGGATGAAGAAATGTTAGAGATTAAACAAGAGTTAGATCGAGATCTTAAGGATCAAAACGATAAACACGATAAACACGAATCGAGGGACCAAAAATGAAAATTGCAATTTATAGTAACGATGGTGAGACCTCGAGTCGAATTGCATCGGAATTATCAAAAGAGATTGAAAATGCAAAAGATTTAGAAATTGATGAACTTAATCCTGAAATTGTAATTTCCGTTGGTGGAGATGGTACGTTACTTTCTGCTTTTCATCATTACGATGATTTGACTGACAAGATTAGGTTCGTTGGAATTCACACGGGTCATTTGGGATTTTATACTGACTGGCGTGATACTGAAGTGACCCAGTTGGTTGAAAGTTTGAAGCATGATAATGGTCAAAGTGTTAGCTATCCCTTATTAGATATCGAAGTAGATTATGCTGATGGGGGACAGCCAGATTATATGATTGCGCTAAATGAGGCTACCTTTAAAAAACTGTTCGGAACGATGGTGGCCAAAGTCTTCATCAAAGGCGAACTTTTTGAAAACTTTCGTGGCGATGGATTATGTATTTCAACTCCCACTGGATCAACCGCATACAATAAATCAGTAGGGGGAGCAATTATTTCGCCTAAGTTCAATTCAATTCAAGTGGCTGAGATGGCTTCAATTAATAACCGGGTTTTTCGAACGATTGGTTCACCGATCATTATTCCACCAACTGAATCCATTACGATTGTGCCAGAGGTATCACTCCATAACGTTCTAACATACGACCAGTTATTAATTAAAGATCGTCCAATTAAGTCCATTAAATTCAAAATTTCCAAACGAAGAATTTATTTTGCCAAATATCGTCACACTCATTTTTGGCAGCGGGTAAGTAATTCATTCATTGGGGAAACCCTTGACGATGATTAGTTTTGATTGGATTTATGATGAATATAAACCCATGAAAGTCAGAACGTTTGTGATGAAAAATGGGGTTACCAGATCGCTGCTTAAAAATATTCGTTATCATGGTGGTCACTTGATGGTAAATAGTAGGGATGTTTATACTAGTTTTGAATTATCACGTGGTGATCGAGTTAAGGTTATTTTGCCACCTGAAGAACAAAATGATTTTTTGCAGGTTTCAAATTTACCGATTAAGATTTTATTTGAAAATGATAATTTTTTGGTAATTGATAAGCCGGTCGGAGTTGCTTCAGTTCCTTCACATATTTATCCTAATGACACAATTTTAAATCGTGTTTTAGGTTATTATGTTCGTAATGATTATCCAAGTAAGAAGGTTCACATCGTTAATCGGCTTGATCGTGATACGAGTGGTCCGGTTATTTTTGCTAAGAATCATTTAGCTCATTCGGTACTTGATAAGCAACTGAAAGACCGACAGGTAAAAAAATATTATGTTGCCGTTGTGTTAGGTGAACTTAACATCAAGCACGGGCAGATTGTGCTCCCAATTGGTAGAAAACCAGGATCATTTATCGAACGAGAAGTCAGAAATGACGGCAAATATTGTCGAACTGAATTTTGGACATTGAAGGTTAATAATGGAATGTCGTTGGTCAAAATTAGGTTGCATACGGGGCGAACACATCAAATTCGGGTTCATTTTGCAAGAATTGGCTATCCGCTTGTGGGAGACTGGCTATATAATCCTTACGAACACAGCAATAAACGGCAAAAATTGCATTGTTATCAGACAATTTTTTTTGATCCGTTTGAAAAAAAAGACGTCAAAGTCGAATCCCAAATTCCTAGTGATTTTAAAGAGTTGTTGAATTAAGATTTATTGGTTTTTATAATATTTCGTTAGCTAAAACGTATAATTCTAGGACACCAGTGTCCTAGAATTATATTTTTTCATGAGTTAAAGATGAGCCAAAATAAATAATTAAGTAAATTGGGGTAGACATTTTTAAGATTTCACTTTAGAATAATTACTATTAATATTGTTTATATTTTTATTAATTTTTGATCGTTAGATGTTATACTTAATTATGATGTTACAGTTTTGAAAAGGAGAGATAATTGATGAAGAAGCTCATTAAGAAGCACAACCAAATGGCTCTTAGTACTGGAGAGACTAAACGCCGTAACAAATTGGTGAAAACCAAAAAGGGCTGGATGAAAGTAGCTATGGGTACGGTCTTTGCCAGTGCGGCATTGTTCACGTTTAACTTAAATAGTTCAGTAAATGCTGATAAGGTAAGTACTGTCCCAGTTTCTGAAAGTGAACCGGCTTCAAATGTTCAACCAAAGAAGGAAATTGTTCAAGAACAACCAACAGTTGCAAACACTAATCAAACCCAAAACGATAGTGGTTCAACCCAAGTGGAAAACACTAATAAGACTGCCACACAGTTACAACAAGCAGGATCAGTAAATGGTGAGACAAATACAGAAGTTAAGAATTCTTCTGAAACAAATGTACATACACCAACATTACAATCAAGTGATTCTAAACAATCTCAGAACGAAAATGAAGTTACTACTGATAATCAACAACCAACTAAGACTGATCAGTCAGCTCAAACTAACTCATTAAATGATAGTAATGCTGTTTCAAAATCGACTGAGACTAATAATGTCAAAGATCAGAATGATTCTAATGAACAGCAACAATCACCAAAAGTTTCAAAGACTAGTGATCAACAGCAAGTAACAAAAGCTCCAAAAGCTGATGCCAGTCAACAATCAGCACAGGACTCTGAAGTTGCTCTCAAGGCAGCTGATAATGCTGAAAACGAGAACAAAGTTTCTGAAAATAATAATGAGCATCAACAGAATGTAGATCAAAATCAAAACGTGAACTTAAAGGCTGACGTTGCCACTCCAGATAAGCAGATTGGTCCTGGTTATTATGATTCAAGCGTTGAAAACAACGTAAATCAAAACGTGCAACGCCCATCACAATATACTAATTTTAATGTTTCAAATAACACTAATTTTGCCAGTTATACTCAGGACTTTATCAATAAGGTGACTCCTGGTGCAATTGCTGGATGGAAGAAATATGGTGTTTTACCATCAATTTCAATCGCTCAGGCCATCATTGAAAGTGGTTGGGGGAGATCTGGATTAGCCGTTAAGGGTAACAATTTATTTGGAATCAAAGGTTCTTATAACGGTCAATCAATCTACTTTCCAACTCAAGAATACATCAATGGACACTGGGTTACTGTTCAAGCAGCCTTTAGATTATACCCAAGCTGGGCTGCAAGCATTGAAGACCATGGTGCTTTCTTAAGAGACAACCCACGTTACAGCAACTTACTTGGCGTACGAGATTACGTGAGTGTAGCCTATGCTTTACAAAATGATGGATATGCGACTGATCCTAGTTATGCTCAGACACTTATTAACTGTGTCCGTAACTATAATTTAACTAGCATCGATCAAATCGCCTTTCAAGATGAAGGTAATCCACTACCAGCTCCTGATGTTAAGCCAGCTTCTGGTACTTATACCTTCAGTCAAACCACCAATATTAGAACTTCACCAAGCCTAAGTGCTCCAGTTGTAGGACAATATAAGGCTGGAGAAAGTGTCATTTACAATGGGACTGTTGATGCTGATGGATATACATGGTTAAGATACAAATCATATTCTGGTGATGATTTGTATGTTGCTAAGGTAAGCGACGTACCAGCCTCAAATCCAGAGTCAAATGTCACACCAGCTTCTGGAACCTATACATTCGGTCAAACTACTAACATTAGAACTGCTCCAAGTACTAGTTCTCAGATTGTAGGTCAATACGATGCCGGTGAACGAGTTGTTTATGATGGTACTGTCCAAGCCGATGGATACACATGGCTAAGATATCGTGGTGGATCAGGTGCCTATCGTTATGTTGCTAAATTAAGCAATACTTCCACTCCCGCACCTAACCCAGATGCAAACGTTAAGCAAGAATCAGGGATGTATACCTTTAATCAAACTACCAACATTAGAACTGCTCCAAGTACTAGTTCACAAGTTGTGGGACAGTACGATGCCGGTGAGCGAGTTGTTTATGATGGTACTGTTAATGCCGGTGGATACACATGGTTAAGATATAAGGCAGCTTCAGGTGCCTACCGTTACGTTGCCAAACTAGATAACAATACTTCAACTCCAAACAACCAACCAAATGTCACTGAAACTTCAGGTACTTATACATTTGGTCAAACTACAAACGTCAGAACTGCTCCAAATACTAATTCACAGGTCGTAGGCCAATATAATGCTGGTGAACGAGTAGTGTACGATGGCAAAGTAATTGCTAATGGATACACATGGTTAAGATATCGTGGTGGATCAGGTGCCTACCGTTATGTTGCTGAATTAGGAAATGGTTCTGTTTCTGGTAACAACCAATCAGACGTTACTCCCACTTCTGGCCGATTTACTTTCAGACACGCTACTAACATTAGAACTTCACCAAGTACTAGTTCACAAGTTGTGGGACAATATGATGCTGGAGAAAGCGTTGTTTATGATGGCAAAGTAATTGCTAATGGATACACATGGTTAAGATACCGAGCAGCTTCAGGTGCTTACCGTTACGTTGCCGACTTGAACTAAAATTAATTAGGTGAAAATAATTTTTAGAAACACCCTTAAACATTTTCAAATAAATGAAATGGAGTATGGATTATGAACTTAAAGAAAGTAACCTCACTAATTTTAATTAGTTTTGCAGTGGTCACCATTGGAGTGTTTGTGCCTAATGTGGGACATGTTAATGCGCAAACTACTCAATTTGCGCAGGGTAATAGTGGTCAAGGGGAGATTGTAGTTCACTACGTTGATCAAAATGGTCACGTAATTCGTCCTGCAACCACCGCCATGGGAGCAACTGGTAGTACCTATATTGCGTCGATTCCTAACATTCCTGGATACAAGTATTCTAGTATTCAAAATGGACAAAATAATAGTAATGGCCCCCAAATGACATTTGGTGGTAGTGATAGTTCGACAGATATTATGGAAATGACGATTATTTATTCATCAACTGGTAACAGTACGGCAAATAATAAACAACCTAACCGTGCTAATGCTGGTGTGAGTTCCAATGGTAGTAATAGTAGTCAGACTAATGGTAAGAATAAAAATAATAACGGGACTAGTGATAGTTCAGCTACTGGTACCCAGAAAAATGCTACTAGTAATAATCAGACAAATGAAAAAGCCAAGGATCAATCAAAGGCCAAAGATAATTCCCAAAAAACCAATGCTGATAAGAATGCCAAGGATAAAAAGAATCAATCTGATAAGAAGAATCAGAAAAATAAAAAGGCAAAAAAAGATCATGACAAAAATGATGCTAAGCACGAGAAAAAAGATGGGAGCATTATTCCCTGGGTAGTTGGAGGAATTATTGTGGTGGTAGTTGCTGGAGTTGGTGCTTTTCTATGGCACAAGTTCAGAGGACCACGTCATTTTGAGCATTAAAAAAGTTCATTGATTGGAGAAAAACAAATAATCCCGTAACGTTAGTTTTTAGCGTTACGGGATTATTTTTATAGCTGAAGCTATTTTTTGTTAATTATAATATTGGGATCAACAATCTTTTGGACCTTATCCAATTCATCTTTGGACTCTACGAGTGGAATTAACTGAAGATTCTGATAATTTTTTATTTTTGCAGATAAACTTTCTATTCTGGTTGATGCAACTACTCCAGCAAAGTTATTGTTATCAATCCAGTTCAGAGTATCAGTCCAATTTTTTTCAATTATTTGATCAAATACAGGTGAAAAATACAGTTGCATGCCGCCTGCTGCCGCCATCAAAATTTCCATGGCCTCTAAGTCGACTTTATTTTGGTCATTTAAAGCACCAATAATGACACCATCAACACCTAACTCTTGGCATTGGAAAAGATCATCTTCCATGATTTTTATCTCAGAATCATTAAAAGTACTAGTATTATTATTTGATGAAATTAAGATGTCGAGGCTTCGCTTTTTTTCGTGAGCATATTTACATGCTTCTGCGATAAATCCACGACTGGGGGTCATCATTTCCTGATTAATTGCAATTTTTAATTGAGAACTTTCAAGTTCAGCAGATGCCTCTCTAAATTTTGATACAAGTGGTTCAACGATTGTCATATAAACTACCTCCTGCAACAATTATAACTATTATAGATCTGAATTGACATCGATTTTGCGCTTAAATGGAATTAGACGCGTGATATAATTGAAAAAGAAAGTTATTGAACGAATTATTGGAGGATGTAAATGACTAATCATATTGCATTATTTGAACCATTAATGCCAGCTAATACTGGCAATATTGCAAGAACATGTGCGGGAACTGATACCGTTCTTGATTTAATTAAACCGTTGGGTTTTTCGGTTGATGATAAACACTTAAAGAGAGCTGGATTAGATTACTGGGATAAGGTTAAGATCAATTATCACGAGAATCTTCCTGAATTTTTAAAAACCATTCCAGACAAGCAAAGGTTGTTTTTGGTTTCAAAGTTTGGGAAAAAGGTGTATACAGATCCTAATTATAGTGATGATAACGTGGATTATTATTTTTTGTTTGGAAAAGAAACGACGGGATTGCCCGAAAACTTTGAACGTCAGTATTCCAAACAAGCTATTAGAATTCCTCAAGATGATTCTCATATTCGAGCATTGAATTTATCGAACACTTGTGCGATTGTAATATATGAGGCTTTAAGGCAACAGAAATTTGCTGGACTTGAAGTGACTCATACTTATGAGCACGATAAATTAAAATAATGCGAAGGGGTGCCTTAGTTGGCTCAACGAAAAACAAAACGTAAAACTACAAAGCGTAAAATAACGAGAAAACGTCGTCCAAGGAAAAAAAGAAATTCTGTTTGGAACAAATTAAAGAACTTTTGCGGTGAAAAGAAATTAAATATCATTGGTTTGATTTTTATGTTGATAGCCGTTTTAGGATTTTTCAGCTTAGGAATGGCGGGGACCCTGTTTGCTAATGTATTTCGGTTAGTGGTTGGGAACGCCTACCAGGTTTTGACAATTTTTCTAGGTGTTTTTGGCATCTTATTGCTTCTGGGAATTAAGATTCCTCGAATCGATTACCATTATATTTTGGGTTTTTTGATAGCATTTATTGGTTGGATTTTAAACTTATCCATTACCTTTTCGAATTCTTTAAATTCCCATGTTAACTTTGTGTCCACCACCTTCAATGCGTTACTTTCTGATATTACTAACGGTGTCTCTACTAGTAACGTTGGGGGTGGGATGATTGGCGCTACGTTATTATCTTTTTTCGATACCCTTATCTCGTTAGTTGGGACTTTGATCCTTGCTTACAGTTTAATGGTCGTTGGAGCGATCATCTTCTTTAAACTACCAGTTATTAAGTGGCTCAAAGGCTTTTTGACTTGGTCAGCTAAGTGGTTTACTGCGATTATTGCGTCATTTAATCGGGCGCACCTGAATAATCAAGAGCGACGAAATAATCGAAAATTACAAAAGCAGCAATCAGCAAAGACAAATCAGTTTCAAGATTATCTAGGACATCAAAAAGAAAATGAGAAGAACAGTTCGAAGTCTCAAGCATCCGTTAATTCACCAACTGTTCCAGTCAATAAGCCAACGGAACATGTTGGTGTTAAACAAGATGAGAATACTCCTCACATAACGGTTGCAAGTAAGAAGCCTAAACGGAATCATTTTGATAATGAAACCAAAACGAGTTTACCAACTTTTGAAAATAATTCTTCTGGTAACCACTATCAACTTCCTTCAACTAATCTCCTTACTAAAGTGCCAGAGCAAGATCAGACTGCAGAATATAATGCGATCGATAAAAATACGAAAATTCTACAAAAGACTTTAAAGAGTTTCGGGGTTGATGCTGAGGTAAAAAATGTAAGCTTAGGACCATCGGTTACCGAATATGAGTTGCATCCAGCAATTGGTGTAAAAGTTTCTAAAATTGTCAATTTGAGTGATGATATTGCACTTGCATTAGCAGCAAAAGACATCAGGATTGAAGCACCAATTCCAGGCAAATCTTTAATTGGGATCGAAGTTCCTAATAAAGCAATTTCGACCGTTTCGTTTCGGGATGTATTTGAAAATCAGACTGGTAACAACCATGGTATTCTAAATGTTCCTTTGGGTAAAAACGTTAACGGTGACGTTGTTTCTTGCGATATTACCAAGATGCCTCATTTGTTAATTGCGGGATCAACTGGAAGTGGTAAGTCGGTTGCAATTAATTCAATTCTCACTAGTATTCTTTTAAAAGCTACTCCCGACCAGGTTAAATTTATGTTAATTGACCCTAAGAAAGTTGAGTTGGGTGTTTATAATGGGATTCCTCATCTTTTAAGCCCAGTGGTTTCAGATCCTAAGAAAGCCGCTCGCGCTCTTCATAAAGTGGTTGATGAAATGGAACATCGTTATGAGATGTTTGCCCAGACAGGTCAACGTAAAATTAGTGGATATAATAAGTATATTCAAGAAAAGAATCGGACTGAAGGTACGGCTCTTCCAACTCTCCCATACATTGTAGTGGTTGTTGATGAACTAGCTGATTTAATGATGACGGTCTCAAATGAAGTGGAGAGTGCCATCATTAGACTAGCTCAGATGGGAAGAGCAGCTGGGGTTCATATGATTTTGGCAACTCAACGTCCGTCAGTTGATGTTATTACCGGATTGATTAAAGCTAATGTCCCATCAAGAATCGCTTTTGCGGTATCAAGTGGAGTTGATTCAAGAACAATTTTAGATACGAATGGAGCTGAAAAATTACTTGGGAGGGGTGATATGCTGTATCTCCCGATCGATCAAAACATTCCAGCGCGTGTCCAAGGTTCCTTTATTTCTGATAGTGATGTTGAAAACGTGATTGATTTTGTCAAGAAACAAGCTGAGCCAGAATATGATGACTCAATGATGGTTACTGATGCTGAAATTAAAGAAGAAGAAAAAGACGATGATGAGGATGATCTATTTGATGATGCTCTGAAATTTGTTGTAAAAGAACAAAAAGCCAGTACGTCGATGATTCAACGTCAGTTTCGAATTGGTTATAATCGGGCGGCTCGGATTGTTGATGATATGGAACAACGTGGGTATATTGGACCACAGCATGGAAGTAAACCTAGAGACGTCTATAAGAAGCCTTCTTCTGATGATGAAAAATAAAAAGACACTCTGAATTTGCTTCAGAATGCCCTAAAACGATATTATTAATTTACATGCCACCAAAGAAAGCAGCTGCTGATCCAGCAACCACTGATAAAATGGTTGCAATAATCATTAACCAAACAAAGATCATTAAGATCTTTTGAAACGTTGTTTTATCTTTCCATTTATTCAAAGTATCCACCACTTTCAGTATTCATACTGTCACAATTCTAACTTTGAACTAAAAATATTGCAAATCACTTATTATACCTAATTTACGAGGTTAAAAATGGTCAATTATATATCTAATCTACATTTATTAGTGGAGTCATTAATTAAGCCTTTATTACTTTTCATTATTATTGGTTTTATTATTATTTTTTTTAAGCGCATTACTAAAAATCGGATGTTTCAACGGCTGAGTGTTCTTGATTCATTTCCAATCATTGGAATTTGGTTAGTTCACGTCATTACTATGACGAGTCATGGATTTTCGTTTTTGCCATTATTCATTTTGGCTTGGATGATAATTGGGATTATCTTTTTGTTTTACCGAGTGATCGATGAAGGACAGTTGTTGCCAAAACAATTTTTAGTTAATTTTTGGCGAATAAGTGACATTTATTGGATAATTATTTTTATATTTTCTTTGATTATAAAAATTATTATAATACACTGATATAAAAGCATTCCTGGGATTTGTTTTCCGGAGTGCTTTTATTTTTTGTGGATTTTTATGGAGGCAAAGTGGTAGGAAGTGGTTTATTGTGGTAAACTAAATTTATATTTAGGGGAGAAGGGAATGATGAATTATGTTCATGGGCGAATATCGACATAACATCGATGCCAAGGGACGTCTCATCATTCCCGCTAAATTTAGAGATTTATTAGGAGATAAATTTGTCATTACTCGTGGTTTAGATGGCTGTCTTTTTGGGTATACCGAGAATGAATGGCAAAAAGTTCAGGATAAGATTAATGAACTGCCCTTTAACAAAAAAGATGCGCGAATGTTTGCACGTTTTTTCTTTTCTGCGGCCACTGAATGTGATATTGATAAACAAGGCCGAGTCAATATTCCGACCGCGCTTTGTAAGTATGCCGACCTGACCAAAAGCTGTGTTTTGGCTGGAGTATCGACTAGGTTTGAAATTTGGGATGCTTCTAAGTGGGATAATTATACGGATGAGGCTTCGAGTGAGTTCAGCGATATTGCTGAAAATTTACTTGATGTCTAACTTGAGGTGAATTTTAATGTCTACGTTTAAACATCAAACGGTTTTATTAAATGAGGCTATTCGTGGTCTGGATGTTAAGCCCAATGGAATCTATGTTGATTGTACTCTTGGAGGTGGAGGCCATAGTTCTAAGATCTTGTCGGAACTAAAAAAGGGTCATTTATACGCTTTTGATCAAGATCAAGTTGCTATTGATTATAATCAAGCCCATTTAGAAAAGTTCTTAAAAGATAATGAAATTACTTTTATTCATGATAATTTTAGAAATTTTAAACGTGATTTGAAACGTTATGATGTCGTTGGAATTGATGGGGTTGTCTATGATTTAGGAGTTTCTTCACCACAATTGGATGATGCCAAGCGGGGTTTTAGTTATCAAAAGGATGCTCGTCTTGATATGCGGATGGATCAAAGAAATGATCTAGATGCTTGGGAAGTTATTAATCACTGGTCGTATGAAAAGTTAGTGAAAATTTTTTATCGTTATGGTGAGGAAAAATTTTCTAAGCAAATTGCTCGTAGTATTGAAAAAAATAGAGCTTATCATCCAATTGATACTACAAGTCAGTTAGCTGAAATCATTAAGGATGCCATTCCAGCTCCAGCACGAAGACATGGTGGTAACCCAGCTAAGCGCGTTTTTCAAGCCGTACGAATTGCCGTTAATGATGAGTTAGGCGCTTTAGAAGATTCACTTGAGCAGGCGTTAGACATGTTAAATGTTCATGGTCGGATTAGTGTAATCACATTTCAATCGCTTGAAGATCGTTTGGTAAAGGGGATTTTTAAAGAAAAAACCACCATTCAAGATTTACCCCATGATTTACCGGTCATACCGGATTCAATGCAACCAAAGTTTAAAATGGTCCAAAGAAAACCAATTTTACCCAGTGCTGATGAACTTAGTCAAAATCATCGATCGCACAGTGCCAAACTCAGAATCATTGAGAAAATTAAATAGGAGGTGGGAACTTTGGCACAAAATGGTCTAGCAAAAAAAGAATATTCAAATGGAAACGCGTATGAAACATATCGAAGAAATCAGATCAATTCAAAGCGAGTTACTACTCCCCAAAGAGAACATAAGTTCAGTCCTAAGCTGGAAATTACAATTTTAGTAGTTGGATGTGCGATGATATTCTTAATGTCGGTCGCATTGGTTTGGACAAGAATTTCACTTTCAGGGGCCGAGCAAACGTTGCAAGATACTGAGAGTCGATCAACAAGAATACATAATACCAATACCGGACTTAAGCAACAGATTGATGAACTTCAAAGTAGTTCACGTTTAGATAAGGTTGCTAAAGGATCGGGATTAAAACTTTCAAATGATCAAATAAGGAACGTCACAAAATGAATAAAAAACAAGAGCAGATAAAAAATCGGAAAAATGCGATTGCTAATCGAAAAAAATTTGGGATGTATTTTCGGATTTTAGTAATTGTAGTTTTCCTGTTGATTTTCGGCTTTTTTTTTAAAAAAGCAATTTTCAAAAGTGCGAATCACGTTAATTTGGCACAGCAAACAAAGAGTTTGTATGCCCAAACTAACGTGATTAAGTCTAAACGTGGAACCATCTATGATAATAATAACCAAGCGTTGGCTGAGGATACCAGTACTTACTCGATTTATGCTATTTTAAACAAGTCGCAAAAGACTAAAGATGATAAACCAGATTACGTGACTAATCCTGAAAAAACCGCTCGGATCCTTTCTGAAAACTTGCCGATTAGTTACAAAGAGGCCCTTAAGATCCTTAAACCAAAGAAACAAGCCTTTCAGGTTGAATTTGGAAATCCGGGAAAAAACATTTCTTTAGTTGATAAACAAAAAATTGTTTCTCATCATTTGCCCGGCATCAAATTTGTTCAACAACAGAGTCGATTATATCCAAATGGGGTCTTTGCATCTCACATTGTTGGGTTGGCTTCTCCAGTTACCAATAACAAGACTAAGGAAACAAACTTAGTGGGACAAATGGGCCTTGAAAAGTCATTTAATAAAGTTCTGAATGGGAAAAATGGGTATGAAGAAGTAAGACATGATAATTATGGTTACGAAGTACCTGATGATAATAAAAAAGAACGACCAGTGGTTAACGGGAATAGTGTTCATACCACAATTGATTCTCGATTAGAATTTCTACTTGAAAACCAGATGAGTGAGGTACAATCACAGGTTCATCCAAAGAGTATGAATGCCATGCTGATTGATGCTAAGACTGGGAAAGTTTTAGCCGCTGCTCAACGACCAACTTTCAATGCTACAACTGGCAAGGGATTAGGTGGAATTTGGCGGAATACATTAACCCAAGATGCTTTTGAGCCAGGTTCAACCATGAAGATTTTTACGCTAGCCGCTTCAATTGATAGTGGTAATTTCCATGGAAATGAGCGCTATCTATCAGGTAAATATGATATTGATGGTAAGATTGTGCCAGATTGGCTACCAACAGGATGGGGAATGATCACTTATAATAAGGGATTTGCCTTGTCTAGTAACGTTGCCATGGCACATTTGGAACAACAGATGGGGCCAAATACTTGGAAAGATTACATTAATCGATTCCAGTTTCTGAAGAATACTAATTCAGTTTTTGGTGATGATGATTCGGGGAATATGCAATTTAAGTTACCAATTGAACAGGCTAATACTGCCTTTGGTCAAGGTATTCAAGTAACTGCCTTGCAGATGGTGCAAGCTATGACTTCAGTTGCTAATAACGGCAAAATGATCAAGCCAAGGTTTGTTGATGATATAACCAATGATCACAATAAGGTGGTTAAGAATTATAAGGAAGAAACGTTGGGACATCCCATTAAACCCTCAACTGCTAAAGCTGTTCGAAAGCATATGGAAGATGTTGTTTATAAGCCATATGGGATCGGTCAAGATTACAAGATTCCTGGATATCGAGTAGCTGCAAAGACTGGTACTGCTCAGGTAAGTAATGGATCTGGCGGTTATGAGAATGGTGACGATAGTTACTTGTATTCGGTTGCTGGAATGGTACCTTCTTCAAACCCAAGATACATTATGTACGTAAGTATGAAACAACCCACTTTAAATGGTGGAAAGACCGCTACCCAATTGATGGCGCAAATCTTCAATCCAGTTATGCAGCGGGCATTAACCCAAAATACAGCTGATGATGCGCAAGTTCCAGATGTCGTTAGTCAAAAGACTGATGTGGCTAAAGAGCAACTTAGTAAAAGTCATCTGGAGCCAATCGTGATTGGTGATGGTGACACGGTTACTAAGCAAAGTCCAACGGCGATCGGTGCTGGTTCAGGAGATAATCACGTTATTTTGATCACTAGTGGAGTATTAAAGATGCCTAGTCTTAAAGGTTGGAGCGAAAAAGACGTTCAAATGCTTAGTGATCAATTGGGTATAAAATTAAATACCAGCGGTAAAGGAAAAGTAGAAAGTCAGAGTATCAATGTAGGTCAAAGAATTACCCCCAAAACTACGTTGACAGTTAAATTAAAATAAATTTTGAGAGGATGAAAAGTGATGGATTGGTTAATTCCACTAATTGGAGGATTTATTATTACACTGGGACTAACGCCAGTATTAATAAGTTATTTTAGATCAAAGCATGAAGGTCAGATGATCAGGGAGGAAGGTCCCAGCTGGCATGAAAGTAAGAGTGGAACGCCCACAATGGGAGGATTAGGTTTCATAATTGCAATCGTTATTACGTGCTTGATCTATGGATTAGTAGTTAGCCAATTGAAGTCAACGCTGCTCATTTTAATCTTTGTTCTTGTGTTTTATGGACTAATTGGGATGTGGGATGACTCAATTAAACTGTTTAAGCGTCAAAATGAAGGATTTAAAGCTTGGCAAAAGTTCTTGCTTCAAGTCATTGGAGCGTTGGTGTTTGCTTGGGTTTACTATGCTGATGGATTTCCAATGTCAATTCGCTTTTTTAACCTCGGCGAGATCCCATTAGGCTATTTCTATGTTTTGTTTATCATTTTTTGGCTAGCAGGCTTTTCTAACGCCGTTAACCTCACGGATGGGTTGGATGGATTGGTAAGTGGACTATCAATTATAGCCTTTGGAGCGTATGCCGTTGTCGCTCATTTTCAACACCAGTTTGAAGTTGAAATGTTTTGCATGGCAGTTGCGGGTGCGCTTATCGCGTTTCTGCTTTTTAATCACAAGCCTGCTAAAATCTTTATGGGTGACATGGGTTCTCTAGCACTAGGTGGCGCTTTAGCTGCCGTTTCAATTTTGCTTCATCATGAACTTTCGTTATTATGGGTTGGATTGGTATTCGTTGTTGAAACTGCCAGTGTCATCTTACAAGTTACATCATTTAAACTAACTGGAAAAAGAATCTTTAAGATGACCCCCATTCACCATACTTTTGAGATGATGGGATGGAGTGAATGGAAGATTGATATTGTCTTTTGGCTAGTAGGTTTGTTTACTGCAATCACTGGCGTTATTACAATGATTTAATTTTTAGGGAGCTTAATTTTAATTATGAAAAACGTGGACAATTATAAAGATAAAAATATTTTAGTTTTTGGGGCTGGAATGAGTGGAACCAATGCTGCTAAACTATTGGTTAAGTTGGGAGCAAATGTCACTTTAACCGATGCAAAGCCAGCTGATCAAATTAAAGAATACGATGAATTAAAAGCGGATGGTGTAAGAGTAGTAGCAGGTGAATCACCTCTTTCCCTATTAGATGGAATTGATCTGATGGTCAAGAATCCTGGCATTCCATACGATAATGATTTGGTTAAGGCTGCTCAAGATAAAAACATTCCGATCATTGTGGAATTGGAACTTGCAGCAGAAATCTCAGATGCTCCAATTGTGGGAGTCACTGGTAGTAATGGGAAAACTACCACTACCACTATGATCACTAAAATGTTGCAAGCGGGTAAAAAAGATGGAAGGGCCCTAGATGGAGGAAATATTGGAATTCCCGCCACTAAAGTGGCTCAAGAAGTTAATAAGAACGATGTCTTAGTATTAGAGATTTCGAGTTTTATGTTACTGGGGACTCCAAAAATTCACCCGCATATTGCTGTCATCACTAATATTTTTTCCAACCATTTGGATTACCACAAAACACGTGAAAATTATGTAAATGCTAAGATGCAGATTACTAAAAACCAAACCAAAGATGATTTTCTTATCATGAATTTTGATAGTGCTGAATGGCGAGAATTAAGCAAGCGTAGTCAAGCTCAAATCGTTCCATTTTCACTCACTGATAAGTACAAAAATGGAGCCTACGTTTCTGAGGGCGATATTTACTTTAAAGATGAATTTATCATGCATGAAAAGGACATTCGGGTTCCGGGTGAACAAAACGTTCAAAATGCCTTAGCCGCAATTGCGGTAGCTAAACTGTATAAGATCTCTACTGAAGCGATTGTTTCAGTATTAAAGAATTTTGGTGGAGTTAGACATCGTGTTCAATATGTTTTAACTGCTGACGATCGCGAGTTTTATAACGATTCTAAGGCAACCGACATTGAGGCCACCCAAATGGCTTTAAGAGGATTTGATGAACCGATCGTTTTGTTAGCAGGTGGATTAGACCGTGGCTATACCTTTGATAAACTGGTTCCTGATTTTAAATCTAATTTAGCTGGAATTGTTTTGTTTGGTGAGACCGCCGACTTGTTAGAAGATGCTGCCAAAAAAGCTGGTGTTCCACAAATTAAAAAAGTTAAAGACCTTGATGAAGCCGTACCGGAAGCGATTAAAATGAGTAAACCAGGAGATATCATATTGTTGTCACCGGCTAATGCAAGTTGGGACCAATTTGCCACTTATCGTGATCGTGGGGATGAATTCATCAAAGACGTTGAGAAGCTAACTGGGAAAAAGGAGACTAAATAATGAGAATGATTGTATCTGGGGGAGGAACTGGTGGACATATCTATCCGGCGCTTGCCCTAATTGACGCGTTAAAAGCTCAAAAGCCTCATTCAGAGGTTTTGTACGTTGGGTCCGATCGCGGATTGGAAGGTAAAATTGTTCCAGAAAAGGGAATTAAATTTGATGCCTTAAAAATTCAAGGATTCAAACGGAAGTTGTTTAGTCTGTATAACTTTAAAACGATCTGGTTGTTTTTAAAAAGTGTCCAAGAATCAAAAAAAATCATTAAAAAGTTTAAACCAGATGTTGTGGTCGGAACCGGCGGGTATGTTTGTGGAGCCGTGGTATATGCTGCAGCTAAGTTAGGAATTCCTACCGTTATTCATGAGCAAAATAGTGTTGTTGGTCTCACTAATCGTTTTTTGAGTCGTTATGTAGATGAAATTGCCATTGCTTTTGACGATGCCCGAAAACAGTTTCCCGAAAATAAAGTTGTTTTCACTGGCAATCCACGGGCACAGCAGGTTGCTAATATGAAAAGCGACTTTAAGTGGAGTGAGTTTGGTTTAAAAGATGATGTTCCGACGGTTTTGATATTTGGTGGAAGTCAGGGTGCACTAAAGATTAATTCATCAGCGGTAGAAGCGATCCCTGAATTTGACCGACGAAAATACCAAGTTGTTTTTGTTACCGGCCAGAAGCGATATCAAGGGGTTAAAAATGATTTAAAAAACGTTAAAATTAACAATAATATTGACGTTTTACCTTATATTTCAAATATGCCAGCGGTTCTGCCTAAAGTTGATTTAATTGTTGGACGTGCTGGTGCCACTAGTATTGCAGAAATAACTGCCATTGGAATTCCGGCCATTTTAATTCCAAGTCCCTATGTTACGGCGGATCATCAAACTAAGAACGCAATGAGTCTCGTAAAAAATAATGCCGCTATGATTTTGACTGAAAAAGATTTGAATGGGCAATCTTTAGTGACAAAAGTCGATTCTTTAATGCATAACACCGAATTAAGAAAGCAAATGGCTACTAACTCATATGACATGGGAGTTCGTGATGCTGCTGATAAACTTTTAGGCGTTTGTGATCAGGCAATTGAGAAGCATCATAAAAAAGCTTAACGGGTGATCTTAATGAAAACTAGCGATAATGATTCCAATTCATCAGGTCGGTTGGAAAAGTACCAGGAGAGAAAACAAAGGAAGAATAGTCGATATCGAGTCGGACACAAAATTCCTGGGATTAGAAAGCAACAGCGCAAGCAATTAATTAGAGGTTTTTTGCCGATCCTATTATTGTTTATAGTAGTAGCTTTAGTTTCGCTCTATTTGGTACTGCCATACAGTCGGGTTTCATCGATTAACATTCGAACTAATCATCAACTCAAGGGCGAAAACATTAAAGATCAGATTCCATTTCAAGTCGGGGATTCGCTGATAATGGTAAAGAGAAACAAAGCTAAAGCCCAAAGTTATGTGTTAGCTCATAATGCGCAGGTTAAACACGTTGATTTTTCTTTTAAAAAGCATAATCAATTAATGGTGAAGGTAGATGGATATTCGAATCCGGAGTACATTTTTAAAGCCGGAAAGTATTATCCCGTCTACCCATCAGGTCATATCTCCGATGAAGCAGTGAAAATTAATGATCCTAGCGATGTCTGCATTGTTTCTGGATTTAAACAGGGCAATGAAATTAGGAATGTGTTAAGACAATATAAAAAAATTAGTCCATCAATTAGGAATCAGATTAAAGAGTTAAAAAATGCTAATACTAAAAGTAATCCGGAGCGAGTTCAGATTTTGATGAAAGATGGAAATGAGATTTACGTCAAAATCAGTACCATGGCAAATAAAATGGCTTACTATCCTGCAATTGCTAAGGACCTAAAACAAAAGAGCGTGGTTAACATGGAGGTGGGGGCATACTCCTATCCTTTGGGGAAATGAGAGCTCTTTATTAACGTTCATCATGTGTGTTAAAATTAAGTGAGATTATGGTATATTGGATCATCTTTTTCAATAGACCCTATATGGAGGTTCCAGATAATGAACGATTCAAATATGTACATTGGTTTAGATATTGGAACTACTTCGATTAAAGTGATTGTAGCTGAGAAGGCTAACGGTCAAATGAATGTAATCGGAGTTGGTAATGAAAAATCAACTGGTGTTAGTCGTGGAGTTATTGTTGATATTGATAAGGCGTCAAATGCTATTGAACGAGCTGTTAGTCAGGCTGAGGAAAAGGCAAGTGTCAAAATTAGCAATGTAATTGTGGGCATCCCGGCTGATCAGATTAAAATTGATAAATGTTCTGGGATGATTGAGCTCCCCGACCAGTCTGAGGAAATCACAAACGATGATGTTGTGGATGTGTCTGAGTCTGCTATTGACACCAACCTTCCACCTGAACGTGAAGTGATCGATCTAACTCCAGATGAATTCATGGTGGACGGCTTTGACGGTATCCAAGATCCACGGGGCATGGTTGGAAATCGTCTGAAAATGAATGGCCGAATGATTAGTGGGCCTAAGACTATTATTCATAATATTAAAAAAGCCGTTACTAATGCTGGCTTGAATATTGAGGCATTGGTTGTCGATCCCCAGGCTGAAGGAAAATATATTTTAAGTGAATCAGAGCAAGAGTTTGGAACAATATTGATTGACCTAGGTGGAGGACAATCAACGGTTGCGGTTATTCATGACTTTGAACTCAAGTACGCCAATGTTGATCTTGAGGGTGGACAATACATAACTAAAGATATTTCTTCAGTATTAAACACTTCTGCCGCTAACGCTGAAAAGTTGAAGCGTGGATATGGATATGCTGATGTTGATCAAGCTAGTGAAGATAATGAGTTTCCAGTCGAAGTTGTTGGCCAAGGACAACCAGTTAATGTAAGTGAGAAATTATTAGCTGAAATTATCGAAGCACGAATCGATCAAATCTTTGGTAGACTCAAAGATGATCTTGATGGAGTTGAGGCATTAAGTCTTCCTGGTGGGATTGTGCTAACCGGTGGAGTAGCTTCTATGCCAGGGATTGCTGAATTAGCCGCTAATACCTTTGGTGTTAATGTCAGGGTTTATATTCCCGACCAAATTGGTTTAAGACATCCCTCACTATCGTTAGCATTATCATTAGTTAATTATGGTGGTAATTTAAGTCAAATTGAACGGTTAGTACGTTCAGCATTTGACCATGGTGAATTCGCCTATAATGACAACGGAAATGCCAGAGAAGTTGAACCTCAATCTAAACCAAGCGTATCTGGATCCATTCCCTTTAAGCAAAAACGTCAGAATAAAACTGAAAAACAAAAACGTGAAAAGAAACCAAAGAGTGATAAGAATTTAGGCGAAAAATTAAGTGGCATTGTACACCACTTTTTCGAGTAACGCGGGGGTATTGATAAAATATGGACTATTCAATGGATGCAAATAAAAATAATGGTGCAACAATTAAGGTCATTGGAGTTGGTGGCGGTGGTGGAAACGCCGTTAATCGAATGATCGAAGAGGGCGTTAAAGGAGTCGAATTTATTGCTGCCAATACTGACTTACAAGCTTTAGGAAGTTCTAAAGCAGAAACTAAGATTAATCTTGGACCCAAACTCACCAAAGGATTAGGAGCTGGATCAAACCCAGAAGTTGGATCAAAAGCAGCTGAAGAAAGTGAAGAAGCCATTACTGATGCCTTACACGATGCTGACATGGTGTTTGTTACGTCAGGAATGGGCGGAGGAACTGGAACTGGTGCAGCTCCGATTGTTGCCAAAATTGCTAAAGATGCTGGTGCGTTGACAGTTGGAGTTGTGACTCGTCCCTTCGTTTTTGAGGGACCAAAACGTGATCATAACGCTACTGAAGGAATTGAAGCCCTTAAGCAAAACGTTGATACTTTAGTGGTGGTTTCAAATAATCGTTTACTAGATATGGTGGATAAAAAGACTCCAATGATGGAAGCCTTTAAGGATGCCGATGATGTCTTACGTCAGGGAGTTCAAGGAATCACTGATTTAATTACTAGTCCCGGGGTTGTTAATCTGGATTTTGCTGATGTAACAAGTGTAATGCAGAATCAAGGATCCGCTCTTATGGGAGTGGGTGCAGCAACCGGTGAAAACCGAACTGAAGAAGCAACTAAAAAGGCCATTAATTCACCATTATTGGAAGTTTCAATCGACGGAGCTCAACAAGTTTTGCTGAATGTAACTGCTGGACCAGAGTTATCACTTGCTGAGGCACAAGATGCAGCTAATATCGTGTCTGATGCAACGTCAAATGATGTTAACATCTTCTTTGGAACTTCGATCGATGAAAACATGGGGGATGAAGTTAAAGTTTCAGTAGTTGCTACTGGAATTCAGACTGGGGATCCAGACCGTTCTGCTAGCCCAGCACTAACTAGGAAGAATCGTTCGAGTACCTTTGCTAGTCCCAAGACTGATAATGCTACTAAAGATAATTCAGCTGATTCTAGTAATGATGATCCGCTTCACAACTGGGACATTAGTGATAACCAAAACGAAGTTAGAAATGCTGATTCATCAGATAATGACAAGTTTTCGAACGTGGAAAAGCAAAACTTTGAACCATTTGAAACTGAAAATAATTCTGATTCAAATAATAATGATAGTGGAAACGACAATGATGATGTCCCTCCATTCTTCAGATATCGGAACCGAAATAATAAGCAATAGTATTCGGAGAGGAGCTAGTAATGTCATATAATTTTAAGCGTTTTTTTGGTCTCGATGATAATAACGAGACTTATGAAGACGACTACTCAAGCCAAAATAATGTTGATAGCGTTCGATCTGTAAAAAATAATCCGCGTAAAGTCGTATCAATGAGTAAAAGTGATATTTCTAATAGTAAAATTGCTGTTATGGAACCCCGAATTTATGCTGACGCAAAAAGTATTGCCAGTAAATTAATTGGTGGGAATGCTGTAATTGTTAAAATGGACGGGGTTAGTAATGAGTCCGTCAAAAGAATCGTTGATTTTTTAAATGGGACTATTTATGCTATTGATGGAAAAATAAGACGAATTGATGAGAAAATTTTTCTCTGTGCTCCTAATAATTTTGATATTGATGGCGCAATGGACGAAAAGTTCAATAGTCGGTTAGGATGATTTAGTTGATTACAGTAATTAATTGGATTGCACAGATTATTAATTATGCAATTCAGATCTATATGTTGGCAATCGTAATCGATGCTTTACTGACATGGTTTCCAGGTGCTTCACAGTCTCGATTTGGTCAGTTTTTGGGTCGGATTGTGAATCCTTTTTTAGAGTACTTTAATTTTGCTCACATTGGGATGTTAGGATTTGGGCCAATATTGGCCTTAGTTGTACTTCAACTTTTACAGTTTGGTGTAACCTACATTGGAAATATTATCATAAGTTTGGTCGCATAAAATGGGTGTTGAAAAGAATATTGAACAACATTTTAGAAAATCCGAATTACCGTTCCTTCAAACTGCAAGTGATTGGATTGATAGTGCGAATTCTGAGTATCGGCCAGTTCTTACTAGTTTTCTCAACTCAAGGGAGTGCTATTTACTTCAGACTTTGGTAAATCGTTATCCTAGTTTGAAGCTGTTGACGTTTGGTGGATATCAAAATGCTGAGATGAAACGAGGTCTGATTTATCCAGACTATTTTGTGCCGAAGTTTGATGATTATGAATTATCACTAATTGAGATTCAATATCCTGAAAAATTTGCGTCTATCCATCACAATCAAGTTCTTGGAAGTTTGATGGGAAGTGGAATTGAACGCAAAGTTCTCGGCGATATTTTGACCGACGGAGAACGTTGGCAATTTATTTGTGAGAATGAAATGGCTAAGTATTTGATAAGATCAGTTGATCGTATTGGTAAAGTAAAGGTTGATTTAAGCCAAATTAATTTTAGTCAAATTGTTCAGCAAAAAGATGACTGGATAGTAGATTTTGTTACTTTACCATCATTTCGTTTGGACGTTGTTATTTCGATTGGTTTTCATATCTCTAGAAGTATGGCTAAAGGTTTAATTGAACACGAAAAGGTTCGTTTAAATTGGTTTGAGTTTACTAAACCAAATTATGAAATTAAAGTTTCTGATATGATTTCTGTCAGAGGATACGGTAGAATAAAGGTAGTGGGATACAATGGCCACTCGAAAAAGGGAAAATTAAAAGCTGAGTTAAACGTAATAAAAAATAAATGAGGAGGGATATTATGACGCTAACGGCTCAAGATATTCATGATAAAAAGTTTTCACTAAAAATGAGAGGATACAGCATTGATGAAGTCAATGACTTTTTAGATCAACTCACTAAAGATTACCAAATTCTGCAAGATGAGAATGAGGAGCTTAAAAGATCATTAAAGAAAACCAAAAAAGACCTCACTTACTATGATGACCTAAAGAATTCTTTAAACCAATCGATTTTAGTTGCCCAAGAAGCAGCTGATAAGGTTAAAAAGGATGCAGAAAGTGATGCAAATGAAATCAAACAAAAGGCTCAAGAACAAGCCGATTCTATTTTAACTGAAGCTACTGCCCAATCAAATGAAATCATGGGTAACACTTCGAAACAGGCTCAAAGTCTTTCGATTGCGACTGATGATTTTAGAAATAGTGTGAAGGATTTCCGTCAAAAGATGATTGGAATGCTTAAAAGTCAGTTAGACTTTGCCCAGAGTGAAGATTGGAATAAATTACTCGATTCAAGTAATTTTAGCAATTATGATGAGATTCAAGATGCTGTGAAGAATCTTGACAAGCAGGCTATTGGCAGTGTAAACTCATCTAGTAATGATTCTTCAAAGGGTGATCAATTTGTTGTGGAGTCGGTTTCAGGACCATACACGGATCCGACAGTTGAAATTTATCCCAATGATAAGCTACATAAATAATGATAGATTGAAGATAGAAAGTTGCTAATGGTCTTTTCAGCGAATTAGGGTTGGTGTGAGCCTAAAAAAGTAATTATTAGCAAAAGATCACTTCGTTAATAGTCTATGATGCAATGAGAAAATTAACGGTTGTTAATTTTGAATTTGGGTGGTACCACGAAGACTTCGTCCCTATTAGGGCGAAGTCTTTTTATTTTGAGGAGGATACTATGAGAATTAAGGATACGCTAAACTTGGGTAAAACTAAGTTTAAAATGAGAGGAAATCTTCCCGTTAAAGAGGTTGAACGGGAAAAAGTATGGGAAGATAATCAACTTTATCAACAACGGCAAAAACTGAATGAAGGCAAACCATCGTTTGTATTACACGATGGACCTCCGTATGCTAACGGTGATATCCATATGGGACACGCCATGAATAAAATCACCAAAGACATTATTGTTCGATTTAAATCCATGAATGGATACCGTGCTCCTTATGTTCCGGGATGGGATACTCATGGACTACCAATTGAACAGCAACTTAAAAAGAAGGGCTATAATCGCAAAGAGATGTCTACGAATGATTTTCGTAAACTTTGTCACGATTATGCCTTAAAACAAGTTGACCGCCAACGTGATGAATTCAAACGTTTAGGTGTTTCAGCGGACTGGGATAATCCATACCTTACTTTAATGCCCGAATATGAAGCGGCTGAAGTACGTGTTTTTGGTAAAATGGCTGATCGGGGCTTGATTTATAAGGGACTTAAGCCGGTAATTTGGTCTTGGTCATCGGAATCCGCACTAGCGGAAGCAGAAGTTGAGTATCATGATGTGACTTCTCCGTCGGCATTTTTTGCTGAAAAAGTGATTGATGGAAATGGAATTTTAGATGACGATACTTATATGGTTGTCTGGACTACGACGCCATGGACGATTCCTGGTTCTGAGGGAATTACCGTTGAACCCGACTTTAACTATTCGATTATTCAACACGATGATGACCCGAAAAAATATGTTATTGGAACCGATTTACTTGATAAAGACGCAGAAATGTTCGGCTGGGAAAATATTAAAACCTTAAAGACGGTCAAAGGGAAGGATCTAAACAACATTAAAGCCCAACATCCGTTTGACAAAAATCGTCAATTGGTTGTAATGAACGGTGATTTTGTTACTAATGACTCCGGAACTGGGTTAGTTCACACCGCTCCTGGATTTGGTGAGGACGACTATAACATTGGGATGCAGTACGGCTTGGATGTATTTGCACCTGTGAATGCAAAGGGATATCTCACTAAAGAAGCCGGTCCTGATTTTGAAGGTGTCTTTTATGAAGATGCTAACCAAATTGCTTTGGATAAGTTAAAGGAACAGGGACAGTTAATTCATTACATGCCTTATAAACATAGTTATCCCTTTGACTGGCGAACCAAAAAGCCGGTAATTTATCGTGCTACCCCGCAGTGGTTTGCCTCAGTTGATAAGATTAGAAAAGAAATCTTGGATGCCATCGATACGGTTGGATTTAACCCTGATTGGGGACAAAAGCGACTCTATAACATGATTCGTGATCGTGGTGACTGGGTCATTTCCAGACAGCGAGTTTGGGGAGTTCCACTACCAATTTTCTATGGTGAAGATGGAGAACCAATCATTACTGATGAGACGATTGAACACGTTGCTAGTTTGTTTGGTAAATATGGCTCCGATATTTGGTTTGAAAGGGAGGCCAAGGATCTTTTACCAGAAGGATTTACTAGTGAACATTCACCGAATGGTAAGTTTACCAAAGAAAATGACATTATGGATGTTTGGTTTGATTCGGGTACTTCTCATCAGGGTGTTTTGGCAGAACGACCTGAATTGACGTACCCATCTGATCTCGTTGTTGAAGGATCCGATCAGTATCGTGGTTGGTTTAACTCTAGTTTGATTACAAGTGTTGCGTATGCTGACATTGCACCTTACAAACATGTTTTATCACAAGGATTTACTCTGGATAAGAAAGGTCACAAAATGAGTAAATCACTTGGAAATACGATCGCTCCAAGTGATGTTATCAAGCAAATGGGAGCTGATATTGTTCGTTTGTGGGTTACCACTGTTGATACTTCAGCTGACGTGCGGGTATCAATGGGTAACTTTAAGGTCGTTTCTGATAGTTATAAAAAGATCAGGAATACAATTCGGTATATGTTAGCTAATACAAGTGATTTTGATTCTGAATCAGATTCGGTTAAGTATGAAGACATGAACCCTGCTGATCAGTACATGATGCTTCGCTTGAATCAATTAATTCAAAACGTTAAAGATGCCTACAACAAGTACGATTTTATGAGTATTAACAAGGAGTTACTGTCATTTATTACTAGTGATTTGTCGGCTTTCTACTTGGATTTTGCAAAAGATATTTTGTACATTGATCCCAAGAATGGTCACAGACGCCGTTCAATGCAAACGGTTTTATACGAGGTCCTAGTTGCTTTAACGAAATTAATGACTCCAATCATCCCCCACACGACCGAGGAAATTTGGAATTTCTTAAATGAACCAGAAGAATTTGTTCAGTTGGCTGAAATGCCAGAAGTTAAGCACTTTGACAATGAAGATGAAATTAGTCATCAGTGGGATCAATTTATGAAGTTGAGAAAGAACGTGTTGAAAGCCATGGAACTGGCTCGAGATGGTAAAGTCATTGGTAAACCGTCTGAAGCTAAATTGACTTTGTATGTTGATGATGCAACTAAGAAGCTGTTTAACGATTTAGGTGTGGATATTGCTCAAATCTTGATGGTTTCTCAATTAGAGGTTAAATCAATTGATGAAGTTGACTCGGATGCGGATCGATTTGATGATAATTTAGCAATTAAAGTAGAGCATGCCAAAGGTGAGACCTGTGTTCGTTGTCGTCTCATTAAGCAGGATGTTGGTTCTGACCAAGATTACCCAGAGTTCTGTGGTCGTTGTGCTAAGATTGTTAAAGAAGAGTTTCCAGAAACAGCAACAGACGGATTTGAAGAAAAGTAATGGAATCGGGATTTGATCCCGATTTTTTATTAACAAAGGGGTAAAACGAAATGAAAGGTACGATTAAAAGTTACGAAAGGGATAAGGGATTTGGGTACATTGAGGTTCCTAATTCTGATGACATTTTCATGCATATTACTGGAATTATTTCTGGAAATCCAAAGCAAATTAAGCCTGGTGATCAAGTTGATTTTGTAAAAGCCATGGGACAACACGGTTTCCAGGCTGCTAAGGTGGTTTTACATCAAGATTAAAGCAATTGCATTGGGGTTATATTATGGTTAAACTATTTTTGGAAGGTGATTATTATGGATTTTGAAGAAAAAGTAATTAGTAGTAAACCGGTTTATAATGGACCAATTGCTCAAGTAGAAGAACAGCAAGTTAAGCTTCCAAATGGACAGCTGGCCTCTAGAGAGATTATTCACCACTGTAAATCAGTAGCAATGCTTGCAATCACCTCAGACAATAAAATGATTTTAGAGAAACAATGGCGCGCCCCAGCAAAACAAGTGATGATTGAAATCCCTGCAGGTAAATTGGATGATCGCGACAATGATTCACCGATTCATGCCGTTAAAAGGGAATTAAATGAAGAAGTTCGATATAACGCTAAGGAAATTAAAGAGCTTTATTCATTTTATCCATCAGTTGGAATTTCTGATGAGTATATGTATTTGTACTTAGTGGAGGGATTAACCCCAGTGAAGACAAAGTTACCTAGAGATCCTGGTGAATTTTTAGAAATTAATGAGTATACGCTAGATGAAGCCAAACAAATGATGAAAAGTGGCAAAATCATTGATGCTAAGACAATTATGGCAATCCAATACTGGGAACTGATGCAGAAATAGGCGGTCAATATATGGTAGTTAATGATAGGGAAAAAGATCGGTCTGAAATGACTAGATCTGAGTATCAGCGCATGTATGGTGATAGCGGGAGAAGAGATCCCCGTACTCGTTATGATAATGAATCAGAAAATCAAGAGACTCGGCATGCCCGTTTGAAAAAGCGAAGCTGGTTTGACCGATTGTTTCATCGTGCTAATAAGGGTCAATCCGATGAATCTTCGGGGAATTATTATACTGATCAACCGAACTCATATGAAAGAGAAAGACAAGATGCTTCTGAGTACAAACGTAAACGACTCGGAAGAAGATTGAATGTCGTTATATTATTATTATTGTTATTAATTGTGCTCGTGCTAGCAATTATGAGATTCGTTGGATAATTTAGGAGAATTTGGGAAAATGAAAACATTTGGAATTATTTGTGCAATGGATGAAGAAATTAAATCTTTAAAATTAGCATTAAAAAATGAGAGAGAAAAAGATATTAATGGCATCAAGTTTTATGAAGGGACCATCGATGGTCAAAAAGTTGTCTTAGTAAAATCTGGGATTGGCAAAGTTGAAGCAGGAATTACAGCGGCTCTTTTACTTGAGAATTTTGATGTTGATGTAATCATTCATTCTGGATCAGCAGCTGGCATTGGGGAAGGACTGAGCGTTGGGGACTTAGTAATCTCTACTCAAACTGCTTATCATGACGTTGATGCTACTGCTGCAGGATATGAATACGGTCAATTACCCGGTCAGCCAGCTCGATTTGACGCTTCTAACACTTGGATTAATAAAATTACCGATGCTTCAAAAGATACCGGAATTAACCCTAAAAGAGGTTTGATTGTTACCGGAGATCAATTCATTGCTGGACAAAAAATGATCGATGAAATTCTGAAAAACTTTCCAGACGCCTTATCGGCTGAGATGGAAGGCGCCGCAGTAGGACAAGTTGCCCACCAGTTTAATATTCCGTACGTCGTTATTAGAGCGATGTCAGATGTTGGTGATGAAAACGCTAATCAGAGTTTTGACGAGTTTGTTGTTGACGCGGGAAAACGTTCGGCACAGATGCTATTATATTTATTTAAGAATACTAAAGAAGCTTAGAGGGATGATTTAATTGGGTGAGATCTATTTAGATAACGCCGCAACCACACCAGTCTCCAGCGAAGTGCTGGATGATATGTATGATAAGTTTAAAAACAATTTTGGAAATGCTTCAACTCTATATCAGCTTGGGAGACAATCCAAAGAAATTTTGGAAGATAGTCGACATGTGATTGCTAAAAGTATTAATGCGGACGATAACGAAATCGTATTTACAAGTGGTGGAACCGAAAGTGATAACACGGCAGTAATTAGAACCGCTGAGGCTCGAAAGAGTTTTGGTAATCACATTATTACAACTTCGATTGAACACGAAGCAATTTTAAAACCAATGAAATATTTAGAAGATCATGGATTTAGAGTTACTTATTTGCCGGTTGACAAGCAAGGTAATATTTCTTTAACTGATCTGAAGAATGCGCTTGATGATGACACGATTTTGGTTTCAATCATGATGGGAAATAATGAAGTGGGTAGTAAGAATCCGATTCATGAAATTGGGGAACTACTTAAAGATCATCAGGCTTGGTTTCATACTGATGCTGTGCAAGCTTATGGTTTACTTGATATTGATGTCAAAAGGGATCATATTGATTTACTATCTACATCGGCTCATAAGTTAAATGGTCCAAAAATGATTGGTTTTTTGTATCGACGAAATGGAATTAATTTTACCAGTTATATTATGGGTGGCGATCAGGAAGACAAACGACGTGCCGGAACCGAAAATATTCCCCAAATATCAGGATTTGCGACGGCCGTTAGAAAACTTCCTAGTGAAAAGAAAAAGCAACGAAGAGAAGATTTTAGGCGATTTAAGCGCGAAGTGGTTGATGGATTAACTAATAACGGGATTGACATCGACGTAAACGGATCGATGAGTGATAATACCCTGCCACACGTCTTAAACATTTGGATCAAGGGAATTTCTACCTATGTTATGCAGACTAATTTGGATTTAGCTGGGATTGCCGTGTCGGGTGGATCAGCATGTACCGCTGGTAGTTTAGAACCTTCTCATGTTTTAACTGCAATGTTTGGAAAAGATAGTCCTAGACTTTCAGAATCCATTCGAGTTAGTTTTGGGGCATATACCACTGATGAAGACATTCAAAAATTAGTTACTGAGATTACGGCGATTGTTCATCGCTTGAAGAAGGGAAACAAGAAGTAATGGCATTTTCAAAGGTAGTCCAGTTAAAGGGTGGAACTGACAAATATGAGTTAAACCCAGAAATCAAACAATACACTTTACTTGACCTTGGTTTTAACACCACTAAAAGTGGTAATTTTTCCTATAAGAAATCCATTGACCCAGAGTCTCCATTCAATAAAAGGGCGATCAAGCTTAAGATTACAATTAATTCTGATATGAGTGAATTTAAGATGGCAGTCGTTGATGGTAATGAAATGAATGATGTGGATATCTTTTCTAATGATAATCATCAAGAAGAACGTGATCAGTTTAATTTCATTATGCAGAATATGATTTTAAGAAAAGTATTTCAAAAAGTGTAGAAGAGTGAAAAGTTGCAGGAATGTTAGTTAGTAGAGTATGATAGTAAATACTGGAATTGCGACCTTCAAATCGTAGATTTTCAGAATCTAAAGAATGATGGTGATGTTATGCAAGATAACAGTAAAACACGTGTTGTTGTTGGTATGAGTGGTGGTGTTGACTCTTCAGTTGCCGCCTACCTCTTAAAACAACAGGGATACGATGTGGTTGGAGTCTTCATGAAGAACTGGGATGACACCGATGCTGATGGTGTTTGTACCGCTACTGAAGACTACAAGGACGTTGCTCATGTTGCTAACGAAATCGGCATCCCATATTATTCTGTTAACTTTGAACATGAGTATTGGGACCGAGTCTTCAAGTATTTCTTAGCGGAATACAAACGCGGACGTACTCCTAATCCTGATGTAATTTGTAATACTGAGATTAAGTACAAAGCTTTTCTCGAGTATGCAATGGATCTTGGTGCCGATTATATTGCAATGGGGCATTATGCTCAGTTGAAACGTGATAAAGAGGGACACAACCACTTATTACGTTCTACAGATCTTAATAAAGATCAAACTTACTTTTTAAGTCAACTTTCAGCGGATCAACTGGATCGAGTAATGTTTCCAGTTGGTGGGATGACTAAACCTGAGGTTAGAAAAATTGCTAAAGAAGCTAACCTTTGGGTAGCCGACAAAAAGGATTCAATGGGAGTTTGTTTCATTGGTCCAAACAACTTTAATAATTTTCTTAGCAAATATCTTCCTGCTAAACCAGGTAAAATGATGACCTTTGATGGTGAAGTTAAGGGTCATCATAATGGGCTGATGTATTATACAATTGGTCAGAGGAAAGGTCTCGGTATTGGTGGAGATGGTTATGATAATCGACCTTGGTTTGTTGTTGGTAAGGATCTTTCTAAGAATATTCTGTACGTTGGAAAGGGTTATGACAATGAACATTTATATGCTGATTATTTAACTGCTTCTGGTCTTTCTTGGATTGATTCCAATACGCGAGGAAATGATTTTCACTGCACGGCTAAGTTTAGGTATCGTCAAAAGGATACTGGGGTTACCGTTCATATTGATGACGATAATAATCATGTTAAGGTAACTTTTGATGAACCAGTTCGGTCAATTACTCCCGGACAGGCAGTGGTTTTTTATGACGGTCAAGAATGTTTAGGAACCGCTACGATTGATGCCGCGTTTAAAAATGATCATGAACTACAATATGTATAATATTTAAACAAAGTTCGACTCGTTTTGAGTCGGACTTTTTTGATAATTTAATTCTAAACTGGCATAATAAAGCTATATCAATGTGTGTGAGGGATTTAAATGAGACTTTATTTTGTGAGACATGGGAAGACCGAATGGAATCTTGAAAGTAGGTATCAAGGTGCCGGAGGTGATTCACCGCTTCTTGACGAAAGTTACCATGAAATGGATCAAGCGGGTAAATTTCTTTCGGGTGTTCAATTTGCACATATTTATGCAAGCCCTATCAAAAGAGCACGAATTACCGCTTTCCATATTCAAAAATGGTTAAAATCTCCAGTCTCCATTTCACTGGACAGTCGCTTGGAAGAGTTTCATCTCGGTAAGATGGAAGGAATGAAATTTACTGATGTGCAAAAGAAATTCCCAGAAGAATTTGATGCCTTTCGTAACCATCCAGATCAATATCGTCCTGAAGCAATTGGTGGGGAGGATTTCCCTGCATTAATTAAACGAATGCAAAGTAAAATTGGTGAAATTACGCAAAATTACAATAGTAACGATAATATTTTAATTGTTAGTCATGGAGCAGCTCTAAATGCTTTGATTAATTCATTATTAGGGGTCCCACTAAAAGACTTACGTAAGCGTGGTGGATTGGCTAATACAAGTACTACCGTTATTGAAACTAGTAATCATGGAAAAACGTATCGATTGGTGGATTGGAATAACACCAGTTATTTAGACAGGAAAGTTGAAAAATCAGATTTAGTGTAATAGGAGGATGGCTATGACAGATAATGGACGAGAAAATAAACCAACGGAAGATCCCCGTCAAAAGCAAGCGGAAGAAACACTTCATAAGTTAGTAAAAGATATTGATGATCACCCCAAGGACTACCGAACTTACTATGATTTAAGTGTGTTTTTAGTTGAGCTTAAAAGTTATACCCAGGCTGAAGAGTTATTAATGAAGGCTTTGGGTTTATTTGGCGATTCAAATAAAAAAGCAAAAAGCACGCTGTTATATGGTTTAGGTAACGTATATTATTCTGCTGGTGAATATGAAAAAGCCATTCAACAGTTTCAGCAGGTGAATGATCCTGAGTTAAAAAAAGACGCTTACGTGATGTTGGCTCAAAGTTATATGGGGAAAAAGGACTATAAGAGAGCTTTAGTGTTTTTATTAACGGCTCAAGAATTAGCAAAGCAAGATTCTGAAATTAATCGAATGATGGGGGAGTGCCTAATGGCACTTGGTGATTTCGATCAAGCAGCTGATTTTTACGATCGAGTTCTAAAAAGTAATCCAAATGATGGGAAAGCTAATTTCGATCGGGGATTAATTGCGATGGTGATTGGTGAACCATTTGATGATTATTTCAAGAAAGCCGAAAAGTACGATAAGAAAAATTTTGATGCCAAACAAAGTCAGATAAAAGACATTGAAAAAGTCGTTCAATTAAATAAACAAAAAAATGAGCACCCTGATGACTCGAAACCAAATGATTCCAAAAAATAGGAGAAAATAATTGTCTGAATCCATGGATTTATTTCAAACGAACGAAAAATTGAATAATTCATCTCAAAACGAGCAACCATTTGTGAAGGGACAAGTTCAGACAACTTTTTTTGAAAGTTCAGATAGTTTCTACAAAGTTTTGCTGGTAAAGGTTAATGAAACCAATGTAGATTGGCATGAAGATGAAATTGTTATCACTGGTAACTTTGCGGATATTAGTGATGATGTCACCTATCGTTTTATTGGGAAGTTGGTTGACCATCCTAAGTATGGAAAGCAATTTCAAGCTGAAAATTACGAGCGGGTTGGTCAAACTTCCAAAAAGGGTTTGGTTAATTATTTATCAAGTGATGAATTTACTGGTATCGGGCCGAAGACTGCCGAAAAAGTTGTTAGCAAATTGGGAACGAATTTAATTGAGAAGGTTTTAGAAAACCCGGCGGTTTTAAATTCAGTTGGATTAACCAAGAAGCAAAAGGATGTAATTACAAAAGCAATTCACGAAAATAATGGGGTTGAACAAACCATCGTTGGGCTGAATAGTTATGGCTTCGGCAGTAGCTTAGCTTCTGCCATCTTTAAAAAGTATAAAGAGCAGGCTTTAGAAGTCATTAAGAATAATCCTTACCAACTCGTTGAAGATATTTCTGGAATTAGCTTTAAGCGTGCTGATCGAATTGCGAATAAGGTTGGAGTAGATTACAACGATAAAGGACGGTTGCGTGCCGGATTACTGACAGCTCTTGACTCTTTATCCATTAAAAGTGGTAATACGTATTCTGACACTAGAGAATTGATGCAAGAAAGCACTCGAATTCTTGAAACCGATCGAACGCAGAGTATTGACGATAAGAAGTTAGGTGAAGAATTATATGATTTAGCTAAAGACCAAAAAATTGTCGTTGATGAAGATAAAATTTATTTAAAAAATCTATACGATGACGAGATACGCATTGCTGAAAACATCAAGCGAATTGAGCAGGGTGGCAAAAAGGGGGAGGATCAACCTAATGATTTTTCTAAGATAATTGGCAAAGTTGAGAGTGAGGTCGGAATTGAGTATGACGACTCTCAGAAAAAAGCCATTAATGAAGCAATGATAAACCCTGCATTTTTGCTTACTGGTGGTCCTGGAACTGGGAAAACGACTATTATCAACGGAATTGTTAGAACGTTTGCCAAAGCTAATGATTTATCTTTAGATATTAATGACTATAAAGAACAAGCATATCCGGTATTATTAGCAGCTCCTACTGGGCGAGCTGCCAAGAAAATGAGTGAGTCAACTAAAATTCCTGCCAGTACCATTCATCGCTTGCTAGGTCTTACTGGTCATGGCGATGAAGAAGCTGCCAATGATTTGGAGGGTGGTTTGTTAATCGTTGATGAAATGTCGATGGTGGATACAGACTTATTTAAAATTTTATGCCAGGCGGTTCCAAACGGTATGAAGGTGATCTTTGTTGGTGATAAAGATCAGTTACCGTCGGTTGGTCCCGGTCAGGTTTTTTATGATTTACTCCGTTCTCACACAATTCCTAGCGTGGAATTAAACCAAATTCACCGTCAAAATGACGGATCAACCATTGTAGAATTAGCCCATGATATCAAGAATGGTGAGATGCCCAAAACACTTTTAAAAAACCAAAGGGATCGTAGCTTTATTAATTGTAATACCCAACAAGTTGATTCGGTAATTAAGCAGATTGTTAATAAGGCCAAAACGAAAGGATTTAGTTCTACAGATGTACAAGTACTGGCTCCAATGTATCGTGGAACTGCAGGGATTGATCGTTTAAACGTTGAGATTCAAAACATTATGAATCCTAAAACGGCTGACTCTCAGAAAGAAGTTGACTTTAGGGGAACCACTTATCGAATTGGCGATAAGGTTCTTCAACTTGTAAATGTCCCTGAGAATAACATTTTTAACGGTGATATTGGTAAAGTCGTTGGAATTGAAGTTAATAGCGATAATAAGCATTATCTAGATAAACTGGTCATTGCGTTTGATCAAAATGAGGTTACCTATACTCGAAATGACTGGAATCAGTTAACACTTGCCTACTGTACCTCGATTCATAAAGCTCAGGGTAGTGAGTTCGAAATGGTTATCTTACCGATTGTTCCTCAGTATAAGAGGATGCTTAAAAGGAATTTATTGTATACTGCAGTTACTAGAGCTTCGAAAATGTTGATTATGATTGGAGATCCAAATTCATTTGAAGAATGTATTGAAAATGAATCGGTTAATCGGAAAACGACTTTGAAGCAACGGTTACAATACGTGATTGACGAAGAGTTTACTCCAAAGGTAATTGGAAATTCAAAAAAGGGTAGACCGACTTTTAAAAAGAAAACTCCCTCAGATTTTATTTTATCGGAGGATCAGATTATTGAAAATACAATTGATCCCATGATTGGGATGCAGGGAATTACCCCTCAAAATTTTAATAATGATAAATGAATTAAATTCGATTATAATGTAGGTAGTAATTAGTTGGTTATGAGGGGAAACTTGATGGTGAAAACAAAAAAAGAAAAAAAGTCGGCAAAGATATTTGCGTTGAATTCGAATCGTCCGTTAGCAGAAAAGATTTCTGAATATAGTGGAATGGACCTTGGTAAAGCAACCATCAATCATTTTAGTGATGGTGAAATTCAAATTTCAATTGATGAAAGTATTCGTGGAGATGATGTGTACATCGTTCAATCGCTTTCTGATCCTGTTAATGATAATTTGATGGAACTGATGATTATGATTGATGCGGTTCGAAGAACTAGTCCCCATACTATTAACGTGGTAATCCCGTACTATGGATATTCAAGATCTGACCGAAAAGCGCGTTCAAGAGAACCAATTACTGCAAAATTAATTGCTACTTTTCTTGAATCTAGTGCGGTAGATCGAGTCATTACTCTTGATTTGCATGCGGCACAAATTCAGGGATTTTTTGATATCCCAGTGGATCACTTGCGGTCACTTGAGTTAATGGGTAATTACCTAAAAGAACATGATATTAGTAATGACGCCGTTGTGGTTTCACCCGATTATAATAGTGTCGCCAAGGCACGAGGAATGGCTGGCTACTTGAACCTTCCGATTGCAATTGTTGATAATCGAAATCCTGAGGATCTAAGTCAGGTTCCTAGTACGATTATTGGTGATGTAAAGGGTAAAAAGGCAATTGTTGTTGATGATATGATTGTGACGGGTGAGAAGATGAAAATCACTGCTCAAGCGATTATGAATGCGGGAGCAAAAGCGGTTTATGTAGTTGCTACTCATCCGGTTCTTACTGAAGAAGCGAGACAAAATCTTTCCGATCCAGCCATTAAACAGGTGATCGTTTCCGATTCCATTGTCGTTCCACAGAATAAGAGAGTTGACAAAATGGTGATCGTTTCAGTTGGCAAGCTGATTGGTGATGCCTTAAAATTAATTGAGAACGAACAATCAACAAGTAAATTGTTTAAGTAATATAAATTTGGAGGGATTCTAATGGTATTTAGAGCAAAAGATGATCGTTACGATAATATGAAAGTAAGACGTGCAGGAACAACGGGACTGCAGTTACCCGCATTATCATTTGGAATGTGGCACAGCTTCGGTGACGATGCTAATTTTAAAGATAGTGAAAAGGTAATGCTCCATGCTTTCAACAAGGGAATCTTTAGCTTTGATCTAGCTAATAACTATGGGCCCGGTTCAGGTGCTGCTGAAAGAATGTTTGGCCAAGTTTATCGACGCGATTTAAAGCCTTACCGTGATGAATTAATTATCACCACTAAAGCTGGATTTCATATGTGGCCAGGTGTTTATGGTAACTATTCTTCAAAGAAGACCCTCGTTACTGCGCTAGATCAAAGTCTTCAAAGAATGGGACTTGATTATGTGGATATTTATTATACCCATCGATTTGATCCTAATACTCGATTAGAAGAGACTGCTGAAGCCCTTGATGGATTAGTTCGTGCAGGTAAAGCACTTTACATTGGAATTTCTAATTATGATGGCCATCAGACTGCTGAAATGATTAAATTATTTAAGGAACTGAAGACTCCGTTTGTAGTTAACCAGAGTTCATATAATATGCTTAATCGAGAGCCTGAAGATGATGGGACCCTTAAGACCTTAGCAGATAATCATGATGGCTTTATTGCTTACGGTCCTTTGGCAGAGGGCCTTTTGACTAGTAAGTATCTAAAGGGAATTCCAAGTAACATTAAATTGCATAAGACTAACAAGTTTATTTTGGCTAATGGTGATGAAAGTGCTGTTAATAAACTAAATAAATTAAACGATATTGCACAGAATCGTGACCAGACACTTGCCCAAATGTCATTAGCATGGCTATTACACGATCCAACGATTGCCAGTGTGGTCACTGGTGCGTCAAAAGTCGATCATTTAGATGATAACCTGAAGGCATTAGATAATCTTGACTTTACTCAAGATGAATTAGATGAAATTGACAAAATCGTTAAGTATAAATAATTAAAAAAGGTATGCTTACTAAGCGTACCTTTTTGTTATTAAGACTAATAATAATATATGAGACTAAAATAAGGGCTGAGATCCAAACAATTGGATTCAGCCCTTATTGTTAATTGTTCATGATTAGCATTGGCAAGATTAGGGGACTTCTTTGTGTTTTTTCATATAAGAAGTTTGATAAATCATTGACAATTGCTTTACTAATTGATTTTTCGTCTGCATTTTTATTCTTCATGGCACGACGGATGGTTCTAAAGACTAACTTTCGTCCTTCATCAAGTAATTCACCTGATTCGCGCATATAAACGAATCCACGTGAGAGAAGGTCAGGACCAGATTGGATTTCCTGGTTCTTTAAGTTGATGGTAGCAACCACCACTACTAAACCTTCTTCTGAAAGAAGTTGACGATCTCTTAGGACTTTGTCTCCAATATTTCCAACGCCATTGCCATCAATATAAACATCACCAGCATTGAAGTATCCAGCAACACGAGCACTATCTTTTGTTAAAGCAAGTACTTCGCCATTTTTTAGGATAAAACAATGGTCGGCAGGGACCCCACATTCTTGCGCAAGTTTAGTGTGGATCTTTAACATTCGGTATTCCCCATGGATCGGAACAAAGAACTTTGGCTTCATTAAACGAAGCATTAGTTTTTCTTCTTCTTGGCCACCGTGTCCAGAAGTATGAATGTTATTAATCTTACCGTGGATGACTTTAGCGCCGTCTTCTTCAAGCTCATTAATGACCCGGTTGACACTTAATGTGTTACCTGGAATTGGGTTACTTGAAAAGACAACCGTATCACCTGGTTGAATCGAAATTTGTCGGTGAGTTCCGTTAGCAATTCGAGCCAAAGCAGCCATGGGTTCACCTTGAGAGCCGGTACACAGGATCATAACCTTATCTGCCGGTAAGTGCTTTAACTCTTGAGCATCGACGAAGGCACTGTCAGGAACGTCTAGGTAACCAAGCTTTCTACCATTGACAATGGCTGCTTCCATACTTCTACCAAATACAGCAATTTTACGATCATGAGCTAGTGCTGTATCAATAGCCGTTTTAATTCTTGAGAGGTTGGAAGCAAAGGTAGCAAAAATAATACGGCCCTTGACCTCGTCAAAAATATGACGAACGGATTTTCCAACCCATTTTTCTGACTTAGTCCAGACCGGCTTTTCGGCATTGGTACTGTCAGCCATCAAACAGAGTACACCTTCCTCACCCAGTTTGGCCATGGCTTGTAAATCAGGCGGCTGATTAGTGACAGGCGTGAGATCGAACTTATAATCTCCCGTTTCTACAATGACACCGTCAGGCGTATGAACAGCGACTCCCATTGTATCTGGTATCGAATGAGTGGTTCTAAAAAAAGAAACACTCGTCTTTTTGAATTTCAAAACTGACTTATCATTAATCTCGTGAAGTTCAGCCTGTTTTAACAAGCCGTGCTCTTCCAATTTGTTTTTGATTAATGCTAATGCTAGCGGGCCAGCGTAAATTGGAACGTTGAGAACCTTTAAAAGAAAGGGCACACCACCGATATGATCTTCATGACCATGGGTGATTACAAGTGCCTTAATTTTGTCCTTATTATCAATTAAGTACTGATAATCTGGGATGACATAGTCAATTCCCAATTGATCATCTTCTGGGAACTTGATTCCAGCATCAATTAAGATGATTTCATCCTGGAATTGTACACCATAAGTATTCTTACCAATTTCTCCGAGTCCACCAACACCATAAATAGCAGTTTCGTTATTTTTGATGTTTAATTTCTTCATAACTAGTTAAACTCCGTAATTTTAAAACCGGGATCATTTTTTTCAAATTCAAGGTGCTTCCCTTCGAGCGGTTCAATGAATTCAATGTTGTACTTTGTGTGTTGTTCAAGTTTAGTTCTAACGTCAGCAACGGTTTTAGCTTCTAAGTAAATCGTTTTAGTTGCTTCACGTTTAGGGTTAGAATTATTTTCATCTTGATATAAAACCTTGTAAATCAATATAATTACTCCTTTTTTGTTGATTTAATGTTATTTTTCGTACATTAGGTTGCAGGAACGCAACAATTAATCATATTTTAGCATATTATGGTAAATAAGTATAGAATCATGTGAATCGACAAACATGTTTCATGTTAGAATTGATCTATAAATTGACCTAATAATCAATAATGGGAGAAGAACAGTGAAAATATTTTTAGAATTGGTCGTTGCAATTGTCGTTGCTTTTTTAATTTATAACTGTTTGCACTATTTTTTTGTCACTCTACCGACCAAAAGGTATCAGTTAAAAATGAAGCATAGCGTTGATGGCGAAATCTATAAAGTGGTCAAATACTTTGAGGTTGAAGACAAACGTGAAATTGTGCAAAGTTACGTTGGGTCACAAGTACTGTCTGATTTCTGGGGTAGGGGAGTGATGGTTTTTGAATATCGTTGCGTTGTAAAAGAGGGCTATGATGATGCGGATCTCTTACGGGACCTTTTTAATCAAAAACTATCTGAATACGCCATTTCAGATGGTTTTATTGATTCCAATCATAAAAAAACGTTGATTGTGACTGACTGTTGGTTGAACAAAAGCGTAATGGTTTTTGATGTAGCCAATGTTATTAATCCTGCAACTCATGAATATTTAAGTGATTTGGATAAGTTAAATGAAAAAGAAAGGGAGACGTAGTAACGTCTCCCACAAAAAAACAATATTAATCAAAAAATACTTCATCTTCGGTTTTGGAAAATGGATCATCTTTGTCGATATGATCGTAAAACAGAGTTCCGTGAAGATGATCAATTTCATGTTGAGCAATGATGGCTGGGTAGTGTTTTAACCTGACTTGATGAACTTTACCGCTCAAATCTTGATATTTAATCGTAACACGGTCTGCCCTCGGAACAAAACCAGGGACATCACGATCGACCGATAAGCATCCTTCACCTTCAGTTAATGCCCCACGTTGAACGGAGTTTGAGATAATAACTGGATTTATCATAATTGCCTTGAAGGGCGATTTTTGGTCTTCGCCTTCTGGTGGGGTTAAAACAGCAGCCATTGATTTGGATTGTCCAACTTGTGGAGCTGCCAAACCAACTCCTGCTCGCAAATGGTATTTGTTACATTGTTCAGGATCCTGACTAACTTCCAAGTAATGCATCATTTTTTCGCCTAATTTACGATCTTCATCGCTAAGTGGAAATTTAACGGGTTGACTTTGTTCCCGTAACACAGGATTTCCCTCTCGAGTTATGTCTTTCATTAAGTACATAACGTTTTACCTCCTAATTCATGTCAACTTCTACCAGTTATTTTATCATAAATCGCAAAACCAGTTAATTTCATGGTATTTCAGTATTTTAATTTACTCTTATGTGCAAAAAGAAATTTGAAATGGTATTTTATTAACAAGCAAAAAATTAATAAATTCTTTAAAAACAAAGAATGGAGGAATTGGAATGCAACCAAAAATATTAATTAAAGGAAGCATAACCAGGATCTTATCACTTTTGAACGCTTTAATTGTTTTAGACTTTCCCGTTACTATCCAAGTAGACGACAGTGAACAAGTTCGATCAACCGTCTTTTCTAGTAAGATGTGTCATAACTTGTCAATCCAGATTGCAAGTAAGCCAGAATTAAATAATTTCGATGCATTATTGTATTTGCCAAACGTTGATTTCTATAATCCCAAGTTGACGGATGCTACTCAAATTGCAGAAGACTTGAGACCGGAAATTGATAAACTAAGGAATTTAATCAATGACTGTGTCTCAAATGGATTTCGCGGTAAAATAGTGATTGATGCCCCACATGATGAAGTTTTTACGTATTTTGCAGCAAGTTTTTCTGGACTTGATAATCAAAATATCATTGGCGTTGGAACTCTTCCCCAAGAAATGCTACTAAAGAATGAGCTCCAGAGGAATTTTGACGTTAGTGCTGATGATATTAATGTCAATGTCTTAGGATTAAATACTAATAATTTAGTCGCGTGGAGTAGGGTTTACATTGGTCCTGCAACCTTGCTTTCATACCTGGCTGATGATAGTAACAACTATAGTAGTGACATCATTACTCAAGTTCAGGAAGTGATTGATGATCAGGGGGTTGTTATTAATGAAATGATTCAAAGTAAAGCTATTGTCCGACTACTTTTTTCGATGTATGAGGGTCAATCGTTAATTTGTTCAGTTGTAAATGTTGATAAAGAAAAAGATGAGCTAAGGCTGGATGTTAGCCCCAAACTAATTAATCGAAATGGAGCAGCTCAATCGATTCGACTTCAGCTTTCAGAGGACGAACAAAAAAAGTTAAACTCAGACGTTGAATGGGCCAATAATATTATTGCAGCCGTGATTAATGGAGGAAAAAATGCCTCGAAAAACTAATGATAGTTATTCTTATCCCATTGTTGATGATTGGAGTCGAAAAGAATTAATTGATGTTTGTCATTTCTTTGAAAATATTGAAATGGCTTATAATAATAAGGGAGTTAATCGAAAGAAACTAATGGATAGTTATCGACGCTTCTGTGAGATTAATCCGGCAAGAGTCGAACAAAATAATTTACAAAGAGATTTTGAAAAGCAGTCTGGTTTAGATGTGTATCATGTTGTTAAATTAGCAAAAGAAAACTCGGATTTAAAGACCATTAAGCGAAAGGAATGATTTCCATCACAACAGTAGATGATTTAAATAAAATTGATCAAGATGTTTGCCAAATCTTAAAAACCGCACGTGCGTTTGTCATGGAAAGATTAAATGGTCATTTAGACGTAGATGAAAAAACTGGAAGGAAAGATTTAGTTACAAACATTGATAAAGACAACGAAAAGTTTTTTGTAAAACAGCTAAAAGCACTTAAACCTGACAGTAAAGTTCTTGGTGAAGAGGGCTTAGGTGACAAAATTGACAATTTAAACGGACGGGTTTGGATTGTAGATCCAATTGATGGAACGATGAATTTTGTAAAGCAACGTAATCACTTCGCAATGATGATTGCCTATTATATCGATGGCGTACCAACGCTCGGGTTCATTTATGATGTTATAAATAACAAGTTGTATCATGGTGGCCCTGATATTGGTATCTATGTTAATTCTGAGACAATGAATCCTCCAGTTAACGGTTCTCTTGAAGATGGGTTGATTGGAATGAGTGGTCCGCTTGTTATTAGGGATGTTTATCATATGCAAGAAATTGCAGAGGCTAGTTCTGGTTATCGAATTTATGGTAGTGCTGGGATCGAAATCGTTGCTGCTCTTTGCGGGGAGACAATCGGTTATATTTCGCATTTAAGGCCTTGGGATATTGCTGCTGGTCGTGTTCTTGCTGAAACGCTTGGGATGACCGTTTCTACTATTGACGGCAAGCCCATAAATATGCTATCATCAAACACAGTTTTGTTAGCGACAAAAAAGGCGCAAAAAGATATTCTGAAAATTTCGACGAAGCGTTAATCAAAAGCTGTGATGGACTCACAGCTTTTTTATCGAAGTTGGGTTATTAACTTATCAAATTGCAAATTTTTGAATTGCTTTTTTGAGGAGGAAACATTTTTGAAAACAAGAGACGATATTAGAAACATTGCCATCATTGCCCATGTCGATCATGGTAAGACGACCTTGGTTAATGAATTATTAAAGCAATCTGACACTTTGAATGATCACACTGAGATTCAAGATCGTGCGTTAGATTCTAACGCGATTGAACGTGAACGTGGAATTACCATTCTGTCAAAAAATACTGCCGTTAAATATGGCGACAAACAAATTAACATTTTGGATACTCCAGGACATGCCGACTTTGGTGGAGAAGTTGAGCGTATCATGCGAATGGTTGATGGTGTCCTTTTGGTTGTTGATGCAGCCGAAGGAACAATGCCACAGACCCGTTTTGTTTTAAAGAAGGCTTTGGAACAACATTTGACTCCAATCGTTGTAATCAACAAAGTTGATAAGCCTGGTGCAAGACCTGAAGCAGTTGTTGATGAAGTTCTTGATTTATTCATTGAATTAGGTGCTGATGAAGAACAACTGGAATTCCCCGTTGTTTACGCATCTGCTATGAACGGAACTTCAAGTTATGATCCTGACGTTTCAAAACAGGAACACACTATGAAGCCTGTTTTTGATACCATTATCAAAAACATCCCATCACCAATCGATAATTCAGACGATCCATTACAATTCCAAGTTGCAATGCTTGATTATAACGATTTCGTTGGTCGAATTGGTATTGGCCGTGTCTTCAGAGGTAAGATCAAGGTTGGGGATAATGTTGTTCTCATGAAACTTGATGGGAGCACTCAGAAGTTTCGTGTTACTAAATTGATGGGATTCATTGGTCTTCAAAAAGTTGAGATCAATGAGGCTAAGGCCGGAGATTTAATTGCTGTCTCTGGAATGGAAGACATTAACGTTGGTGAAACCGTTGTTAGTCCTGATAAGCAGGAACCACTTCCTGTTTTGAGAATTGACGAACCAACCCTTCGAATGACTTTTGGAACCAATACTTCACCATTTGTTGGTCAAGACGGTAAGTATCTCACTGCTCGTCAACTTGGTGATCGTTTGAAGAAGGAACTTCATACTGATGTTTCTCTTCGAGTTGAAGACACTGATGATCCTGGTGCATGGGTTGTTTCCGGACGTGGGGAACTTCACCTTTCAATCTTGATTGAAACTTTGCGTCGTGAAGGTTACGAACTTCAAGTTTCCCGTCCTGAAGTTATCTACAAGGATGTTGACGGAGTTAAGTGTGAACCATTTGAATCCGTTCAGATTGATACCCCAGAAGAATATTCTGGTTCAATCATTGATACCTTGTCACAACGTAAGGGTGAAATGAAAAACATGGAAAACGTTGGAAATGGTCAGGTTCGAATGACTTTCTTAGTTCCATCACGTGGTTTGATTGGGTACAGCACTCAATTTTTATCATTGACTCGTGGATACGGAATCATGAACCATTCATTCAGTCAATATCTTCCAGCCATCAAAAATTGGAATCCTGGTCGTCGTAACGGAACCTTAGTTTCAATTAATTCAGGTAAGGTAACTACTTATGCCATCATGGCCGTTCAAGACCGTGGTAAGATTTTCACTGATCCTGGTACCGATGTTTATGAGGGTATGATTGTTGGTGAAAACGCACGAGATAATGATATTTCGGTTAATATTACTCGTGGTCGTAATCAAACCAACGTTCGTGCAGCTGGATCCGAAGATATTGCGAAGGTTAAGGAACCAGTTCATATGACTCTTGAAGAATCACTTGAATTCCTAAACGAGGATGAACTTTGTGAGGTTACTCCAGATCATATCAGATTAAGAAAGAGAATTTTAAATACTAATGAACGTGAAAAGGCAGCTAAGAAGCGCCGTCACAATTAATTAAAATAATTAAGACTATTTAACCATTGTTAAATAGTCTTTTTTTATTTGGTGATACTAGTATAATGAAAGGTATTAATTCATGAATTTTACATATTCAGTTGGAGATTAATATGATTAAATACTTAAAACAGCTAGACTGGTACATTATGGTGCCATACCTATTACTGAGTTTGATTGGGATCGTCATGGTCTTTTCATCTAGTGAAGGGTTAAGCGCTCATGCGGAAATTGCTTTCCATTATTTAGAATATCAAGTTAGTTTTGTAATTGCTAGTTTCTTTGTATTGTTTTTTTTCTCAACGTTAAAAAGTAAATTACTTGAGGGAAATATAAAGTTCTATATAATTGCAATGATAATTATGACTGGAGTGTTGATTTTTTTAAAATTTTTTGGATCTAGTACAAATGGGGCTGCTGGATGGATTAGACTTGGACATCTTAGTATCCAACCGGCTGAGTTTTGTAAGCCGTTGTTCATTTTGTATTACGCAAACGTTTTGGCCAATGAAAAGCAATATTTTGAGAATGTTGGATTAAGGTATGAATTTATGAAAGTAGCTATGCCTAGTATTCTCCCAGCATTTATGATTTTTTTAATTGCTTTTCAGCCTGATACTGGTGGTGCAGCGATTAATATATTCATTATTTTAATGATGATTCTGGCAGCCGGAAGTAACTTTAAGGCTTCAAGAATTTGGATTGTTGTAATTGGCATCTTTATTTTAGGGGTTAGGATTTGGATTAAGCCATTTGAAGGAATTTTAAGTAGCATTCATGCTTATCAAATTCAAAGATTAATTAGTTTTTCAGATCCTTTCAAATATGCGCAAACTAGTGGACATCAATTGATTAATTCTTATTATGCAATTAGTAACGGAGGATTGTTTGGTGTTGGGATTGGTAACGGTATTCAAAAGATGGGTTACTTGTCAGAGCCAAATACTGATTTTATAATTGCAGTTATTGGTGAGGAACTCGGGATCGTTGGTATTTTAGTTGTTTTGGGACTCTTGTTGTATCTTGTTTTAAGAATCATCGCAGTTGGTAGTCGAACTAACGATACCTTTTATAGTACGATTTGTTATGGAACTGCAGCTTACATTTTTATTCAGACCTTATTTAATGCTGGTGGTGCGGTCGGTATGATTCCTTTAACTGGAGTTGCACTTCCATTTATCAGTTACGGGGGTTCAAGTATAATGGCACTTTCCATTTGTCTTGGACTAGTCCTTTATATTAGTAGAGTGGAAAAAAGAGAACGTAGTAATAAAAAAGTGAAGTAAGGTGAAATCATGGCCAAATTAACTGACCGAACGGAATTGATTGTTTCAACATACTCGATTCGTCAAATTAAAAACCTAAAGAGATTTGGTGATATTCGATTTGTATCGAAAAAGATGCATTATGTTATTATTTTTGTTGATAGTTCTGATTTAGATACGACTATCCAAGAAATTAGTAAACTTAGGTTTGTTAAAAAGGTTGGGGTATCTCCAACCGTTGACTTGGCACTTGCCTTTGGTGAGATTAATGCTGAAAATAACGTTGAAGAGTAGGAAACAAAAATGAGAATAATTTCAGGCAAATTTGGAGGACGTAAAATTAAACCAGTCCCTGGGAATCGGACGCGTCCAACAACCGACAAAGTGCGAGAAGCGTTATTTAACATGATTGGACCATACTTTGATGGCGGTAGTTTTCTGGATTTATATGCCGGGTCAGGGGCTGTCTCCCTTGAGGCCATTTCTAGGGGAATGGATCATGCCGTTTTAGTTGATAAACAGTATGCTGCGTATAAAACTATTAAACAGAACGTAGCGATTGATCCGAATACTGCTGATTTTTCTGTGTGGAAGATGAATGCTGAATCAGCGCTGCTTAAATTAAAAAAAGAAGGTCATTTCTTTGACTATATTTTTTTAGACCCCCCATATAAGAAACAACAGATGGTTAAACAACTGGAAGAGATTAGCGATAGTGGTTTATTAAATCATAGTGGGATGGTAATCTGTGAGACTGACAATCAAACTGATATGTCTGATGATGTTAAAAATTATCGCCTCATTAAACAAAAAGATTATGGTTTAACGGTGATATCAATCTATCAAATTTTAATATAAAGGGAAAAATTATGAAAAAAGCCATTTATCCGGGTAGCTTTGACCCCATTACCAATGGACATTTGAATATTATTAAGCGAGCAACGCAACTATTTGACGAAGTTGTCGTTGCCATTGGCGACAATTCGAGTAAAGTGGGGTTGTTTACCCCTAAAGAACGGAAAGAAATGGTTGAAACGTGTGTGGCTGGCTATTCAAACGTTACTGTTAAGGTCTATTCTAATTTAACGGTTGATTTCTTAAAAGCAGAACATGCCAATATCCTGATCCGAGGGATTCGGGATACTAAAGACTTTGAAAACGAACAGGAAATTGCTAGTTTAAACCAAATGTTGGATTCGCAAATTGAGACCGTGTTGTTGTTTGCCAACCATGATTATGAATTGATTTCGTCTTCAATGGTTAAAGAGATTAATCATTTTGGTGGAGATGTATCAAAATTTGTTCCTAACGTTGTGTGTGAGGCATTAAAGGAGAAGAGAAATCAGTGAAGACAATCTGGAAATGGATTAAACATAACCGATATTTTTTGATTTTCCTAGGGATCATTATTTTTATATTGTGGTTCCTTTTTTGGCCGCTTAATGCTTTGATTGAAGCGCCTGGTGAAGCCGTTAACATTCAACCAATGGTTAAAATTCAAGGAATTAAACCAAATAAGAAGAATAAGTTTATGATCACTGCAGTTTCAATGTCGCAGGCTAGACCAATCACTTACTTGTATTCAAAAGTGAATCCCCATGTTTCAATTGAGAAAACGTCAGATGTGATGGGAAATCAAAGTAATCAAGAGTATGATAACGTACAAGATATTTATATGAAGACGGCTATCAATAATGCAATTTATGTTGGCTACCACAAAGCTCATGGTAAAATTAAGCAAAGTTATCATGGTGTGTATGTATTAAACGTTTATCCACAATCTGATTTCGCCAATAAATTGAAGCCTGGTGATTTAGTTGAATCAATAAATGGGAAAAAATTATATAAGGGTCCCGAATATGTAAAGTACATTCAAAGTTTACCCAAGCATGCGCAACTTAAAATTACTTTTAAACGGAATGGAAAAGATAAACAGGCGATCGGCACAAAGAAACAACTGGTCAAGGGGTTTTATGGGATTGGAATCGGAATGATTGATGATATGAGTGTTAAAACTGATCCTAAGGCCAATATTAACCCAGGAAAAATTGGTGGACCCTCTGGTGGTCTGATGTTTGCCCTGCAAGTATATAGTGAATTAAAACATACGAATTACGATTACAAACGAATTGCAGGAACTGGGACGATTGCCGCCAATGGTCAAGTGGGCGAAATTGGTGGAGTGGATAAGAAAATAATTGCTGCTAATAAGAGTGGCGCACAGGTTTTCTTTTGTCCATACGTTAAACCGACTGAGCCAATTTTGAGAATGGAGCAAGGTCATAAGACTAATTACCAAGTGGCTAAAGCAACTGCCAAAAGGTATGCCCCTAAAATGAAAATTGTTCCGGTCACATCTTTTGATGACGCTTTGAATTATTTAAATCAAAAACACAGCTAAAAGCTGTGTTTTTTTCGTATTTAAATGTGAAAGGAGAGAAAGATGGATAAGTTATATGAATTTATTGAGGAATACAAGTACAGAATTATTGGAGGATTGATAATTATTGTGGTAGGACTGCTGGGATATTGTGTTTTTGCATCTCAAAATAGTAGCGGGCAAGCACCACGTACTAATTTGCAAACAACAGCCAAAGCAAATCACAGAAAAAACGTTACTAAATCAACCGCAGAGAATTCGGCAGGCAATGGGAATGATGATCACCAACAAGTGTATGTTGATGTAAAGGGAGCAGTTAATAAACCAGGAGTTTATCAGGTTGGTAAAAACATGCGTGTTTCTGATGCAGTTGAATTAGCAGGTGGTTTTAATCGTTCAGCGGATGCTAAACACATTAATTTGGCGCAAAAATTGTCTGATCAACAGGTTGTTTATGTCCCAATTCGTGGAGAAATTAATGGATTACCAAAGACCAATCAAGTTGCTAGTGATTCATCAGGCAATTCGGCTGGAAGTGATAAAGGTTCTGATAGCGGAAAGGTTAATATTAATGAAGCAGATAAAGCTAAACTTCAACAGCTAAATGGGATTGGTGATAAGAAGGCTGATAAAATAATTGCTTATCGGAAACAAAGTGGCCCATTTAAAAAGCCTGAGGACTTGAAAAACGTTCCTGGATTTGGTGATAAGACCGTTGCAAATTTGAAAAGTTCGATTACTGTTTGAAGCAACTGTGATAGATAAATATTGGTATACTAGATTTAACTATTCTAGTGAAGGTGATGACAGTTATGAAAAAGAAGAGGATTCCGTGGGACCAATATTTTATGTTGCAAGCGATGTTAGTTGCGTCCAGAAGTACATGCAATCGACGATCTGTCGGTGCGGTATTGGTGCGAAATAAGCGAGTAATTGCTTGTGGATATAACGGTTCAGTATCAGGAGATGTCCATTGTATTGACGAAGGGTGTTATTTAGTAGATGGTCATTGTCAAAGAACAATCCACGCCGAGATGAATGCCATTCTACAATGTGCTAAGTTTGGTGAGTCAACTGATAATGCTGAGTTATACGTCACTGATGTACCTTGTTTGCAGTGTACAAAGATGTTACTTCAGGCCGGGATCATTAAAATCAAGTATTTAAGAAATTATCATAACAGTGAGTATGCTAAAAAGTTATTGGACATGAAACATGTCTCTTTAGAAAAAGTTGATGTTAATCAAAATGATGTTAATAATCTACCGTTTGAATCATTCTTATCCGTCGATAAATAATTAAAAAGAATTTTTTGGTTTTTACATCCATTTTGTGGGTGCTTGGTGCATTCGCATTTTTTGGAAATCACGTAATTGGAATTGTTTTATTAATTTTATGGTTGATTCGTATCTTTCTTTTAAGAATTCCCCGTTTCTTTTCAAAAAGTGTCATCTCACTGCTAATTCCACTGATATTTTTTGGAATTTGGCAAAATCACATTAACCGACAAGTTAGGGTGATACCTAAGACAGAAACGACTTCGACTTGGATAGCTAAGGTCCATCCAGATGAATTACAGCTTCATGGAGATACGTATAGTGGAGTTGTAGAAATTCCCCGGCTAAAACAGCGGGTATTAATTTATGGGTTTGTAAAAAATAAGAGTGAAAAAGATGCTTTGCTTCATCTTAATCACACCAGCGAATTTATTATTGATGGCCAACTTAGTTTGATTGATTCACCACCCAATTTTGCTCAATTTGACTCCAAGAGTTTTAATCGCGCTAAGGGAATTGTGAGTGAAATTAAATGTGATCAAATTAAATACCGTCAGATTTGTAGCAATCAAGGTTTAGGTGATCGGGTTCACGACTTAAGGTTTCAAATGATTAAAACGTGTGATCAATTACCTAAACATCTACGGATGTACGTTTTGGGTATCATTTATGGAAGTCGGAGTAGTGATTTTAGAGAAGAACTGACCGGGGTCCAACGCTTGGGCCTCATCCACTTATTCACAATTTCGGGGATGCACGTTTATTATTTAATTGGTTTGATTACGTGGATTATGACGACTTTTCGATTGAGAAGGGAGCAGGTTAATTCATTCTTAATCATTTTTCTTCCATTTTACTTTGTAATTGCTGGTGCAGGAGCTAGTTTACTTCGGGCAATTATAATGGCCGAAGAACGCTTGGGTCTAGATAAAGTGTATCTTGACATATCTCCCTTAGATATCTGGTCCAGTGCGGTGATGATCAACTTGCTGATTAATCCATTGTTTATTTTTCAGTTTGGGTGTCAGCTTTCATATTTATTATCACTTGGGTTAATCCTGACGAAAAACTGTGGGTTTTTAAAACAAACTATCCTACTTAACTTAATTAGTTTACCGATTATTTTGTATCATATGTATGAATGGCATGCATTATCTTTGTTTGCCAATCTGTTATTTGTCCCTTTCTTTTCAACCTTTATATTTCCGATTGTGTTAATTGGATATTTGCTGTCATTTTTAAAATTTGATTTGATTGTTTCATTAATTGATACAACCTTAAAGACATTTGACCAGCTTTTAAATTTTCTTTCAAGGCTTCCAGGAAATTTGGTGATCGGGAAACTAAACGTATGGATCGTTTTATTAATGGTAATAATTTCTTTACTACTCATTGAAAAAGTAACTATGAAGCGAATGATTCTTTTAGTGTTATTTTTTAGCATTGGTTTTGTGATGATTCATTTTCCAATGAATGGAGAAGTTGATGCATTTGATGTTGATCAAGGGGATAGTTTTCTTGTTAGAGAGCCATTTAATCGTTCGATTACGTTGATTGACACTGGTGGAAAGCCTAATTTCTTTGGCAAACAGAAGCGGGCCAAAATTTATCAAGCCAATGATACTTCAATCCAATATTTAAAAAGCATTGGGATTTCAAAACTTGATAATGTTTGTTTAAGTCATCAAGATGCTGATCATGTTGGTGATTTGCCGGCCTTCTTAAGTAAAATGAAGGTTGATCGGGTTTATGTTCCGTGGGGGATGACTAATAATCAAAGCTTTTTAAGGCGAATTAGACCGTATCAAGGACAGTTTCAGTTGCTTGATGCCAAGACTGGAAATCGAATTAAAAATTCCCCATTTCAAGTTGTTCATCCGATGAAAAGTGGGTCTGGTGAAAATCAAGATTCCATGGTACTTTTTGGTAAAATTGGCGGTTTGAAGTGGATTTTTATGGGTGATTTGAACCGAGAGGAAGAACTTAAGATTATCCAAAAATATCCTGATTTGCGAGTTGATGTGATCAAGCTAGGTCATCACGGAAGTAAGACTTCATCCGATCCTAGATTTATCAGGGCAATTAATCCTAAAGTTGCTCTGATATCTGCGGGTCGTCATAATCGTTATAATCATCCAAATCAGGAAACTATTGATACAATGAACCAACAACATGTTGCAATTATCAGTACCAAAAAGAATGGTATGATTAGATATAAATTCAAAAATAATAACAAAATTGGAAAATTTGAAACAAAGTGGAAGGTGGCACGTCGTTGAGTGTCGTAGAACAAGTTAATCAGATTGATAGTGATCCTAAATCAATTTATTTAATCCTTGGAAATGATGATTATTGGATCGATATAATTCAAAAGAAACTAAAGTCTCTGATCCCAAATGATGAACGGACAATGAATTTTGCTACTTATGATATGGAAGAAACATCGCTTTCCGTTGCACTAAATGATGCGATGTCAATTCCTTTTTTTGGAAAAAAACGACTAGTCTTCATTAAGAATCCGTATTTTTTAACCGGTGAAAAAAATAAAAGCAAAACCGTTCATCATTCAGAAGAACTCATAAATTATTTGAAGAATGTTCCTGATGAAACAACTTTGGCTTTTTTTGCTCCATATCAAAAGTTAGATGCTAGAAAAAAGGTTAGTAAGGAGCTTTTAAAACGTGCGGAAGTAATCGACTTAAATCGGTTTTCTGAAAGGGAAATTAAGCAGTTAGTGCAAAGTAAGATTAAGAACAGTGGATATTCGATCGATCGAAATGCACTTGAAGAACTTCTTTCTCGAACTTCGGGTAATTTGGCTAGTGTTATGAATGAATTAGATAAACTCTTTTTATACAAAATCAATGATAAAAAAATAACGCTTGATGCGGTCGATTCGTTAGTATCAAAATCGATGGATCAAAACGTTTTTGATTTAATTAATTATTTAATGAGTGGTAAAACAACGCAAGCAATCGAGTTTTATCATGATTTAATTTCTCAGAAGCATGAGCCAATTCAAATCAATGCAATTTTAGTTAGTCAGTTCAGATTATTACTGCAAGTTAAAATTTTAGATTATTTTGGCTATAGTCAGGGGAATTTAGCAAGTTCTTTACGGGTCCATCCGTATCGAGTAAAATTAGCAATCAGGAACAATCGCAAGTATCCTAGAGAATATCTACGAGATGCATATATTAGTTTGGTAGAAATTGAAGAGCAACTGAAAAGTACGAGTATTGATCCAGAATTGTTGTTTGAAATGTTTGCCGTTAAACTAAATCAGAGTATAAAAAAAGAATCCGATTAATCGGATTCTTTTTTTAGTTATCGTTTTTAGCAAGTTTATTTGCTAAATGAGACTTCTTACGGTTAGCGTTATTAGCTTTGATAAGACCCTTAGATTTTGCATGGTCAATTGCTGCAACAGCACTGCGGTATACACTATCTAAATCATCGGCATCAGAAGCTTCAGCTTTTTCGAATTTTTTGATTGCACTTCTCATTTCGTTCTTTTGAGATGCGTTTTTCTTTCTAGCTTCTTCGTTAGTTCGCATACGTTCGATAGCAGATTTAATTACTGGCATTAAGTTCACCTCCACCTTGTGAAATAAATTCAATTATTCACATCTTTTGACGTTCCTAATTATACAAAATCCATTGATTAATTGCAATAGCACTAAAAACAAGACTAATTTTTTAATGATAACTTGAATAACGCTTTCTTTTAGGTTATATTAAATAAGTAACTTAATCTTAGTTTTGCGAGTCACTGACGTATTACTCAGATTGAGGGATTAGATTAGAAAGGTGGAATGTAATAATGGCTTTAACTAAAGAACAAAAGAACGATATTATTAAAAAGTTTGCTCAACACGATGGTGACACGGGCTCGACAGAAGTACAAATTGCTGTACTGACTGCTGATATTAATGAAATTAATGGACACATGAAGACCCACAAAAAGGATTTTCATTCACAACGTGGACTTATGAAGAAGATCGGTCACAGAAGAAATCTTCTTGCTTACTTACGTAACAATGATGTACAAAGTTATCGTAAATTAATCAAGGAATTAGGATTACGTCGTTAATCTTGATTTTAATAGGGCGGATTTTTTCCGCTCTTTTTTTATACATAAATAATTTAGTGCTTAATATAAATATGTTACACTGTTAACAGATATCATGAGCGTTTAGAGGCCAAGCTTCGCATAAAATAGTTAATTTTAATCGTAAGTAATTTTTTGAGAGGAACAAGTAATTATGAAAAAGAACATCAAAATCATTCCACTGGGTGGAGTGAGAGAAAATGGCAAGGATCTTTATGCTATTGAAATTAATGATAATAGTATTTTTATTTTGGATTGTGGACTAAAATACCCTCAAAACGAAATGTTAGGAATTGATTTTGTAATCCCAGATTTTTCGTATTTAAGGGATAACGCCGATAAAATTGTCGGGGTCTTTCTTACCCACGGTCACGCAGATGCAATTGGTGCACTTCCATATTTTTTAAGTGAATTTAACGTTCCCGTGTTTGGAACGGAGTTAACGATTGGTTTGGCAAAGTTGGCGGTTGCCGATAATAAGAAGACTAAGAAATTTAATGATTTTCACGTCATTAATAGTAAAAGCGAAATTGTATTTGAGGATGGCACGGTTAGTTTCTTTGATACCACTCATTCAATTCCTGACTCAGTTGGGATCGTGATTAGTACTGAACTCGGAAACATTGTTTATACTGGTGATTTTAAATTTGATCAGACTGCTGCTGACGGGTACAAAACGGATTATTCAGCTCTTACTGATATTGGTAAAGAACACGTGTTGGCACTTTTAAGTGACTCAAGAAATGCTGACAATCCGGAAGAGAGTACTGACGAGAAGGAGATCAGAGACTATCTCTATGAAACCTTTCACTATCAGAAAGGTCGTGTGATCGTTGCCTGTCTTGCTAATAATATTTTAAGAATTCAAGAAGTATTAAATGCTGCGTCTAAGTCAGGTAGGAGAGTTTATCTAACCAGCAAGGGTCTAGAAGAGGTTATTGATACTGCGTTGAAACTTGGCAAGTTAACGTTACCTTCTGACGATTTGTTTATTGAATCTGCAAAAGAGTTAGAGCAAATGAATCCGCATGAAGTTTTGATTCTACAAACCGGTAAGAACGGTGAACCAATGGAATCACTTCAAAGAATGGCTGATAACCGAGACAGAGACGTTGATATTCAGCCAGGTGACCTGGTCTTGATTGCTACCAGTCCATCCCGTGCAATGGACACTCCATGGGCTAAGACTCGCGATATGATCTATAAAGCTGGTGGAGAGGTCACGAGCATTGCTGATGAAAAGAATATTTCAGGGGATGCCAGCAAGCATGATCTTCAACTGCTCCTTAATTTAATTCATCCTGATTACTTAATTCCAATCCAAGGTGAATATCGATTAATGGAAGCACAAAAAGAGCTAGCTGAGGAAGTTGGGATGAAACCATCACACGTTATTTTACCCGCTAAAGGTGATGTAATTGAGTTTGATGGTGAAAACATGTTTTTGTCAGAAGCTGTCCCAGCTTCTGACACCATGATTGATGGGATTGGTGTCGGAGACATTGGAAACATTGTATTACGAGATCGAAAAGTGTTATCGGAAGATGGTGTCTTCGTGGCAGTTGTTACTATCGACCGCAAGAAGAAGAAAATTATTTCAGAGCCCAAAATCATGGCTCGGGGATTTGTTTACGTTAATTCTGATAAATCCTTGCTTAAAGAAGCAGCTGGTATTGTATCTGAAGCAGTCCAGAATAACCTTAATAACAAGGAGTTTGACTGGGGTCATTTAAAACAGGATGTTAGAGAAGATCTTGGACAATTTCTATACAAAAAGACTGGGAGAAGACCAGTGATTCTTCCAGTTATTATGGAAGTCAATCAACACCATAGAAGAAAAAAAGCTAACAATAAAAACGATCAAGAAGACTAAAGAAGTTGAGCCCCGGCTCAATTTTTTTGTTTTCTTATGTGAGGATAATAGATTGAATGATCATCAAAAGGCAAGATTAAAAAAAGCACAAACAGACTTTAGGAAAAAACATTATCAGAAAAGTTCACAGGAATTGTTGGCTTTGTATGATGAAGTTGACGATTACAATGTGATTGATTTGTTGGGACACTCGCTCTTTAATGAAAAAAAGTACGTTGAATCATATCGATTATTAGAAGATAACTTTAATTATTTTGTTGAAAATGACGTTAAATTATTAATAAATATTTACTTAAAAAACCGGAAGTTTATCCCATTACGAATAATTGTTGATTCAATTGATGTATTAGATAAGGATGATGTCAAAGGCAAAATCGAATCTTTAGAGAGAATCAATGACTCTGAGCAAGCTGAATCTAACCGGGCTAACTTGAAGCATTTTATGCACATGGGTGGACAAACGGGAATCAAGCAGCGCGACATAATGGAAAAGGCTGAAGAACTCCCGTATAAGCAATATTTGAAGGGTGCACAGTTTAACCTAGTAGATCCAGATGTCAATCCGGTATGGAGAAATCAGTTACTTAATAATTTAGCTAAGTTAAAGTATGATAAACCAGTTAAATATATTTGGATGGATGGAAAAACGTATACTTTAACACCATCACAGCTTGTTGATGAATTGGATTCTAGTGCGTATCAAGCAATGCAAAAGGAAATTAGGGAACGCTATGGACAAAATGATCCAATTCGTTATCAGCAAATTTCTAACGCGGCCGAATATGATGCTCAGATTTTGTATCCGTTTATTGATGATGTGATTAAGGAACCTGATGAATGGGTAACCGCTATTCATCGGCATATCATTAATCCGAATATGGTAGTGGATGATGAAAAAATGAAATCAATTGATCATTGGTTAGTGAAAATTGATAAAATCATGAATTTATTACTAAAGTAATTTAAGAAATTGTCTATATCTGGTTTACAAATAATTTGTCAGTGGATATAATATGAAAGTGAATTCCCAAAAAGGTGACAATTTTGCCTTTTAGGGGAAATGTAGTATAATTAATAATAAAGAGACATTGGCGTTTTGCTGATGTTTATCTTACGAAAATGACAGGAGGGTTTCATAAATGGCAAAAGAACATTATGAAAGAACAAAGCCCCACGTTAATATTGGTACTATCGGCCATATTGACCACGGGAAGACTACTTTAACTGCAGCAATCACTAAAGTATTATCAGAAAAAGGCTTGGCTAAGGCTGAAGACTTTGCTGATATCGATGCTGCACCAGAAGAAAAGGAACGTGGTATTACTATTAATACTGCCCACGTTGAATACGAAACTGAAAAGCGTCATTATGCACATATTGACGCCCCAGGACATGCTGACTACGTTAAGAACATGATCACTGGTGCTGCCCAAATGGATGGTGCCATTCTTGTTGTTGCCGCAACTGATGGTCCTATGCCACAAACTCGTGAACACATTTTGCTTGCTAGACAAGTTGGTGTTGACCACATTGTTGTCTTTTTGAACAAGACTGACATGGTTGATGACGACGAATTGATCGACTTAGTTGAAATGGAAATTCGTGAGTTGCTTTCAGAATATGGTTACAATGGTGACGATGTTCCGGTTGTTCGTGGTTCAGCTTTGAAAGCACTTCAAGGTGACAAAGAACAAGAAGAAAACATCATGAAATTAATGGATGTTGTTGATGAATACATCCCAACTCCAGAACGTGATGACGACAAGCCATTCTTAATGCCTGTTGAAGATGTGTTTACCATCACTGGTCGTGGAACTGTTGCTTCTGGTCGTATTGACCGTGGTAGCATCAAAGTCGGCGACGAAGTTGAAATTGTTGGTTTAGTCCCTGACACATTGAAGACCACTGTTACTGGTCTTGAAATGTTCAGAAAGACTCTTGACAAAGGTGAAGCCGGTGACAACATCGGTGCATTACTTCGTGGTATTGATCGTGACCAAGTTGTTCGTGGACAAGTTCTTGCAGCGCCTGGTTCAATTCAAACCCACAAGAAGTTCACTGGTCAAGTTTATATCTTAACCAAAGAAGAAGGTGGACGTCATACTCCATTCTTCTCAAACTATCGTCCTCAATTCTACTTCCACACCACTGATGTTACTGGTGTTATCGAATTAGACAAGGGAACTGAAATGGTAATGCCTGGAGACAATGTTACTTTCCACGTTGACTTAACTAAGCCAGTTGCCATTGAAAAGGGTACTAAGTTCACTATTCGTGAAGGTGGACATACCGTTGGTGCCGGTGTTGTTACCGAAATCGATGATTAATTAGTATTTTTATTTAGAGATTGAAGACAATGTCTTCAATCTCTTTTTTATTGCTATGGCCGTTTTAGCGTCGCTGTTTACTTTTGAGGACGCTTAAGTTAGAATATTATTTGAATACTATTACTTGGAAAAGTGTGTAAATATTTTTCATGTTGGAGGAAATGTTATGGCAGATTGGAAGAAAAAAGGTACCAATGATGGGGAATTAACCTTTGAAATTGGTCTTGATAAGATTAAAGAAGGATTAGATCAAGCTTTCAAAAAGAATAAGAAAAATATTAAAGTTCCTGGATTCCGTAAGGGTAAAGTTTCAAGACAAGTATTTAACCAAATGTATGGTGAAGAAGCTTTATACCAAGATGCTTTGAATTTGTTATTACCAGATGCTTACAGTGAAGCAATTAAAGACGCTGGCATTGAACCCGTTGGTCAACCTGACGTTAGTGTTGATTCAATTGAAAAAGGGAAGCCTTGGGTCTTAAAGGCTACTGTTAGCGTTAAACCTGACGTTAAACTTGGTCAATACAAAGGACTAAGCGTTCCAAAGGAAAGCACTCGAGTTTACAAGAAAGACGTTGATGCTAAGATTGATAAAATGCGTCAATCTCAAGCTGAACTTGTTCTAGTTGATCGTCCTGCCAAAAAAGGTGACACTGTTACCATTGATTTTGAGGGATTTGTTGATGGCAAGCCTTTTGAAGGTGGAAAAGCAAATAACTATTCTCTTGAACTTGGTTCAGGATCATTCATTCCAGGATTTGAAGATCAATTGATTGGAAAAAAGGCTGGCGATGATGTCGAAGTAAAAGTTACCTTCCCTAAGGATTATCAAGAAAAGTCACTAGCTGGCAAAGAAGCTACCTTTAAGGTTAAACTCCATGAAGTTAAAGAGAAACAACTTCCTAAGCTTGATGATGACTTTGCTAAAGATGTTGATGAAGATGTTGATACTCTTTCTGAATTGGAAGACAAAGTTAAAAAAGAACTTAAGGAACAAAAAGAATCAGCCGCTCACGATGCCAAGGAAAATACGGCTATTAGTGAAGCAGTAGATAATGCTACTGTTAAAGATATTCCAGAAGTTATGATTAATGATGACGTTCAACGTCAAATGGACCAGTACTTAGCTGGAATGCAGCAGCAGGGTATTAACGCTGAAATGTACTACAAACTCACTGGTACTAAGCCAGAGGACTTAAAGAAGCAATTTGCTGATGGTGCAGATCGTCGAGTTAAAACTAATTTGGTCTTAGAAGCAATTGTTAAAGCTGAAAAGATTGATCCTAGTGAAGAAGACATTCAAAAAGAAGTTAGCAACCTCGCTAAACAATACGGAATGGAAGAAACTGCCGTTCGTAATGCATTATCTGATGACATGTTAAAACATGATATTGGTATTCAAAAAGCCGTTGACATTGTGGTTGACAGTGCTAAAGAAGAACCAAAATCAACTACCAAGAAGGCTTCTGAAAAGAAGGATTCCAGTAAAGAAAATAAGAAATAATTTATACAAGATGGGATCCGCTTGTTAGAGCGGGTCTTTTTTTGTAGAGCAAATTATTTTAAAAGGTTCTATTAGTATGGTATAGTTTCAAATTGCAGGCAACGAGACGAATTAACAACGAATTAACAAAAAGGAGAGATACCATGTATGATGATTCAAATCAAAATGAGACCATTACTTGCTCCTTTTGTGGAAAGTCACAGGACCAAGTAAAAAAAATTGTTGCTGGACCCGGTGTATATATTTGTAATGAATGTATCGATTTGTGTGAACAAATCATGAGTGATGAATTAAACAAGACCAATGTTGAAGACATCAATGTGCTTACCCCAAGTGAAATTGTTAAAAAACTTGATGAGTATGTGATTGGTCAAGATGAAGCCAAAAAAACGCTAGCGGTGGCTGTCTTTAATCATTATATGAGAATTAAGGCTTTGAATGATTCTGAAGATGATGATGAAAGTGAAGATGGTAACCAAGAACGACATGCTTATGATGATGCTCAGATTCAGAAAAGTAATATTGCGATGATTGGACCAACTGGATCGGGGAAGACTTATCTGGCTCAAACACTTGCTAAAATTTTAAACGTTCCCTTTGCAATTGCTGACGCTACGACGTTGACTGAAGCTGGATATGTTGGAGAAGATGTTGAAAATATTCTTTTGAAACTCTTACAGAACGCTGACTATGACGTTGATCGGGCTGAAAAGGGAATCATTTATATTGACGAGATTGATAAAATTGCTAAAAAAGCCGAAAATGTTTCAATCACAAGAGATGTATCTGGTGAAGGTGTCCAGCAAGCTCTGTTAAAGATTTTAGAGGGAACTACCGCTAATGTTCCACCAAAGGGTGGTAGAAAGAACCCGAGCCAAGAGTTTATTAAGATTAATACGAAGAATATTCTGTTTATTGTTGGTGGGGCTTTTGATGGAATTCAAGATATTGTTAGACGACGCTTAGGTGATAAAACAATTGGTTTTGGGGTTGATAATCATGAGACCCAAGACGTTGCTGATGAAGATATTATGCAAAAAGTAATTCCTGAGGACCTGATGAATTTTGGATTAATTCCAGAGTTTATCGGTCGTCTTCCAATTTTGACCGCTTTGAATAAGTTAAGCGAAAATGATCTGGTCAAAATTCTGACTCAACCTAAAAATGCGTTAGTAAAACAATACCAAAAGCTTTTATCACTCGAGGGTGTCCAACTTAAATTTGAAGACGCTGCACTTAAGGCCATGGCAAAAAAAGCCATTGCTAGAAATACGGGTGCTCGTGGTCTTCGTTCTATGATTGAAAGTGTGATGAGAGATATCATGTATTCACTTCCAAGTCGTGATGACGTTAAAGAAGTGATTGTTACCCCAGATTCAGTAAATAGTGGTAAAGAACCAAAGATGGTCTTAAAAAGCGAAACAAAGTAATTAAACGGAGATAATAATGGACGTAAATGATGTTGAACTTGTAATGAGTGCAGTTGATCCCAAACAGTATCCCACTACTGGATATCCAGAAATTGGCTTTTTGGGTCGATCTAACGTCGGCAAGTCTTCACTAACGAATGTGTTGATTAACCGAAAGGATTACGCTCATACGTCTGGTCAACCTGGAAAAACTCAAACTTTGAATTTTTATTGCGTTAACGATGAACTCTACTTTGTTGACGTTCCAGGATATGGGTACGCGAAGGTTTCTAAAACGGAACGGGAAAAATGGGCTCAAATGATTGAGACTTATCTAACGCAACGTGAACAGCTCCGGGGAGTGATCAATTTAATTGATGGTAGACACGCCCCGAGTGAGTACGATATTCAGATGCGTGATTGGTTAGAGTATTATGGAATTCCCGTGCTTTATGTAGCGACTAAGGTTGATAAAATTCCTAAAAGTAAAATCAAGAAACAAGAACAGACGTTGCGAAAAGGGCTGGAGCTTGAAGCAGATGAACCGTTGATAATGTTCTCTGCTAAAACCAAGGTCGGAGCAGATCAAATTTGGAACTGGATTGAGCAACAAATTAAGTAATAAAAAATCAGCTGTGAGAACAGCTGATTTTGTGTTTATTTGGTTTTGTCTTGATCTAATATTCTATTCTTTTTTGATTCGCGCTGGTCTTCTTTGTTTTTATGATTCAAAAACTTGGTACGGTTAGGATCTTTCGGATTCTCTTTAGCGAATTTACTGAACATGGCATCAAGATCTTCATTTCTTCTAATTTTTAGTCCCATATCGATCGCTCCTTTAAACTCATCATAGCAAAAAAATCATTTCATGTCAGTTTGTTATACAAACTGTAACTAATTCATTATAATTGTAACAGTAGTATTTATCGGAAAGGAGGGAGTTTATGGCATCTGATTTAATTGAACGAAAGTTAACGTTACTTCCGGATCAACCCGGTTGTTACATTATGAAAGATAAAGATGGCAAAATTATTTATATTGGTAAGGCAAAAAACCTAAAGAATCGAGTTCGCTCTTATTTCAAGAGTACTCAGTATGGGAGACGAGCCAAATTAGTGCGAAACATTGCTGATTTTGAGACAATCATTACTTCAAATGACAAAGAAGCATTTTTACTTGAAATCACTTTGATTCAGAAGCATCGGCCTTATTATAACGTTCGTTTAAAGCAAGGACACAGTGGGTATCCTTACATTAAAATTACTAATGAACGTGATCCCCGAATGTTGATTACTAATACCGTTAAAAATGATGGTGGATATTATTTTGGACCATATCCAAACGTCTATGCTGCAGATGAAACCTTGAATTTCTTACAAAAGATGTATCCACTCAGACGTTGTAATGGGTATCAAAAACGAGCTTGTTTGTACTACCACATGGGACAGTGCTTGGGAGCTTGCTTTAAGAAAGTACCTAAGTCAGAGTACGATGCTCAAATCAAGAAAATCAAGTCATTTTTAAACGGTAGTGTGGGACCTGCTAGACAACTACTGACTAAACGAATGAATACGGCATCAAATAACATGGAGTATGAGCGGGCAGCTGAATTGCGCGATCAACTGCATTACATTGATGCGACCGTTGAGAAACAAAAAATCATTTCACATGATAATACCCCACGAGATGTGTTTAATTTTTATGCTGATAAGGGATGGCTTTCTGTACAAGTTTTCTTTATTCGGCAGGCACGTTTAATGAAACGTGAGAAAAAATTGTTTCCGATTATCAGTACCGCCAATGAAGAGATGACTAGCTATATCGTTCAATTTTATAACGATTCTGATCGGATTCCACCCAAAGAAATTTTGGTACCTAACTCAATCGACCATGATGTTCTTTCGAAGATGATCGGAGTGCCAGTTAGAACCCCTCAACGTGGCCAAAAGAAAGCCCTTTTGGACATGGCAGAGCATAATGCGCGATTGGTTTTAAACGAACAGTTTAAGTTAATGGAAATGGATCGCAAAAAGACTACCGGAGCAATGGATGAGTTGGGTGATGCTTTAGGAATTGGTCATCTCGGACGAATCGAAGCTTTTGATCATTCTCATATTTCAGGTGCTGATTTGGTTTCTGCTATGGTAGTATTTGAAGATGGGAAACCGAATAAAAAGAAGTACCGAAAATATAAGTTAAGAACCGTTGATCATGCCGATGAAGCAGCCAGCACGCGCGAAGTGATTAGAAGGCGCTACACACGTTTATTAAAGGAGCACGCTGAAATGCCAGATTTAATCCTAATGGACGGAGGCGAGATTCAGATGAATGCCGTTACCGATGTTTTGGAAAATGAACTTAATCTGCACATTCCAGTAGCTGGAATGGTGAAAAATGAGAAACATAAGACGGCTGATTTGCTTTACGGAAGTAATGATCATCACGTTAATTTAAATCCGAAAAGCCAGGCCTTTTATCTAGTTCAAAGGGTTCAAGACGAAGTGCATCGCTTTGCAATTAACTATCATCATCAACTCCATAATAAGAATTCGATGACTTCTAGATTAGATAGTATTAGAGGAGTGGGACCCAAAACTAGAAATAAACTTTTGCGAAAATTTGGTTCCACCAAAAACATTGCAGATGCTAGTGTCGAAGACATTCAAGCAGTCGGTATTTCAAAGAAAGTTGCTCAGACGGTAAAATTGACCTTTGAGAACGTTGCACCAGTGGCCAAGATGATGAAAAACTAATATGAAAATGGAGAAATTATGTTTGTAGATCAAGTAAAATTTAAAGTTAAGGCTGGTAAAGGTGGAGACGGAATGGTCGGATTTCGTCGGGAAAAATATGTACCAAATGGTGGACCTTCTGGTGGTGATGGTGGCCATGGTGGTAACGTTGTTTTCAAAGTTGATACTGGAATGTCAACTTTAATGGATTTTAAGTATAAAAAACAATTTAAAGCCAAAAACGGTGGGAATGGTGCTAACAAAAAGATGACGGGTGCAAGTGCACCGGATTTGGTAGTACATGTCCCCGATGGCACCACGATTTATAACTCAGAGACCGGCGAGCCAATTGCGGATTTGACTAAAGCAAACGATGAAGTTGTAGTTGTAAAGGGTGGTCGTGGAGGAAGAGGAAACGTTCACTTTGCCACCCCTAAAAATTCTGCGCCAGAAATTGCTGAAAATGGGGAACCAGGTCAAGAAATGGAGATCGAACTTCAGTTAAGGTTATTAGCTGATGTTGGTTTAGTCGGTTTTCCATCGGCTGGTAAATCCACGTTATTAAGTGCAATTACTTCATCAAAACCAAAAGTAGCTCAATACCACTTTACGACCATTGTTCCTAATCTGGGGATTGTACGAAATCATGATGGAAGTGACTTTGTGATTGCTGATTTGCCTGGACTGATTGAGGGAGCTTCCAAGGGTGTGGGATTAGGTTTTGAATTTTTAAGACACATTCAAAGAACTCGAGTTATCCTTCATGTTGTTGATATGAGTGGAGTTGAGGGACGTGATCCGTATGATGACTATGAAAAAATCAATCATGAACTGGCTAATTTTGATAAAAGTCTTTTGAAACGTCCCCAAATCATCATTGCTTCTAAAATGGATATGCCGGATTCGGCTGAAAATCTTAAGTTGTTTAAACGTGAATTAGCTGAACATAATGACCACGTTAATGGCAAAATTATTCCCATTTCTTCCATTACTCATTCAGGGCTTAATGATCTCATTCGAGAAACGAGTAGTGAACTTGATAAGGCACCAAAGTTTCCAATTGTGGGTGCTAACGAGCTTAATGATTCTAAGGAAGTCATTTACCGTCCCGATGAGGATGAAAAGCCGTTTACTTTGACAAAAGATGAAGATGGAACTTGGGTTCTGTCTGGACATCAGATTGAACGAGTAATTCAAATGGCCAATACTGAACATGAACAAGGTGTGTTAAGATTAGCTCGAAAATTACGTGGAATGGGTGTTGATCAAGCACTACGGGATGCCGGCGCTAAGAATGGCGATCTGGTATCAATTTCGGACTTTACCTTTTCATATGTTGAATAATATAAAAGACGATACTTGTGGTATCGTCTTTTATTATCCAAAAATAAGCTCATCATTTTTTAAACGATAACCGAATAGTTTTGGAGTTTCAATTGTTTTACAAAAAAGTGATAGATGATCATCAAGTTCTCTTGTCCGGGTATTAAATTGATTCAAGGTTAGTGACCGTTTGTTTTTGCTTGGTACTAATAAAATTTTATTTTGCGAACATTCAATGTCAAAAACTGGTAAAATAACCTTATTAATTTCAACGTATATTTTATATGAATTATTTAAATCTTCGGATGAGACGTAAAATTCGTTTAATCTCAAAGTTATCACCTAGATTCAGCTTATTATTGCTAATGTGGTATGCTACAATTGTATAGTAATTCTTCACGAGTGTAAAAATTTGAGTGTCAAAAAGGAACGATAGGATATGCAATTAGAGTTTTTTGGAACTGGTGCGGGAGTTCCTGGTAAGTTTCGAAACGTTTCTAGTGTCGCTTTAAGATTGTTGGATGAGATTAATTCCGTGTGGTTGTTTGATGCGGGGGAAGGTACTCAACAACAAATCTTGCGATCAACGTTAAAACCGCGAAAAATTAATAAGATTTTTATTACCCACCTTCATGGTGATCATATCTATGGTCTTCCGGGATTATTATCAAGTCGTTCGTTTCAAGGCGGAGATGATCCGGTTACCATTTATGGCCCCTTTGGAATCAAAAATTACGTTCAGACTAGTTTGCAAGTGACGCAGACTAAGTTAGGGTATAAAATAAAATACGTAGAGCTGGACCAGCCTGGTAAGATTTTTGACGGTAAAAAGTTTACAGTTTATGCGGAAAAGCTTGATCATCAAGTTCAAAGTTGGGGTTTTCGAATTGTTGAACATGATCATCCGGGTGAACTGCTTGTTGATAAATTGCAGGAGGATAATATTCCGTCTGGTCCACTGTACGGAAAGCTTAAGGAAGGTAAGACGGTTAAACTTAGTGACGGGAGAGTCATTAATGGCAAGGACTACATTGGTAATTCCCAAAAGGGGAGAATTGTTACCATTTTAGGGGATACGAGAAAAGTTGATACCATCAATAAGTTAGCGCAAAATGCTGACATTTTAGTTCATGAAAGTACTTTTGGAAAGGGCGAAGCAAAATTAGCTCACAATTACTATCATTCTACGAACATCCAGGCTGCTAATACCGCCAGGGATGCCAACGTAAAACGATTATTATTAACGCACATTTCTGCAAGGTATACTGCTAAAATGGCTCATGAGTTACAGAGGCAGGCTCAACAAGTTTTTCCAAATACCAAGGTAGTTAAAGATTTTGATTTTATTGATATTCCCTTTAATAAGGGAGAGGAGAATGCCCAATGAAAAAGCAAGTTTCAATGATTTTAAGCATGGTCTTGATTGTGATTGTCGCTATTTTTGTTTTGTTAAATATGGGAAGTGCGGAGATTAATTTTGGTTTTACGACGGTTAAAATGCCGTTAATCTTAGTCTTATTATTGACATTACTAATTGGGGCTTTAATCATGTTCTTATTATCAATGATCAGTTCATTTAAAAATGGTTCCAAGCGGAAAAAAGAAAATCGTGATTCACAGAAAACCATTGATGGATTAAAGGGGCAAATTAATGATTTAAATAAACAAATTGATTCTCTAAAGATGCAGTTAAAGAATTCAATTAGTAAACAAAAGGTTAATCAAGATAATCGAAACGTTGAAGATGTAATTAATAAACAGCAAAAGGACAACGAAAAATAGTGAAAAGAGGATCCATATTTGCTTTCTTCAAAGTATAATTGGGAGCTAAAACAAAATAATCTTAACCAAGATGCTGTTAATCAACTAGCTAATGATTTGGGACTTGAACCGTTAGTTGTTAGCTTACTGTTTGAACGTGGTTATGATAATGTCGATAAGATTCAACATTACTTAAACCCGGATACTAGTGACTTAAACGATCCCTTTTTAATGCATGATATGCAAAAAGCAGTTGAACGGATTGAATTGGCAGTTGAAAACGGTGAACAAATTACCGTTTATGGGGATTATGATGCTGACGGACTTACTAGTACCGCCATTTTATATGAAACGCTAGTCGAGATGGGAGCGGAAGTTCGTTATTATATTCCTAATCGGTTTAAAGATGGATACGGTCCAAATGTGAAGGCCTTTCAAAAAATTATTGATAGTGGAACTTCGTTAATTGTTACTGTTGATAATGGAGTTGCCGGCTTTGATGCAATTGAGGAAGCTAATAAATTGAGTTGTGATGTGATTATTACCGATCATCACGAATTACCAGAAAAGTTGCCAAACGCCTATGCAATCGTTCACGCTCAGTTGGCCGATCCTAAATATCCGTTTCAGTATCTTTCTGGAGCTGGAGTATCTTTTAAGTTGGCGACGGCATTAATGGATGAAATTCCTCAAGATAAACTAGATTTAGCCGCAATCGGGACGGTTGCTGACTTAGTATCGTTAACCGGAGAGAATCGGGCACTCGTTCAGTTTGGATTAAATGTCATTCATTTGACGGTGCGACCTGGATTAAAAGCCCTTATTAAACGATCTGGAATTGATTTGGAAAAAGTTGATGAACAGGACATTGGGTTTAACATTGCTCCTAGATTGAATGCACTTGGACGGATGGGTGACGCCAATATGGGAGTTGATTTGCTTACTACGGTTGACGACGATCAAGCTAATGAACTAGCTAAGAAGACTGAGCAAAAAAATGATCAAAGGAAGTTACTGGTTAGTTCAATTACGGACGAGGCAATCGCTCAAGCTGATTCACCTGAGAATAAGAAGAGAGAAACCCTTTTAATTGTGGGAAAGGATTGGCATACTGGAGTTTTAGGTATTGCAGCTAGTCGAGTTAAAGATAAATTTCATAAGCCGACGGTTGTTGTCAGTGTTGATGACCAAAATAAGATCGCCAAGGGATCCGGAAGAAGTGTCAAAGGATTTGATCTTTTTAAAGCCTTAGATAGTGAACGTGATCTGATGGATGCATTTGGTGGACATGCGATGGCAGTTGGATTAACGGTTCCAGCTGATAATTTAAAAACACTAGCTGAGCGGTTTGAACGGTCAGCAGCAAAACAGCAGGTTGATTTATCACAAAAGCCAACTTTAAAAATTGATTTTAAAGTTACTCCAGATGAAATTGATCAAAAGTTATTTCAACAAATTCAAACTTTGAGTCCATTTGGGACTGATAATGAATGCCCCCGATTTGACGTTGATCCGATTGCTTTAACTAATGTTCAGGCAATTGGGAAAGCCCATGATCACCTTAAATTTCAAGCTGTTGGCAATCATTCACGGATTTCTGCAATTGACTTTGGGATGGGTGATGTTGCTACTGAAGTTTCTAAATTGTCAGCTAATATTAACGTAGCAGCGACCTTGAATGAAAATGAGTGGAAGGGTCGTACTAATCTTCAGTTGATGGTTGATGATCTTAAAGTTGACGGAACCGTTGTTATTGACAAACGGACCACTACCTTAACTAAGTCAATGTTTGTAAATGCGGGAACGTATATTTTCTTTCATCGTAACTTGTATCAACAATTAAAATCATATGTTGGTAAGAATTCTAAAGCTATGCTTGCTTCGGATGTTAAAAAAGATATTACGAATGGGGTAGTTTATCTTGTTGATTGTCCTGAAACACTTGGTGAATTAAAAGGCGCTGTTAATCATTTCCAAAATCCTGAAATTATATTGTATTTATATAAAAAGAATCATATTTTAAATTTAGGGATGCCAGAACGTTCACAGTATGCTAAACTATTTAAGTTCGTTGAAACTAATAAAAATGTGCAAATTTCAAAGAATGTTGGTGAGGTTGCAAACCATTTGCAGGTTCCAACCAATATTCTGGTTTTCATGTTGCAGGTATTTAATGAACTGGGATTTATCACCATTCGGGATGGAATTTTGAATGGTATCAGTAATCCAAACAAGCAAAGCTTGTCAACTTCTCCCACGTACCAATTGCGAGAAGAGCAATTAAAAGTAGAAGATGCTCTTTTTAACGTTTCCCCAAGTGATTTGGTGAAAATAATTAATAAGATTGGGAACTGATAATAAGAAAGGAAGTATTTTTTATGGTCCTTAATTTAAAGGATTATGTAGCAAGTTATCCTAATTTTCCAGAGCCAGGTGTAACTTTTCGAGATATTTCTCCATTACTAGAAAGTGGCGAAGCATATCGTCAAGCTACTGACGAAATTGTCAACTATGCCAAGGGTAAGAACATTGATATGATTGTTGGTCCCGAAGCGCGTGGCTTTATTGTTGGATGTCCCGTTGCATATGAACTTGGAATTGGATTTGCTCCTGCAAGAAAAAAAGGGAAGTTACCTGGTAAAACTGTCAAAGCTACATATGGTTTGGAATACGGTCAGTCATCACTTTATTTGCATGATGATGCGATTAAACCAGGTCAGAGAGTTCTTGTGACTGATGATTTGCTAGCTACAGGTGGTACCATTGAAGCTACCATTGAGTTAGTCAAAGATCTTGGTGGAGTAGTAGTTGGAACGGCTTTTATTGTCGAATTAATGGACTTAAAGGGTCGCGATAAGATTAAAGACTATGATATTCTCAGTCTGATTAAATATGATTAAGTTTTAAATTAAAAAAACACCTCTCAAGTTGATTGTCGGTTCTTTTACGATTATACTTGAAAGGTGTTAGTTATGGAGAGTTGGCAGAGTGGTAATGCACCGGACTCGAAATCCGGCGAACCGGTTTATAGCCGGCGCGCAGGTTCAAATCCTGTACTCTCCTTTATAAGTAGTATTACAACACAAAAGACTATCAAAATTACAAGTTTTGATAGTCTTTTGTGTTATTGAGCTTTTATAATTCAGATTGCATCCGGATTGCTTTTCCAATGATTTTTCCTGGATTATCTTTATTCAAGATAATCGGTGGGTACTCCTTATTATCAGGAACTAAGACGGTTTGGTCTTTTTGAGTACTAATCCTTTTAAGAGTAGCTTCGTCGTTATCGTTTAATAGGACAGCGGCAATTTCACCATTCTCCACCTCTGGTTGATAATGGATTAAAACGTACGATCCGTTTTGAATGGTAGGAGCCATTGAATCTCCGTCACATTTTAACCAGAAATTCTCACCACTTGGCAGTCCTTCTTTTAAAGTTGGAAAGTACGCGGTAACGTTCTGTTCAGCAAAGATTGGTTTTCCGCAAGCAATGCTGCCAATGAGAGGAAGATCAATTGTCTCATTAGTTTTTGATTTAGCACTTGTACTATCATTGTGATAGTTAAGTTGATTAGTATTTCCTAATAGGTAATCGATCGACACTCCAAGTACTTTGGCGACTTTTCCAAGGCTTTTTGTACTAGGAGTTTTCTTGTTCCAAGTATAAATATTGTTAATCCCAATCCCAGCCTTCTGGGCCACTAACTGAAGTGACCATCCACGCATTCTTGAAAGTCTCTTTATTCGTTCAATTGTTGTCAAAATTGTTTCTCCTTTTCTGAAATTGGTGGTTAAAAAAGTTATTTCAAATAATAGAGAAAATCATTGACATTTTATTTTATATGATTGATAATTAATTTAGTTAAGTAATTGATCAGTCAGTCCAGAATAATATCAATGGTTAAAAGTATCTAAACTAGTTCCCACGAAGAAAATAGTTTAAGTACAGTCCATTATTTTCATCATATTTACATTTTATTCCAAAGGATAGACATAGTCAATAACTTAATTAATAAATTGTGAAAGGAGGGATCAATAATGGCTAACGTTGAATTGGAACGTAATGCTCAAAGAGTATTTAAAAAGATCAAAGTTGCTTTAATTAACAAGGACTTGACTCAAGTTGATATGTCAAAAATTGTTGATGTCTCACCAGTTGAATTAAATCGGGCAATTCATGGTGAGATGAGTCCTAAATCTCAAAGAATTAGGAAGCAAATTTTTAAGTACCTAGATATCAAAGTTTCGTAATCTTCATTTGTTATCCATGTGATAAAAGAGCAGTAAGATAAACTAAATGTATTAATACTACTTGTTTTCACGTTTGTAATTAGTATTAGTATGTGTAGTGATCGTAAGATTTAATAAGGCCTAGATCAGTTGCAGTAGTTGATCTAGGTCTTTGTCGTGTAATAATTAGTTTATTTAGTCTCATCAACTGACAATTGTTTTACTAATTGGTCAATCTGATTGCGGACGTTTCTAAAAGTTTCAATTACTTCTGATTTGGATCCCTTAAATTGTGCAGGATCTTTAAGTGGCCAGTGAATTTTTGCAACTGATTGTGGGGTAACTGGACACTTATCTTTAGCGTCTCCGCAAAGCGTAACGATTAAATCACACTTAACTAAATAACTTTTATCAATTAGCTTGGATGTGTTGTGAGAAATATCAATTCCACGTTCTTTCATCACCTTAACCGCAACTGGATTTAAACCATGAGTTTTTACTCCCGCACTTTTTATTTGCCAGTTTTGCGGGAAATATTTTTTGGCAAATCCTTCCGCCATTTGGCTTCGGCACGAGTTTCCCGTACACAAAAAATAAATTTTTTTCATTTTAATTCATCCCTTAATAATTTATACGTCATGATACCAAAAGATGATGACTATGGATACTATTAGTAACTTATCTTATCGGTTATTAATTGCTTAACTTATGGGTAGTTCAATCAAATTGTGTGCAAATAATTTATTAAATATTGAACATTTTGTAGTCTCATTAGGTAATTGCGTGGTACTATAAAAATGTTCATAGAGAACGACAATTTAAAAATTGAAGGAGGAAGCAGATATGAAAGTAGCTGTAATTGGATCATCTCATGGTGGATTCGAAGCTGTCAGAGGAGTTTTAAAAGATTTTCCTGATGCTGACATCGAATGGTACGAAAAGGGAGACTTTGTATCTTTTCTATCTTGTGGAATTGAATTATATCTTCAAAACGTCGTAAAAGATGTTAACTCTGTAAGTTATGCAACTCCAGAAGGCATGGAAAAATTAGGTGTAAATGTCCACATTAATACTGAAATCACTGATATTGATCCTGAGGCTCACACGCTAACCGCTTTAAACGTTAACGATGGTAAAGAGAGCACTGAAAAATATGATAAATTAATTTTAAGTGTCGGTGCTAATCCATTCCAACTTCCAGTTCCAGGGAAGGAATTAGGTAATATCTACGCAATGCGTGGACGTGATTGGGCCATTAAATTGAAGGAAGCTGAAGTTACTCCAGGTATCAACAACGTCACGGTTGTTGGTTGTGGATACATTGGGATTGAAGCAGCTGAATCATTCGCTAAAGCTGGCAAGCACGTTACCTTAGTTGATACTGGTAAAACCATTCTTCCTACTTACTTGGATCCAGAGTTTACTAAAATTCTTGAAGCTGAGCTTAAAAAGAACGGCGTAAAATTGTCATTGAACCAAAGTGTTAAAGAATACGTTGGTGATGATGATGAAAACGTTTCTTCAGTTATTTCAACTAATGGTGACCAATGGGATGCTGATCTAGTGATTGAAACTGCCGGAATTCGTCCTGCTACCGATTGGCTTAAAGGTAAAGTTGATCTTGACGAAAAGGGCATGATTAAGACCGATGAATATCAAAGAACCAATCAACCTGATATTTTTGCCGTTGGTGATTCTACCGAGGTTACTTTCGCACCCACTGGCAAGAAGCAAATCATTGCTTTAGCTTCTAACGCTAGACGTCAAGGTCGCTCAGCTGCCATGAACCTGAACGATGAGAAGCGTAAGACTACTGAAGTTTCTGGTTCATCAGCACTTCATGTTTTTGATTACAAGTTTGCCTCAACTGGATTTAAGGACGTTACTGCTGAAAAAGCTGGCGTTGACGTTGAATCCGTCTTTGTTGTTGACACTGCGGTTCCTCCGTTTGTTCATGATGATAAGTTGAATGCAGAAGTCTACTTCAAGTTAACTTTTGATCCAAAGACTCGTGAAGTTGAGGGTGCTCAAATCATGTCTAAACGAGATGTAACTGCTAATATCAATACCATTTCATTAGCAATTCAACAACACATGACTGTTGATGACTTGGCATATGCTGACTTCTTCTTCCAACCAGGTTTTGACCGTCCATGGAATATCATGAACGTCGCAGCTCAAAAAGCACAAGATAAGTTAGATCACAAATAAAACCAAAGGGTCCGTTGACTTAATCAACAGACCCTTTTTATTACATACTTTTTGCTACTAGAATATCACCATTTGACAATTTGAACGTTTTATCAAAACCATTTAGATAAATGGTAGTACCTCGTTCTGGAAAATCTTCACTGGTCTTAGGAAGAAATTCAATTTCAAGTGAATGGCCATCTGGAGCCAGATTATCTAAGGTAGTTAATTTCATGACGTACTGATTGTCATCGTTAACTTTAATGGTTTTAGTATCTGAATTTCCAGGTGCTGGAAATGTTAAAGTAATCCGTTTCATATCATCCCTTCTTTCGTAGTTATTATACTACCAATTAATTTTTGGTATTGGTACGAATCTAGTAGTAAGAGAAGTGCTAACATATAAAATAAATCTTAAAGAAAATGGTGAAGCGATAATGAAATTTTATACTTCTGATAATGTGGAATTAGACTATGATGATGAGGGAAATAAAAGCAATCAACCCGTGATGATTCTTACCGGAATTGGGGGCTATAAAGAGATTTGGACCCTTACTGTCCAAAAATTAGTCGAAAGCGGTTTTAGGGTTATTAACGTGGATGCTAGAAATCAGGGGATGTCTGAGCGTACTAGTAAGGATGAACGAATGTCGCGCCATGCGATGGATTTATATGAGATTCAGAATGAACTAAAATTAAAAGAACCAATCTTGCTTGGGAATTCAATGGGAGCAGCAACCATGTTTGCGTACGTTTCTTTGTTTACTGATAAGGGAATTAAGGCCATTGTAGACGTTGATCAGAGTCCTAAGATGATTGCGGATCGGTCATGGCCATACGGATTTAAGGCTTTAGACTGGAGTAATTTTCCTGAATTTTTGAAGCAGCCATTTGGACGTTCGACTTATAGTAAAATTAATGATCTTTTATATAGTAAGATTCAATCGTTAAAACAGAAGTATCCATATGACGCCGACTTAAACTATTCGTTGTTAGTGGATCATGCTTTTCAAGATTGGCGTGACATTTTGAGTGATTTGAAGGTTCCATTGATGATTATAGCGGGAAGAAAATCACCATTTTTTGATTATCACTTTGCAAAAGTTGCAGCTGGGATGGCTCATAATGGTCATTATCAGATTGTTGAAGATGCGGGGCATATTATTATGGCTGAACAGCCAGATGTGTTTAACGATATTTTGTTGAAGTTTGTGAAAAGAATATAATAAATCACAATGGTAAGAAATATCATCGTGTGAATTATTAGACTTAACCCTTTAATAGCGGTCTCACTTTAATGAGGTCGTTTTTTATTTGGGTTTGTTAAAGAGTGTTAACTTGGTTGACTTTACGCACTTTGGTTAATATAATCACAATGTAAGCGGATATGAGCAATCTTGTCTGCGTGAAAATAAAAACAATTGGAGGGGTTTACGTGGCTGATAATATTTATTCCATTCATGAAAAGCACACGGGAATGCTAGAAATGGAATCAGAATTTCCTGTAAAAAACCGTGAGGAACTTAGTGAAGCTTACACACCTGGTGTTGCTAAGATTTCCAAGGCCATTGAAAAAGACCCTAGTTTAAAGGACAAGTACACAATGAGTGGAAAGTTGCTTGCTGTTGTTACTGATGGTTCAGCAGTTCTAGGATTAGGTAACATCGGACCAGCTGCAGGGCTTCCGGTTGTTGAAGGGAAAGCTTTGTTATATAAAGACTTGGCCAATGTTAATGCGTTACCAGTTGCCATTGATCAGGAAGATGCCAAGAAAATGGCCACTCACATTAAAAGTATTCAATATACCTTTGCTGGGATCCATTTGGAGGACATTGCGGCACCAAAATGCTTTGAGTTAGAGGATATCTTGAGTAAAACATTAGATATTCCGGTCTATCATGACGACCAAGAGGGAACTGCTATTGTAGTTTTGGCCGGATTAATCAACGCTAGTAAAGTAGTTGGTAAAGAGTTGAAAGATTTAAAGATCGTCGTCAATGGGGTTGGAGCATCTGGTGTCGCTACTGCCTCGTTGCTGGAGCATGTTGGCATTAAAAATATTACTTTGGTTGATATCGATGGCGTGGTTAAGCCAAATAGTGAGAACTATAATTCATATCAAACTGGACTTGCCCAATCCTTGAACGGAAAAGAAGGACAAACTCTGGATGATGTAATTGATGATCAGGATGTTTTTATCGGTCTGTCAGATGCTAATGTTTTAAGTACTAGTCAAGTTAAAAGAATGGCAAAGGATCCGATTGTCTTTGCGCTTGCTAATCCAGTTCCGGAAATTCTTCCACAAGACGCTAAAGCTGGTGGTGCTAAAGTGATTGCGACTGGATCTAGTAAGTATCCAAATCAAGTTAATAATATTTTGGTTTTCCCAGGTCTGTTCAAAGGACTTTTAAAGAGTGGAATTAAAAAGGTTACATACCAAATTGAGGAAGTCGTTGCTGACGCGTTAGCCAGCATGATTCCTGATCCTACTCCAGATAAAATTGTCCCTGGGGTTTTTGATGAAAATGTTGTTAAAACAGTCACAAATTCAATTATAAAATATAGTGAAAAAGGATAAGAGGTGCAATTATGGCAATATTTATTACATCAATCCAGAGTGTGCTAGCGATTGTAATTATGATTGCAGTTGGTTATGTAACACAAGGACTCGGGTGGTTTAAAGAATCATTTTCCGGTTCAATCTCAAAGATTATTATGAAAGTTGCTTTGCCATGTTCTATTTTTGTGGCGATGCTTAAATATTTTCATCCAGAACAACTAGCTAATTTGTCAACTGGATTAATCTATGTTGTCCTTGCTATCCTTTTAGGCTACGTTATTTCATGGATTGAAGTTAAGTTATTTAGAGTTAAAAAGGGTCGAAGAGGACTGATGATGACCGGTATTAACGGTGCTAATACCGTTTTTATTGGAATGCCCTTAAACGTTGCCTTATTTGGTGAGATATCAGTCCCTTATTTACTTGTTTACTATATTGTAAATACGATCATTATTTGGACTTTAGGTGTTTGGGTAATTGCTGCAGACGATCCAACAGCTAAAGATGGTTCCAAAGCTAAATTTGATTGGCACCATTTGATTCCGGCTCCATTATGGGGATTCATTGTTGCCATTCCATTTTTGTATATTCCATGGCTTCAGGAACATTTATTGGTTAATTTTGTCCAAACAACCTTAACTGATTTGGGGGCACTGGTTACTCCACTTGCATTAATCTATATTGGAATTATGTTGAGATCATTTGGTCTTAGAAACATGCATTTTGATAAAGATGTCATTTTGACTTTAGCAGGCCGTTTCGTGATTTCACCATTAGTCATGGCTGCAATTATTTTTGTTGGGTTCAAGCTCGGAGCATCAATGGTTCCGACCTTCTCCAAGACTTTGATTGTTCAAGCTGCTACGCCTTCACTTGCAGTTCTGCCAATTTTGGCACAAACTTATCATGGTGACGTTAAGTTTGCTACAAACGTGGTTGTATCTACCTCAGTCCTCTTTATCATCGTAATTCCGATTATTATGTTAATCATGGGTTAGTAGAAACGGGAGATTATTGAGGATATGAATATTGAGACTAGAGAAATTAATTTAGAGGTTCCTGACCAATTTAATCAGTGGAGAGATTTTTTGAAATCACTTGGCATCGCCAATTTTTCTGGTGATGAGGTTGATCCCTTAGATTATACCGTTGGACTTTTTGATGGGAATAAATTAGTTGGTACTGGTTCATATTCTGGAAACATTTTGAAGTACATTGGTGTTTGTCATAAGTACACTGAAAATGGGGTTTATTTTAACAAGGTAATTTCGAATCTTTTAACAAGTTTGGGACAACGTGGAGTCTTTCATGTCTTTGTCTTTACAAAGCCAATGTATGCGGAAAGTTTCGAACACGTTGGGTTTAAGGAACTCGTTCAAAGTGATGATGCGGCCTTTTTAGAGACCGGTGATTATAGTATTACTGATTATCTTAAAAGTCTGCCTAAAGTTAATAAAGCTGATAATAATGCCGGGATTGTCATGAATGCTAATCCTTTTACCGATGGTCATAGATATTTGGTTGAAAAAGCGTCAGAAGTTAGTGATAACGTTTACGTATTTGTTGTAAGTACTGATAAATCACTGTTTACGTCACAGGAACGATTAAAACTTGTTCAAGAGGGCGTTTCTGACTTAAAGAATGTGATGGTTGTTCCGGGTGGCGATTACTTAGTAAGTTATGCCACTTTTCCTTCGTATTTTTTGGGGGCGCAAGCAGATAAGGTGCGGTATCAGACAACCATTGATGCATTAATCTTTAAAGATTGGATTGCCAAAGATCTTGGCATTAACGTTCGGTTTCTTGGAACGGAGCCAAATTCCAAAACGACCTCAATCTATAATCAAATTTTAGAAAAGGTTCTCCCGCCTGAAGTCAAAGTTAAAGTTATTAAACGAGATCAGGATGAAGCCGGAAAAGTGATTTCGGCCCGAACGGTTCGGATGGCCATTAAGAATGGTGAGTTAACATCAATTAAAGGGATTGTCCCAAAAACAACTTACGAGTTTATTACCAAACATATGGATTCGTTACAGGAAAGAATTAAGAAGGGAATGAAGATCAATGGGAATTAATAAAACGGCAATGGATGGAACGCTGGAATCTTCTGACATTCAGATCACAGTCAGTAAGGGTACTAACGGAATCCAAATTAATCTTGAATCTGATGTTAAGAAACGGTTTGGTGATGATATTATTGCTACCATTAAGGAAGTTGTTAACAAATTTGAATTAGATAATGTCAATATTAAGGCAGTTGACCAGGGAGCTTTAGATTGCGTAATTAAAGCTCGAACGATTACCGCAATTCAACGGGCCATGGGCGACAGCGAACAACCAGCATGGGAGGCACTATAATGGCTGAAAATGGTGAACGACTCAGAAGAACGATGATGTTTGTTCCAGGTAACAATCCAGGGATGATCAAAGATGCTGGGATCTATGGCGCCGATTCAATCATGTTTGATCTTGAAGACTCAGTTTCGTTAGCGGAAAAAGATTCTGCAAGAAACTTAGTTTATGAGGCTTTAAAAACGGTTGATTATGGTGATGCAGAATTAGTTGTTAGAACTAATGGACTCGACACTGACTTCTTTGAAGCTGACGTCAAAATGATGGTTAAGGCTGGCATCGATGTTATTAGAATTCCTAAAACTGAAAGTGCGGCAATGGTTGAAGAGATGGAGAGTCTAGTTGTTGACGCTGAAAAGGAGTTCAACATTCCAGTTGGAACCACTCATTTAATGGCCGCAATTGAGAGCGCTGAAGGTGTCATGAATGTACTTGAGATTGCTAAAGCCTCTGATCGCATGATTGGGATTGCTTTATCGGCGGAAGATTACACAACGGATTTAAAAACACACCGTTATCCAAATGGCTTGGAACTACAGTTTGCCAGAAATATGATTTTAAATGCTGCTAGAGCAGCTGGTATCGCCGCTTTTGATACGGTTTACACCGATGTTGATAATGTGAAGGGATTCTTGGCAGAAACCGAGTATATTCATGAGTTGGGTTACGACGGAAAATCAGTTATTAATCCACGCCAAATTCCTTTGGTAAACCAAGTTTATGCCCCAAGTGAAGATGAAATTAAGAATGCTGAAAATGTACTTGCTGCGATTGAAAAAGCAAGAAAAGCTGGCTCAGGAGTTATCTCAATGAACGGACAGATGGTTGATAGACCAGTTGCACTTAGAGCTGAGAGAGTTATGAAACTAGCTAAAGCTTCTGGCTTGATTGATAAGGAGGGTCATTACATTGGAAAATAAATTAGGTCGTAATTTACCCGATAAATTAATGAATGAACTGCACTTTAAACCATTTGAAACTACTAAGATTGGTAACCCGGTCTTTCAAAGAACGGCTCCTAAAGTCCAAGTTCAAGATGGACATGATAAATTAAAGGATGATTTAAAGCAGGTTGTTAAAGATAACGTGAAGGATGGGATGACCATCTCATTTCATCACCATTTACGTAATGGTGATTACATCTTTAATCTTGTGATGAAGGCGATCATGGACCTTGGAATTAAAGATCTAACTTTAGCACCTTCTTCATTGACTGGCGTCATGAATGATATGGCAATTAAAGCCATCAAGAATGGAACCGTTACTAACATCACCACATCCGGAATGCGTGGCTCATTGGGTGACGAAGTTTCTCATGGAATTCTTAAAAATCCAGTGATTTTCAGATCCCATGGAGGCCGTGCTCGTGCTATTGAAAACGGTGATATCAAAATTGATGTTGCCTTTTTAGGGGTTCCTAATTCAGACCGTTGTGGTAACGCTAATGGAATGGAAGGTCCCGCCGCATTTGGTTCACTAGGGTATGCGTTAATGGACGCAGCCTATGCTAATAAAGTCGTTTTATTAACTGATAATGTGGTGGACTATCCCAACACCCCTGCCTCAATTCGACAAACACAAGTCGATTATGTCGTTAAGGTGGATAAAGTTGGTGATCCTAATAAGATTGGCTCTGGCGCTACTCGTTTCACTAAGGATCCAAAAGATTTGACCATCGCTAGAGCGGTCAATCAAGTGATTGTTAATTCACCGTACTTTAAAGATGGCTTCTCATTTCAGACTGGTTCTGGTGGAGCTGCCCTTGCTGTTACTCGTTACTTAAGACAAGCAATGCTTGATAATCATCTTCATGCCTCGTTTGGTTTGGGTGGAATTACTAAACCAATGGTTGATTTGCTTGAAGAGGGATTAGTTGATAAGTTAATGGATGTTCAAGACTTTGATAAAGCCGCTGCTGATTCAATGAAGAACAACAAAAACCAACAGGAAATTGATGCGTCATGGTATGCTGATCCTGATAATAAAGGATCAATGGTCGCTCAGTTAGACATTGCGGTCTTAAGTGCCTTGGAAATTGATACTGATTTTAACGTTAACGTGTTAACTGGCTCTGATGGCGTAATTAGAGGAGCTGTTGGTGGACATCAGGATGCTGCTACGTCTAAGATGACAATCATCTGTGCTCCACTGGTGCGAGGTCGCATTCCAACGGTGGTAGATCATATTAGTACAGCTGTTACTCCAGGGCAATCGATTGATGTCTTAGTAACCGAGTTTGGAATCGCCGTTAATCCTAATCGTCCAGACCTGATTAAGCAATTTAAGGATGTTCCGAGTTTGCATGTTTACAGCATCCAAGAATTAGCTGAAAAAGCTGAAAAGATCGTCGGCAAAGAAGAACCACTGAAGTATACTGATAAGACGGTTGGATTGGTTGAGTATCGGGATGGAACGATCATTGATTCAATTCGACAAGTAAAAGATTAATTTTAAAGACGGTGCTATCTGTAAGGCAGATGGAGCCGTTTTTTTAAGGAGTTTGATAAGTTGGAAGATAATATTTTTTTAACTGGGAAAGTGCAGGGGATCCCAGCTGTACTTGCTAACAAAGACAGACGGGCACACTTACAGGCTCGATTAAAGGAGCAGTATCCAATGGATACGATTGTGTCAATCAAGTTAAATATTCCGGGTCCCATCAAGAACAACCCGCAAATCATGAACTTATTTGATGTTGGCTATAAGCGATTCTTTAAAACACAGTTGTACAATATGAAAATTATCGATAAAATGGGGTGGAACACTGATGCGGGAAAAGAACGGTTTTTGGTGGTTGATGGTGATGGGCTTGTTTTGAAGAAACGATCAATTCATTTTGAAGATCATGATCGTTTAGGACGTTTGTTTGATATTGACGTAATGGATCATAATCATTCTCATTACTCCCGGACTGATGTCAAAATGAGACCCAGAAGATGTCTGATTTGTGATCGAAATGCTAAAGAATGCGCTAGAAACCGTACTCATTCCGTGTCTGATTTGCAACGAAAAATTAGCGAGATATATTTTAGGAATGTCGGATATGAATAATGCGGTAATGGATTGGAAAGTTAAAATTTGTCAAAAAAATAAAACCGTTAATGCTGTGATGGAATCAATGTTAGATGAAGTTGTTTCTAATCCAAAACCAGGATTGGTTGATCCAGTTTCTCATAAATCTCATCCTGATATGGATGTCTTTACATTCATTGACAGCATTATTACAATGCGTCCTTATTTTGAAACCGCTTTTTTACGAGGACAAAATTTTTTAAGTGATGACTTAAGTCAATTATTGAAGTTGATTCGACCTGATGGAATTAAAGCTGAAAAAAATATGTTTAGGGAGACTAACGGTGTCAATACCCATAAGGGTGCAATCTTCGTAATGGGAATTATTGTTGCGGCACTAGGCTATCTTTCTCAGTCCAAAGCTTCCTTTACACTTGGAGATATAATTAATGTAGAAAAAGCTATGACTGCTGGAATCGTTAAATCAGACTTTTCGCAGGTGAGAAGAAAATCTGCTAGCAAATTAACCGCTGGTGAGCACCAATTTTTAGAATATGGGATGACAGGAATTCGTGGAGAAGCCGAGGCTGGATTCAAAACTGTGACAGGTCATGGCTTGCCAGCTTTGGTCGCTTTTAATGGAAATAAAAATGAAAAGATCCTTCGAGCGTTACTTAACATTGTTGCTCATAGTCAAGATAGTAATTTGATTAAACGTGCTGGATCGCCTGAAATCGTTGAAAAGGTACACAGGCAGGTTACTTCAATTTTAAACACTGAAGCTTTTAATTCCGCTCTAGTTAAAGAACAACTGGAAAAAATGTGTGAAAACTTTGATAATCAAGATTTAAGCTTAGGTGGTTCAGCTGATTTATTAATTTTAACCATCTTTTTTGGTAAGATAACTGATCATTTTTAAACATGAGTGACGTTTAGAAAATTAAATTGAAAATGGAGTGGTATTAGTGAAAGTTGGAATTGATAAAATTGGCTTTTATACCCCAACTTATTTTATTGATATGGTGGATTTAGCCAAAGCGCGTGATGAAGATCCAAACAAGTATTTAATTGGGATCGGACAAACTCAACAAGCTGTCATTCCCTCCACCCAAGATTCTGTTACGTTGGCAGCCAATGCTTCGGACCAAATTGTAAGTCAAGAAAATCGAGATAAGATTGATTTAATTATTTTTGGGTCAGAAAGTGGAATTGATAACTCTAAGTCTGGGGCAATTTATGTTCAAAATCTGTTAAAACTGAGTTCACACGCACGAGCATTTGAAATTAAACAAGCCTGCTATGGAGCGACTGCGGGATTACAGATGGCTAAAGACTATGTTCATTTGCATCCTGATAAGCAAGCTTTAGTGATTGGTTCTGATATTGCTAGATACGGGGTTCAAACTGCTGGCGAAGTTACACAAGGTGGTGGAGCGGTTGCCATGACGGTGTCGAATAATCCACGTATTATGACTTTAAGCGATGATAGTAGTGTTTATTCTCAAGACATTATGGATTTTTGGCGGCCAATCGGAAAGACTGAGGCGGTTGTGGATGGACACTACTCCAACGATATTTATGAAAAATTTTTTAATGAAACGGTTCATGATTATTTAAAAAAACATGATCTTACTTTTAATGATTTAAAGGCGATCGTTTTTCACTTGCCATACACTAAGATGGGGTTAAAAGCATTACGCCAAGTCCTTCCTGAAGTTTCAGTTAAGGAACAGGAAAAATTGTTAAGAGAATTTGAAGCTAGTCGGGTTTACAGTAAACGAGTTGGCAATTTGTATACCGGGTCACTATATTTGAGTCTTCTTTCACTTCTGGATAATTCTTCAGATTTAAGGGTAGGAGACCAAATTGGTGTGTTTAGTTATGGTTCTGGGGCTCAAGGAGAGTTTTATACCGGAATGCTACAAGATCACTTTAGGGATCAAAATCGGAGACAGTTAATGAATAATCTGTTAGACAGTCGAAAGAAATTATCAATTGAAGAGTATGAACAAATATTCAATGGTTTGCCTAGTCTTTTGGATGATAATTATGAATTGGATCTAAGTAATGATCCTGCTAAATTTGTCTTTTCTGGTGTTAAAGAAGGTAAACGTCAGTATTTAAATCAAGAAAAAAACCATTCACTTTGAAGTGAATGGTTTTTATTTAATGCCGATTCGATATAAACCGACAACTTTACCTAAGATGACTACGTTTTTTAAAATAATTGGTGCCATGTCATCATTTTCGGGTTGGAGTCTGAAATGGTCACTTTCTTTAAAGAATCGTTTGCAGGTGGCTTCGTTTTCGTCGTTCATGGCGATAACAATATCACCATTTTCAGCGGTATTTTGGCGTTTTACAATTACCTGATCACCGTCTAAAATTCCGATATTGATCATACTTGTACCACTAATGGTAAGCATGAAGAGTGAATCAGAACTTCGTTGGAGTGCGGTTGGAATCGGGAAATAATCAGTTGCGTCTTGAACCGCAAGAATTGGTTCTCCGGCAGCAACGGTTCCAAGTAAAGGCATCTCGTCCGGCTTTGATTCTTGAGAAACACCAAGATAGTTCATTCCATCAGAAGTAACTTCAAGGGCGCGCGGCTTAGTTGGATCCTTGATGATATAGCCCTTCTTTTCCAAACGAGCGAGATGACCATGGACCGTTGAAGTTGACGATAATCCAACGTGTTCTCCGATTTCTCGAACGGTTGGTGGGTATCCTTGATCACGAACTTGTTTCCAAATGTATTCGAGAATATCATGTTGTTTTGTTTGTGATGCTTGCGACATAAGGCACCTCTGTGCTTTCTAATTGGTTTTTAGCTAAAATAAGAATACCACAAAAACGGAATTTTGCAAACGTTTGTTCGTGTACAAATCCTTGTTTTCACGCTTTATTTCGTGATATTATGATATCAGATGAAGGGAGAGGTTAACATGGCTGAAGATAAAGAATTAGAAAAACTCATTCCAAGAATTAACGAATTATCTAAAAAATCAAAAAACGAAGGTTTATCTGAAGAAGAAAAAGAAGAACAGAAGAAGTTACGAAAAGAGTACTTAGATCGTTTCAAGGCTAATTTTAAAAGTCAGATTGAAATGACTAAGGTCTATGATAAAAAAGGGAACGAAATTACTTCAGACAAAGTCAAGGAATCTCAGCGAAAGAAAAATTTGCGAGACGATTGATTCCAATCTTTTCAAAACCTTGCTAATTGTGTAAAATAATAATAAAAGGCTTGAAGGGAGGTCAATGATTTGTCTACATGGATCTGGATTTTAATAGTGATTTTGGCTTTACTAGCTGGTGCACTAATTGGCTTCTTCGGTGCTCGTAAGTACATGGAAAAGTATTTGAAGGATAATCCACCAATCAACCAGGAACAACTTAAAGCGATGATGCTTCAGATGGGACAAAAGCCATCACAAAAGAAACTTAACCAAATGATGAACGCAATGAAACATCATCAAAATTAAAAAAACGTCGAATTACTTCGACGTTTTTTTATTATGCGGTTTTGATTCATCAATGTACACGTAGTTGGGATTAATTTCATCATCGAGCTTGTCAAAGGCGGCTTGCATTTGATTTTCAATTAATTTTTGATTCTTATCATCCAATCTTTCTTTTTTGTTGATATAAATTGGATCACCAAAGTTAATTGAAACTTTCTGGCGTTTGAAAACTTCTTTGAGGGTCAATGGCCCCTGATAAACAACTGGTACCAGGGGCACTCCAGCTAGTTGGGCAATCAGTGCTGCACCGCCCTTGAGTTTTTTGGAATGCCTCGTACCAGACGGGAACATCATGAGTGATAGATTGGTTTTTCTCAGTGTTCTAACTGGAATTTTAATTGCTGAAATTCCTGGATTTGAACGATCAACCGAAAATACGTTGACGTGCCGCAAAAACCATCCCAGCATTGGATTTTTGAATAGTTCTTTTTTAGCCATGAAACACAACTGTTTAGGGCGAATTACCGTTGCAATTAGAATCATATCAAACCAACTCCGGTGGGGAGCAATTAACACGTAATTTCCGTCTGGGATACGATTCTTGTGCATCACATTCATTGGTCCATTTATAATTCTTAAAATGAATTGGCCAACTGTAAATAAAAACGAGTACCACAAAAGATTTTAAGCTCCTTTTTTTAAGATGTATAATTTAATAGTATATTATTAACGGTAAAAGTGACAAGTTAAATTTAAAAAATGGTGGTGAACTAGGTGAACTTGATTGGTGATGAACGAATTGACCAACTCTACAGTCAGGACATTAAAGTCATTCAAAGTCCAAGTGTGTTTTCATTTTCTTTGGATGCCGTAATGCTTGCTAATTTTGCTCAGCCTAAGATCAATAAGAATAGTCTTTTGGTTGATTTATGTGCTGGTAATGGTGCCGTTGGTTTGTTTTTAAGCAAAAAAACACATGGTAAGATTGCCGAAGTCGAGATTCAATCACGTCTAAGTGATATGGCAACTAGGAGTGTTCAACTGAACGGCTTAGAGGATCAGATATCCGTTTATAATGATGATTTAGCTAATGCTACCACAATTTTTGGCAAAGATGAGGTTGATACTATTACGGTTAACCCTCCGTATTTTTCAAATCTTCCGACTAGTAAAAAAAATCCGAATGAATATTTAGCGATTGCAAGACACGAAGTAAAAACTAATTTGAAAAGCGTTATTAAAACTAGTAGTGAGCTTTTAAAAACTGGTGGGAAACTTTACATGGTTTATCGTCCTGATCGCCTACATGAATTAATGAACTTAATGACTAACTTTCGACTAGCAATGAAGCAAATTCAATTTATTTACCCTAAAGAGGGAAAGAATTCTAACATGATTTTGGTATCTGCAATTAAAGATGGAAAAAATGCTGGTTTAAAAGTCGATTACCCGATTACGGTTTATGACCATGGTAGTTATTCAAAAGAGGTTAAAAAGATGTTGTATGGAAAGTAAAAGTTACTATATGTATGTCTTACTTTGTTGTGACGGGACGTTTTACGGTGGGTTTACCGATGACGTTTATCGTAGATTAGCGGTTCATCAAGCTGGGAAAGGGGCCAAATATACTAAAACTAGGCGACCCTTAAAGCTACTGTACTACGAAAAATTTAATGATAAAAGGAGTGCCATGAAAGCAGAATACGCTTTTAAGCATCAAACTCGGAGAAAAAAAGAATTTTTTCTAATTAGCCATGGAATTGACTCGACTCTTTGGGGTAATTAGTGGTTGGGTGTTATAATTATGGTGAAAAGAAAAGGGGGACTAAGTTATGAAAATCATTGCATATGGAATTAGAGACGATGAACGACCATACTTAGAACAATGGGATAAAGCTCATCCAGACATTGAAGTAAAAGCAGAATCAAAATTATTGGATAATGACACTGTCGACGAAGCAAAGGGATTTGATGGTGTGGTTGCATACCAGCAAAAGCCTTATACTGCTGATATTTTAGACAAATTAGCTAGTTTTGGCATTAAATCACTTTCACTTCGAAACGTTGGGGTGGATAATGTTGATGCTGATGCTGTTAAACGTGATGGCATTAATGTCACTAACGTTCCAGCTTATTCACCAGCTGCTATTGCTGAATTAGCGGTTACAGAAATGATGCGGTTACTTCGTCATACTAAAAAGTTTGAAGATAAGGAACGCCATGGTAACATGACCTGGGCTCCAGATATTGCTGACGAAATGAACAAGCAAACCGTTGGTGTCTATGCTACTGGGAGAATCGGACGCCAAGTTGTTAAAATCCTTCAAGGTTTTGGTGCCAAAGTGATTGCTTATGACCCTTATCCAAACCCTGAGCTCAAAAAAGAGGGAATTTACGTTGATACCCCTGAAGAATTGTATGCAAATTCTGATATTATAACTCTTCATGCTCCAGCATTAAAAGAAAATGATCATATGATTAATGATGATTCAATTGCGCAAATGAAAGATGGAATCAAAATTATCAATGCTGCCCGTGGAAGTTTGATTGATACTGATGCTTTGATTCGTGGCCTTGACAGTGGCAAGATCTCAGGAGCTGCTCTTGATGTGTACGAAAACGAAGTGGGTATTTTCAATGTTGATTTTGGAAGTTTTGATAAGATCCCAGATGACAGATTGAAGAACTTGATGAAACGGGATAATGTTTTAATCACTCCACACATTGCATTTTACACGAAGCCTGCGGTTAAAAACATGGTTCAAATTGCACTCGATTCAAACGTTCAATTGATTAAAAACGGTAAGTCCGATAACTCAGTTGAAGTTAAATAGGAACTCAAAATAAAAAGTGCACTTCATATGAAGTGCGCTTTTTATTTTGATAGAGCCTTTAAAAGTTCACAAAGCTCATTTTGAGAAGTTACCGTTTGATCTGGGACAAAGTTTGTTTCTGGGACGGATCGTTTGCGGTGATTGAACCAAAAGGCATGCCAACCAGCTCGCTTGGCTGAAATGATGTCACCAGTAAATGAATCGCCAATGTAAGCTACTTCGGATGGTCTGACATCTAATCTATGATTCATAACGGTAAAAATTTTAGGATCCGGTTTTAACATGCCAACTGACTCTGAAGCAATGATGTAATTAGGATCAATGTAATCATCTAATCCAAGGATCTTTAGTTCGTTATTTAAGAATTGACTGGATCCGTTAGCAATAATTCCAATTTTTAAATCATTTGACAACATTTGGATTGTCTTTAAAAGATCGTGATAAGATGAAATTTCTTTAATACAAGTTAGATAGTTTTTCTTAAAATGTTTAATTTCTTCTTTATCCGGATCAAGATCGTTAACACCATTTTTGATGTTTTGATAAACTAGTTCATTTTGCTTGTAAGTCCCAGACATTATATTGGAATAAACTAAGGGACTTTGAATTTGAAAATTTTTAAATGAAGTAGCTGAGTCAATAATTGGATGATTAGGGAACGTCTTAAAAAAGGCCTCTTCTGAAACCCGCTTTTGATCATACAATGTGTCGTCGACGTCAAATACGACAGCTTTTATCATTTAAACTCCTCCTCAGATAAATAAAACCGTAACACATTTTTAATATTATACGCAAGATTTGATTAAATCTCAAAATATTATTGTTATTTACGTTGATATTTTGTATACTAATCCTTGGTGTTAATTACCAATACACACCTAGAAGGTTTTGTAAGGCGGTGCTCATTTGAGTTCCTTGCATAATTCTAGGGAGGAAAAAACTTTTATATGGAGGCTAATTATGGCTGTAGTTACAATGAAACAATTACTTGAGGCTGGTGTTCATTTCGGTCACCAAACTCGTCGTTGGAATCCTAAGATGAAGAAATACATTTTTACTGAACGTAATGGTATTTATATCATCGATTTACAAAAGACGGTTAAGTGCATTGACCGTGCTTACAACTTTATGAAGGATGAAGCAGCAAATGATGCTGTAATTCTTTTTGTTGGTACTAAGAAACAAGCTCAAGATTCAATTGAAGAAGAAGCAAAACGTGCTGGTGTTTACTACGTTAACCATCGTTGGTTAGGTGGTACTCTTACCAACTGGAACACGATTCAAAAACGAATTAAGTACTTGAAGAAACTTAAAAAGATGGCTCAAGATGGCACTTTTGAACGTTTACCAAAGAAGGAAGTTGCTTTGCTTAAGAAGCAAACCGACAAACTTGAAAGATTCTTAGGCGGTATCGAAGATATGCCTAAGATTCCGGATGTAATGTTCATCGTTGATCCACATAAGGAACAAATTGCTTTGCATGAAGCTCAAAAGCTCAATATTCCGGTTGTAGCAATGGTAGATACTAATACTGATCCTGATGGAATTGATTATGTTATTCCTTCTAATGATGATGCAATTCGTGCCATCAGATTGATTACTTCAACAATGGCTGATGCTATTATTGAGGGTAAACAGGGTGAAGATGAAGTTAGCGAAAAAGATTTTGATAAAAATGCTGACCAAAAAGATGAAAAATCCGAAGAAACTAAATAATTAAAGTGATAGGCTGACTTTTGTTTAGACCCTTTTGGCCTAATTTAAGTCAGTTTTTTATTAAAACAAAGGAGATCACAATTATGGCAAAAGTAACTGCTAAACAAGTTAAAGAGTTACGTGACAAGACTAGTGCTGGTATGATGGATGCTAAGAAGGCTTTAGTTGCCGCCGATGGTGATGAAAAGAAAGCCATTGATATTCTTAGAGAAAATGGGGTTGCAAAGGCTGAAAAGAAGAGTGGAAAGGTGGCTGCCAGTGGCCTCACTCGAGTTGTTGTTCATGATAACAAGGCTGCGATCGTTGAAATTAACTCGCAAACGGACTTTGTTGCCAGCAATGATGACTTTAAGGATTTGATTGATGCTGTTGCTGATGCAATTGCTTTAAATCAGCCTAAAGATTTAGATGCAGCAATGAAACTTGAATTAAACGATGGGACCGTCGAAGATGCCATCATTAATACCACCCAAGTTACTGGTGAAAAAATCAAATTGCGTCGTTTCAAGACCTTTAATAAAAATGATGATGATAGTTTTGGCTTTTATCTTCATAATGGTGGAGAAATTGGTGCTTTGGTTGAACTTCAAGGTGGAGATGACAATACTGCTAAGGATGTTGCCATGCATGTTGCTGCTGAAAACCCAGAATTCTTAACTCAAGATGAAATTCCTTCAGATCGGTTGCAGCATGAACGTGAAGTTCTTAAAAAGGAAGCTCTAAGTGAGGGTAAACCTGAAAAGATCGTTGAAAAGATGGTTGATGGGCGTTTAAAGAAATTCTTAGCTCAAATTAGTTTAGCTGATCAACCTTTTGTTAAGGATCCTGATATGTCTGTTCAACAATATGTTGAATCAAATAATGGTAAACTAAAAGGCTTTGTTCGATATGAAGTTGGTGAAGGTATTGAACAAGATACTCAAAGTTTTGCTGATGAAGTTAAACAACAAATGAATCAATAATATTTCAGCAAAAAGTCAGTGTTAAATGCACTGGCTTTTTTGTTATACCTAACTTCAGGGCACTGTTGTTATACGTTAATATATGCTAAAATTATCGTAGTTAATTTATATTGTTGGAGGAAATCTGATGGCAGATTTAAAGTACAAACGGATCGTTTTAAAGTTAAGCGGTGAAGCTCTTGCTGGTGATAAAGGATTTGGAATTAATCCCCCCGTTATCAAGACGATTGCTGAAGAAATTAGAGATGTTTATAACTTAGGGATTCAAATTGCCATCGTTGTCGGTGGTGGAAACATGTGGCGTGGTGAAGCTGGTGAAGAAATGGGAATGGAAAGATCTCAAGCCGATTATATTGGGATGCTTTCGACCATTATGAACGGTTTAGCCTTACAGGATAACCTTGAATCAGTGGATGTTCCGACTAGGCTTCAAACATCGATTGAAATGAAGCAAATTGCAGAACCCTACATTCGGCGTAAAGCAGTTCGCCACTTAGAGAAGGGACGAATTGTGATTTTTTCCGGAGGTACTGGTAATCCGTACTTTTCAACTGATACTACGGCAGTCCTCCGTGCTGCTGAAATTGACGCTGATGCCATTTTAATGGCAAAAAACGGAGTTGACGGAATTTACTCAGCTGATCCTAAAACCGATCCCAATGCTAAAAAGTATGAGAAATTAACGCAAATGGATATCATTAACAAAGGCTTACATGTTATGGATACTACTGCAAGCTCACTTTCGATGGATAATAATATCCCGTTAGTGGTATTCAATTTAAATAAGCCTGGCAATATCAAGAAGGTTGTTCAAGGTGATAAAATTGGAACAATCGTGGAAGGAAAATAATATGCCTAGTTCAAATGAAATTATTGACACAACTAAGTCAAAAATGAAAAAAGCAGAGGAAGCCTTACAGCGGGAACTTGGAAACATCCGAGCTGGTAGTGCTAATGCTAGTTTATTAAGTCCGGTTAGAGTTAACTATTATGGGGCATCAACGCCATTAAACCAAGTCGCTTCAATCTCAATTCCAGAACCGCGTGTAATTTTAATTACACCTTATGATAAGAGTTCGTTAAAGGACATCGAGCATGGTATTTTAGAGGCTGACCTTGGAATTAATCCGATGAATGATGGTGACAATATTCGAATTGTGATCCCACAGTTGACAGAAGATCGTCGAAAAGAAATTGCGAAAAAAGTTAAAGCAACTGGTGAAGAAAGTAAAGTAGCAGTTAGAAATGTTCGTCGTGATGGCATGGACGCTGCTAAACGGGGTAACAAAGATGGTGATTTTACGGATGACGAGTCTCATAATTTGGAGGACAAAATTCAAAAAATCACTGATAAGTCAATTTCTGAAGTGGAAGACATTATCTCGAAAAAGGAAGACGAGATTCTTAATGGTTAATAAAATGAGGAGTTTTTCTAATGGCTGATGATAATGATAACGAAAAAGAAGTAACACCGGGCACACCTGAGTTTGATCACATGGCATTTCGTTTGAAACAGCCAGTTAACGAAGGGAACCTGCGTGCACTGGACTATGATGGTAATCAATTACAGAAAATTCAAGATAATGTGTACGTGATGCCCGCTTATATTAATGATGACTTTAACTTATTTTTTGTAGTTTCTCCCTTGATCGAAAATGACTGGATTATTGCTTTCTCAAAAGCGACGATTGAGAATGGAAACGAGATTACAGATCTGTCAGAGCCAATCCCAACGGGTGAGGGATTGAATCAACTCGGGGAACAGAGCCCAGAAGACGCTAATAAGATTTTAAAGTATTTTAATACTTTGGTTGACGCAGGTCGTGGAGAATGGAAATTAGTAAAGTAAAAGGATGAGGATTCTCTCATCCTTTATTTATGTAAAAGTATTGAGGTACTCAAATGACTAACGAACTGGATATAAAAAACATTCCTAATCATATTGCAATAATTATGGATGGAAACGGGCGCTGGGCAAAAAAAAGACACTTACCTAGAATTGCTGGCCATAAACGCGGAATGGAAGTAGTAAAAGATATTACTACCAAAGCAAGTAATCTTGGGGTTAAAGTATTAACGTTATACGCATTCTCTACGGAAAACTGGAAGCGACCCGCAAAGGAAGTTGGCTACTTGATGAGTTTGCCAGCTAAATTTTTTGATGATTTTGTTCCGAGCCTCATTAAACACAATGTTAAGGTTACGACAATTGGTGACATTTCTGGATTACCTAAAAGAACCCAAAAAGCAGTTTATGACGCAATTGATGATACTAAGGATTGTACCGGGATGGTTTTGAATTTTGCTTTAAATTACGGTAGTCGTGACGAGATTGTGCGTGGCGTTAAGGAAATTGCGCAAAATGTAAAAAGAGGTAATATAAATGTTGATGAAATTTCTGATCAGACAATTTCAGATCATTTGATGACCGCTTTTTTGGGTGAATATTCTGATCCTGATTTATTGATTCGAACTAGTGGTGAAGAACGGATTTCTAATTTTTTGTTATGGCAAATTGCGTACAGTGAATTAGAGTTTGTTGATCAGTACTGGCCTGATTTCACACCTGCTGATCTAGAAAAAACAATTATACAATTTCAACAGCGTCACCGTCGATTTGGTGGTTTGGACGCAAAATAGGAGATTTATTATGAAGCAGAGAATTATCACAGCGGTTATTGCTTTGATTATTTTTATACCGATTATCATTGCTGGTGGAATATGGATTGATTTAGCCGCTATCGTGTTAGGTTTGATTGCTCTAGCAGAAATTTTTATTATGAAAAAACGACTTTTAGTGTCTCCAGAGACACTAATTGCGTTTGTTGCGACAATTGCTATGATTATCCCGACAAACTGGTTATCATTTTTACCATTGTGGATTAAGCCTCCATTTGCAATTTACATTTTAATAATGTTATTGATGTTATTTACCGTATTTTCTAAAAATAAGTTCAATTTTGATGACGCTGGAGTCTTTACCTTGGCAATTTTGTACATTGGGTTTGGATTTCATTACTTTATTGAAGCCCGGACTGATGGATTAACAACCCTGTTGTACGCTCTATTTATTGTGTGGTTAACTGATTCTGGTGCCTACTTTTTTGGAAGGGCATTTGGAAAGCACAAATTGGCACCTCATATTTCTCCTAATAAGACTTGGGAGGGATCGATTGGCGGTACAGCACTAGCAGCCATTTTGTGTACAATCTTTGTCTGCTTTTTCCCAATTGATGGGATTGGTACTGTAAGTATGTTCTTTATTACGATTGTTCTTTCCATTTTTGGTCAATTTGGTGATTTAGTTGAGTCAGCTTTAAAGCGTTATTATGGAGTTAAGGATTCCGGCAAGATTTTGCCAGGCCACGGTGGAATATTAGATCGATTCGATAGTTTATTATTTGTTCTACCACTACTACATTTATTTGGAATTGTGTAATATCTGGAAGGGACTGGGTCTTTATTGTTAATTACAATCATTAGTTTCATAATCATTTTTGGAATATTAGTTTTTGTTCATGAATTTGGTCATTTTATCGTGGCTAAAATGTCAGGAATCATGGTCCGTGAATTTTCAATTGGAATGGGTCCCAAGTTGTTTTACTATCGACATAATCACACGACTTATACACTACGATTACTGCCTATTGGTGGATATGTTCGAATGGCTGGAAGTAGTGATGATGAGGATGAAGAAATTCAGCCAGGGACTCCAGTTCGGCTTCAAACTAATAGCAAAGGTGTTGTTACTAGAATTGATTTGAGTAATAAAAGCCAACTGTTTCAAGGAATACCACTAGATGTGTCGGGATCCGATCTAGAAGGGGGTCTCTGGATTGAAGGATACGAAAATGGTGATGATTCTGAGAAAAAAAAGTTTTCTGTTGATCACGATGCTACTATTATTGAAAAAGATGGGATCGAGGTTCAAATCGCGCCGGTTGACGTTCAATTTCAGTCAGCACTCTTGTATAAACGACTTTTGGTAAATTGCGCGGGAATTTTTAACAACGTTGTCTTGGCAATTTTGGCATTTATGCTTTTGTCCTTCATGCAAGGTGGAGTTCCTAATAACTCAAACAGGGTTAACCTGTCGCCACAAGTTTCAATTGCGAAAAAAGCTGGTCTGCAAAATAATAGTAATATTTTGGCTGTTGATGGTCACAAAACCAACACGTGGAATGATATCGGCACGTTGATTCAGAAGCGCCCAGATAAAAAAGTAACTTTAACGGTTAAGCATGATGGAAAAGTTAAAAATATTTCAATGACGACTGAAGCCAAAACCATTCAGAAGCAAAAAGTTGGTATGATTGGAGTTCAGCAGGCGATGGACACTAGCTTTTCAGCTAAGTTGTTTTCTGGATTTACTCGAACCTGGGATATGACAACTGAATTGTTTGGTGTGTTGGGTTCAATGTTTACCCATTTTTCTTTAAATGACTTAGGTGGTCCAGTTGCCATTTTTGCGGAGACGTCTAACGCATCCAAGGGCGGTTTTTTAGGACTGTTGAGCTTTTTAGCATTTTTATCCATTAATTTAGCCATTGTAAATGTGTTACCAATTCCAGCCTTGGATGGTGGTAAAATATTATTAAATATTGTGGAAGCAATTAGAAGAAAACCAGTTTCGGAAAAAACGGAAACGATCATTACGCTCATTGGTTTTGCCATTCTGATAGTATTGATGGTACTGGTAACTTGGAATGATATTGAGCGATACTTTATTCGATAAAACTTTAGGGGTTATAAAATGAAACAGTCAAAATTATTGATACCAACTTTAAAACAAGATCCAGCGGGAGCTGAAGCTCTTAGTCATAAAATGCTAGTTCGATCTGGATTCGTTAGGCAGGTTTCGGCAGGTATGTATGCATATTTACCACTGGCATATCGCGTGCTTGAAAACATCAAAAAAATTGTTCGTGAAGAATTAGATAAAACCGATGCAGCAGAAATGTTGATGCCCACAGTTATTCCAGCTAAATTATGGAAAGATTCGGGTAGATATGACACTTATGGTCCCGAACTATTTAAATTTAAAAATCGACATGATACGGATTTTATTTTGGGTCCTACACATGAAGAAACTTTTACAGATCTAATTAAAAATAATATCAAATCATATAAAAAGCTTCCTTTAATTTTATATCAAATTCAACCTAAGTATCGTGATGAAGATCGGCCACGTTATGGATTGTTGCGTAGTCGAGAGTTTATTATGCTCGATGTCTATTCCTTTTCTGAAGATGATGATGATTTGGATAAGATTTATAAACAAATGGAAGCAGCGTTTCAGAGAATTTTTGACCGGATTGGGTTAAATTATCGGACCATCATTGGTGATTCTGGGTCAATGGGTGGCTCCGATTCAAAAGAATTTTCTGCTCCTGCTGCGGTTGGTGAAGATACGATTGTCTATTCGGATGATAGTGATTATGCTGCTAATCTGGAGATGGCAACGAATATGTTTGTTGATCAAAAGGGACATCAAGAATTAAATGATTTGGAATTAGTTGACACTCCAGATGTTAATAACATTAATCAAGTTAGTAAGTTCTTTGATGTTGAAAAAGATCAGATTATTAAAAGTTTACTTTATATCGTTGATGGTAAGCCAGTAATGATTTTGATTCGGGGAGACCAAAAAATTAATCCAACAAAGGTTAAGAATTATTTTGATGCTGATTCGGCAGAACTTGCTAGCCCAACTGAGGTTTCTAAATACTTAGACGTTAAACCTGGATCGGTTGGACCAATTAATGTTCCAGATGACGTTTCTGTTTATGCTGATCAGTATGTTAAAGGTATTAGTAATGGTGTTACTGGGGCTAACAAAAACGGGAAGCATTATAAAAACGTTAATTACGACCGTGATTACCAAGTAAAAGACTTTGGGGATTTTCATTTAGTTAAAGAAGGAGACATTTCTCCTGATGGTAGCGGAGTATTGAAGTTTACCAAGGGAATTGAAATTGGTCATATTTTCAAATTGGGAACACGATATTCCAAAACATTGGGTGCTGATATTCTCGATCAGAATGGTCGTAATATCCCGGTTGTCATGGGCTCATATGGAATTGGTGTCAGTCGTTTGTTGTCGGCAGTTTCAGAGCAGCAAGCTGATCAAAATGGATTAGTTTGGCCAAAAGAAATTGCTCCATATGATGTTCATGTTATCCCAACGAATGTTAAAAATGATGAGCAATTAGAGATGACATCTTCAATTGAAAAAGAATTGGAATCAAAAGGACTATCTGTTTTGGTTGATGATAGAAAGGAACGTGCCGGGGTTAAGTTTGCTGATTCTGATCTTATTGGAATTCCAATTCGGGTTACAATCGGCAAAAAGGCGGATGAAGGAATTGTAGAAGTTAAAATTCGTAAAACTGGCGAAACGATTGAGACTAAACAAGATGATTTAAGTAATACAATTGATATTTTGTCTAAAGAGATTTAAATTAAAGACCAGGTTTTAACTGGTCTTTTTTAAACTAATGAAAGAGAGGATCAAAGTGAGTTTAAATAAAAAAGAATTATTTAGTAAATTACTTCAGCAAATTAAATTAGAAGATTCAGCTGATCAATCTTACTTTCAAAATGCTGAAATTGACAAAATCGATGTCCATCAGAAATCAAATCGATGGCATTTTCATTTGGTACTACCAGAGATTATGCCTTACGAAAAGTTTATAGAATTTTTTCATCATTTGTGTGTGGCCTTCGATGGGATTGCTAAGGTAGATTTCGAGATTAAAACTAAGAATAGTGGTTTTGATAATCGTAAGCTTGGTGATTATTGGCAATGGGTTGTAAATCACGCTGGAATTACTTCAAATTTAACGCATGAATTATGTAATAATAATTTACCAAAACTGATTGATGATCGAGTTACCTTTCTTGCTGAAAATGAAATCGTCAAAGATTTTCTAAATGGTAATGCTTTGGGACCAATTGAATCAACTTATCAAAGAGTTGGATTTCCTAAATTTTCCATTCATACCATGATTGATACTACAGCATCTCAAGAAAAAATAGATGATTTAAAGAAAAAGAAACAACAACGTGACGTTGAGTTGGCTCAAAAGGCGATGCAGGCTCTAAAGAATTCATCAGGCAAATCACATCCAAGTAAGCATTCTAAAATGATTGGAAAGAAAATCAAAGATGATGTTGATATTACTAAGATGGTGGACATAACCGAAGAGGAACGTTCCGCCGTAGTTAGTGGATATGTTTTTGATAAAGAAATTCGATCATTACGATCTGGCCGCCAATTGATGATTTTAAAGGTTACTGATTATTCTTCGTCAATTGTTGTTAAAAAATTCTCCAAAAATGATGACGAAGAACAAGAATTTGCATCATTAAATGTAGGAGATTGGGTTAAAGTTCGTGGAAGCATTCAAGAAGATAACTACTCTCATGAATTGACACTTAATGCTTATGATATTAATCCAATTAAACACGAAGAAAGAAAAGATACTGCCCCTGAAAATAAAAAAAGGGTTGAGCTGCACTTACACTCTAACATGAGCCAGATGGACGCTACTAATTCGATTAGTGATTATGTTAGTCGCGCCAAAAAATGGGGTCATCCCGCAATTGCCATTACTGATCACGACGACGTGCAATCCTTTCCGGATGCCTATCATGCTGCAGTTGATAACGATATTAAAATGATTTATGGAATGGAAGCAAATGTCGTTGATGATGGTGAACCAATTGCTTATAACGATAAACATGTTGCTTTAAAGGATGCTACATACGTTGTCTTTGACGTTGAGACCACTGGTTTATCAGCAATTTACGATAAGATTATCGAACTTTCGGCTGTAAAGATGCAAAATAACAATGTGATTGAACAGTTTGAGGAGTTCATTGATCCTGGTTTCCCATTGTCTGAACAAACTACCAATTTAACTTCAATTACCAATGATATGGTGGCTGGTTCTAAGTCTGAAGAAGAAGTCTTTAAGTTGTTCCGTGAGTTTTGTGGTGATGCAATCATTGTAGGACATAACGTTACTTTTGATATTGGGTTCATGAATACTGGTTACGAACGCCATGACATGAGTAGGATTAGTAATCCAATTATTGATACTTTGACGTTGGCACGTTTTCTGTATCCTAATTTTAAGAGTTATCGATTAAACACGTTAGCTAAAAAGTTTGACGTTTCATTAGAGCACCATCACCGTGCGATTTATGATGCAGAATCAACTGGTCATTTAAATTATCTTTTTTTAAAAGAGGCTGAAGATAAATATAACATTCAGTACCACGATCAACTTAATGATCATATGGAGGAGCATGATGCTTATAAGCATGCTCGTCCATTCCATGCTATTATTTTGGCGAAAACTCAAGCCGGTTTAAAGAATCTGTTTAAGCTGGTATCACTTGCTCATGTTGATTATTATTATCGGGTTCCTCGAATTCCTAGGAGTCAGCTTAAGAAGTTTCGGGATGGTCTATTGATTGGATCGGCCTGTTCGAGTGGCGAAGTGTTCACAGCGATGATGCAAAAGGGTAAAAAAGAGGCACTTGATAAGGCTAAGTTTTACGATTATCTTGAAGTTCAGCCTCAAGCAGCGTATCAGCCACTAATCGATCAAGGATTAATTAGTGATCGGGGTAAGTTACAAGAAATTATTAGTAATATGTATGAAATTGCCCATGAGCTAGACATTCCGTTAGTAGCAACTGGTGACGCTCACTATCTTGATCCTCATGATTATATTTATCGTAAGATCTTGATTAATTCTCAAGGCGGAGCTAACCCACTGAATCGCCAAGAATTACCCGATCTCCATTTTCGGACCACTGATGAAATGTTGAAAGATTTTAATTTTCTGGGTGAAGATAAAGCTGAAGAAATTGTAGTTGATAATACTAATAAAATTGCTTCCGAAATTAATGACGTAAAACCCTTAAAAGACAAGTTGTATACACCAAAAATGGAGGGTGCTAAGGACGAAATTAGAGATCGAACGATGAATACAGCGCATCGTTTGTATGGCAATCCGCTTCCTGAAATTGTCCAGAAGCGTCTTGATAAAGAACTAAAAAGTATCATTGGAAACGGCTTCTCTGTTATTTATTTAATTGCTCAAAGGTTAGTTTCTAAAAGTAACAAGGATGGATATTTAGTAGGTTCTAGGGGCTCAGTTGGATCGAGTTTAGTTGCCACTATGTCTGGAATTACTGAAGTTAATCCACTTCCTCCCCATTATCGTTGTCCTAAATGTCAGTACTCGCAATTTTTCACTAAAGGTGAATATAGTTCTGGATTTGATTTACCACATAAAAAGTGTCCGAAGTGTGGAACAGTTATGGTTGGTGATGGGCACAACATCCCCTTTGAAACTTTCTTAGGATTTAAGGGAAATAAGGTCCCTGATATTGATTTAAATTTTTCTGGAGACTACCAACCAATTGCGCATAATTATACCAAGGTTCTGTTCGGTGAAAAGAATGTATATCGGGCCGGAACAATTGGAACCGTTGCTGATAAAACAGCTTACGGATACGTAAAGGATTATGAACGGGACACCGGCAAACGTTTTCGAAATGCTGAAATTGATCGACTTTCTAAGGGTGCAACTGGTGTTAAAAGAACTACTGGACAGCATCCGGCAGGAATCATTGTTGTTCCAGATTACATGGATATTTATGATTTCACTCCAATACAATATCCGGCCGAAGATCAAAATGCGGCATGGAAAACGACTCATTTTGACTTTCATTCCATCCATGATAATATTTTAAAAATTGATATTTTGGGACATGATGATCCAACGATGATCAGAATGCTTCAAGATTTATCAGGAGTTGATCCGACAACGATTCCAATGGATGATCCGGGTGTGATGTCATTGTTTGCTAGTCCTAAGATTCTTGGTGTGAGTCCTGAACAAATTTTTTCAAAGACAGGGACACTTGGAATTCCTGAATTTGGGACGCGTTTTGTGCGGGGAATGCTTGAAGAAACTAAACCAAGTAATTTTTCTGAATTATTGCAAATCTCTGGGTTGTCACACGGGACCGATGTTTGGTTAGGAAATGCTGAAGAACTGATTAAGGATGGGACGGCTACCATTGCGAATGTGATTGGATGTCGTGATAATATCATGACCGACTTGATTAACTGGGGGTTAGATTCAGAAACCTCATTCCAGGTCATGGAACAAGTTAGACATGGTCGCGGAATTAAGGATGAGTGGCAGGATAAGATGACAGACGTTGGTGTTCCGCAGTGGTACATTGATTCTTGTTTAAAGATTAAGTATATGTTTCCGCGAGCTCATGCGGCTGCTTATGTGTTAATGGCACTAAGAGTGGCTTACTTTAAAGTCTATTTTCCACTAGTTTACTATGCCGCTTACTTTTCTGTTCGGGCTGATGATTTTGACATTGTGGCTATGAGTCATGGAAAAGAAGCAGTTAAATCAAGCATTAAGGCAATCAACGATAAAGGGACCGAAGCATCCACTAAAGAGAAAAATCTTTTGACTGTTTTGGAAATTGCCAATGAAATGTTGGAGCGGGGCTATGAATTTGAGATGGTCGATATTAATCGCTCGGACGCTTCTGAGTGGTTAATTGATGGTAAAAAATTAATCGCACCATTTCGAGCAATTCCTGGACTAGGTTTAAACGTTGCTAAACAAATCGTGGCGGCTCGAGAAGATAAGCCATTTATTTCAAAGGAAGATCTTGCTAAACGTGGTAAAGTTTCTAAAACCATTATTGAATTTATGACCCAAAATGGAGTCTTAAGTGAATTACCCGATGAAAATCAGTTAAGTCTGTTTGATATCTAGGGCTTTTTGATATTATTTGGGTTATATGGTATAGTTATATCAGTAATAATAAACTCTTCTGATGAGTGAGCAGGGATGCTCGCTCTTTTTATTGGTATTTTTTAGGAGGTAAAGTATTTGAGCGAAGTTATTGATAGAGTTACTAAAACCGTTCAACCGATTTTAGATGATAACAATTTTTACCTTTATGACATTGAGTATGTTCAAGAGGGTGGAAGCTGGTATTTGCGAGTTTATATTGATAAAGACCAAGGAATTAGTTTGGATGACTGTGTTTTGGTTAGTGATCAGTTAAGTGAAAAACTTGATGAATTGGATCCAGATCCATTTGACGAACCATACTTCTTAGAGGTGTCTTCGCCAGGTGCTGAACGGCCATTAAAACGGGAGTCTGATTATCAAAATGCAATTGGTGATTATATCCACGTTTCTTTATATCAAAAACTCGATGGGAAAAAGTCTTTTGAGGGAACCCTCAAAAGTGTTGATGATGATAAATTAACGTTAGCAATTAAAGATAAAACGCGAATTAGTGAACTTGAAATTCCGCGAAAATTAATTTCAAAAGCTAGATTAGCAATTGAATTTTAGTTAGGAGATTAAAATGAGTAAAGAATTAGTAAGTGCGCTTGATCAACTTGAAAAAGAAAAGGGCGTAAAAAAAGAGGTTGTGATCGATGCCTTAGAAGCAGCATTGTCTTCGGCTTACAAACGTAACTTTGATCAGGCTCAGAACGTCGAAGTTAACTTCGACGAAAAAACTGGAAGTATTCATGTTTACGCTGTTAAAAAAGTAGTTGATAATGTTGAGGATCAACGGTTAGAAGTTAGCTTGGATGAAGCTTTAAAGATTAATAAAGGGTACGAGCTTGGTGACGAAATTAAGTTTGAAGTTACACCAAAGAACTTCGGAAGAATTGCTGCCCAAACCGCTAAACAAGTTATTACTCAAAGGGTTCGTGAAGCTGAACGTGAGACCGTTTATGACAAGTACAGTAAGTATCAAGATGAACTTGTAACTGCTGAAGTAGAACGTCAAGATAGTCGTTTTGTGTATATGAACCTTGGTCAAGTTGAGGCCGTGATGGCTAAAAATGATCAGATGCCAAATGAAACTTATCGTCCACAGGACAAGTTAAAAGTGTATGTTACAAACGTTGAAAATTCCTCAAAGGGACCACAAATTTTTGTAAGTCGAACTGCACCTGGAATGCTAAAACGACTCTTTGAACAAGAAGTTCCCGAAATTTATGATGGAACAGTTGAAATTGTCTCGATCGCAAGGGAGGCCGGCGACCGTGCTAAGGTGGCTGTTCGTTCTAATAGTTCTGATATTGATCCAGTGGGAACTAGTGTTGGACCTAGAGGAACCAGAGTGCAAACAATTGTAAATGAACTTGGTGGAGAAAATATGGACATTGTCCAATGGGATGAGAATCCAGCTGAGTACATTGCCAATGCATTGAAACCCGCTGACGTTATTGACGTTATTTTTAAAGATGGAGACGATCGTTCTTGCACCGTTGTTGTTCCAGACGACCAGTTGTCGTTAGCAATTGGGAAACGTGGTCAGAACGCACGGTTAGCCGCTAGACTGACTGGATACAAGATTGACATTAAATCCGAATCAGAAATGGATGGCACTGACGAAAGTGACAGTGAAGATAATCATTCTACTGATGATGTTTCATCAAATGAAGACGAAAACGAGGAATAATTTTTGAGGAGGTACTGTTATGAGAAAAAGAAAAGTGCCAATGCGAAAAGATGTGGTGTCGGGTGAAATGGCACCTAAACGACAATTAGTAAGAATTGTTCGTGATAAAGAGGGTAATGTGTCAGTCGACCCAACTGGGAAAAAATCTGGTCGAGGAGCTTACGTAAAAATTGACGTAACAATTGCCAAAAAAGCCAAGCGGGATAAAATCCTTGATCAAGTTTTTGATGTAACTTTAACAAATGATTTTTATGATGAACTTATTAGTTACGTCGACCATAAGCAGGCTCGACAGGAATTGATTGATAATGACAAATTATAATAAAGTCTTAAACTTATTGGGAATTGCAAGACGAGCTGGTAAAATAATCTCAGGTGAGGGGATTGTCTTGAATGCAATTAAAAAGGGACAGATTAATTACCTGTTTATTGCATCAGACTGTGGTGCAAGTACCAAAAAGAAGTTTCTCGATAAAAGTAAATTCTATGAAGTTCCAGTTAATACTGGTATGCTTAAAGATGATCTTAGCGACGCGATTGGGATGAAACGATCAATCGTAGCGATTAAGGATAAAGGATTTTCGAAAAAATTTAAAGAATTAAAATAATACAAGTAAAGGAGTGTGATTATATGGCCAAAAAAAGAATTTATGAATTAGCCAAAGAGCTTAATATACCTAGTAAACGTGTGATTGACACTGCTAAGTCAAATGGTTTTACGGTTAAAAACCATATGTCATCGCTTGATTCAAATCAGGAGAAGACCGTCCGAGGCGCGCTTAAGAATAGTCAGAAAGCGGCCAGTGGAAGTGAACAACGGCATGCTCCAGCAAAAAAGACTGCTGACTCCCATAACGGAAGTAATGGTCACAATACTTCAAAACATGAAAATGGTCAGAATAACAATCATTTTGGTAGAAGCAATCATTCTAACAATCAACATCGACCAAGTAATTCTGAACATAAACAAGTAAATAAACATCAAAATAATGGGCAAACAAGTAATCAGCGTCCAGAAAATGCTCATAGCAATGGTGTTCATACTAACGGTCAGCACGGGAATCAGAATTCAAGTAATCATTTTAATCACAACAATCATCAAAATAGTCAACATTCGCACACGAATAATAGTCAAAATGCGGCCCATGCGAATAGTAATCGTTCTACAACTGCAAATAATACAAGCAAGAAGCCGGTTAATAATACTTCTAAGCCACATAATAACGGAAGTGGAAAATTTGGTGGTAGTTTGAACCGCAACAAAAATAAAAAGGGCAAGAAGCGTAATAAGCGTCGCGATAATCGTTATAATATGTATTCTAAGAATCAACGAATTCGTCAGAATCACAAAAAGAATGCGGCGCCAACCCGTAAGAGTCGTCCATTACCTAAAGTTTTAATCTATCAGGATGGTATGAATGCGCAGGATCTTGGTAAGTTACTGCATCGGGAACCAGCAGAGATTGTTAAAAAATTATTTATGCTGGGAATGATGGTTAATCAGAATCAATCCTTGGATAAGGATGCCATTGAACTTCTTGCCACCGATTATGGGATCGAAGCTAAAGAAAAAGAAAATGTTAATGTATCAGATATTGACAAGTTCTTTAATGAAGAAGAGCATAATACCGATTACCAAGAAAGCCGTCCACCCGTTGTTACCATCATGGGACACGTTGATCATGGTAAAACCACGTTACTAGATTATCTTCGTCATTCACACATTACAGCAGGTGAAGCCGGTGGAATTACTCAAGCTATCGGTGCTTATCAGTTAAAACATGGCGATAAGACCATTACCTTCCTTGATACTCCAGGACATGCTGCTTTTACTGCCATGAGAGCTCGTGGTGCTGACATTACCGATGTGACTGTTTTGGTAGTAGCAGCTGATGATGGTGTTATGCCACAGACTGTTGAAGCAATTGATCATGCTAAAGCAGCGGGAACTCCAATTATTGTGGCAGTTAATAAAATTGATAAACCGAATGCCAATCCACAACATGTTAAAGAGCAATTGATGAACTATGGATTGGTTCCTGAAGATTTTGGTGGAGATACGATTTTTGTTGATATTTCTGCTAAAAATGGAACTAATGTTGATGAATTGTTAAATATGATCTTACTTCAGTCCGATGTGCTTGAACTTAAGGCTAATCCAAAACAAAATGGAGCTGGCTCAGTCGTTGAAGCAAGATTGGATAAGGGTAAGGGTCCTGTTGCTACCCTTTTGGTTCAACAAGGAACTTTGCACGTTGGGGATCCAATCGTTGTTGGTGACACTTTTGGTCGAGTTCGAACCATGACTAATGAGAACGGGAAAGAAATCAAGAATGCTAAACCATCAACTCCAGTTGAAATTACGGGGTTAAATGATGTTCCTGAAGCCGGTGATCGTTTTGTTGTCTTTAATGACGAAAAGACTGCTCGTGCTGCTGGAGAAGAACGAGCTAAAGAAGCCCAAATCGAAGAACGGAAGCAAAATAACCGTGTTACTCTTGATAACTTGTTTGATTCAATGAAACAAGAAGATATGAAACAGGTTAACGTAATTATTAAAGCTGATGTACAAGGATCAGTGGAAGCCTTAGCTGGAAGCCTCAAAAAAATCGATGTTGAGGGAGTTAAGGTTAACGTTATTCATGCCTCTGTTGGTGCGGTGAACGAAAGTGATGTTGCACTTGCTGAAGCAAGTAATGCCATCATCATTGGTTTTAATGTCCGTCCTACTCCGCAAGCTAAAGCTCAATCTGAAACTGATAAGGTTGATATTCGTCTTTATCAAGTTATCTATAACGCCATTGATGACGTGGAAGCTGCAATGAAAGGCATGCTTGATCCAACTTATGAAGAAGAAGTTACTGGTAATATTGAAGTAAGACAAATTTATAAAGCTTCTAAAGTTGGAACGATTGCTGGTGGAATGGTTCTTGATGGGTACGTAAAAAGTGATAGCAAAGTTCGTCTGATTAGAGATAATGTTGTGATTTATGATGGAGAGCTTGGTAGTCTAAAGCGTTTTAAAGATGATGTTAAAGAGGTTAAACAAGGCTTTGAGTGTGGTTTAACGATTGAAAACTATAATGACATTAAAGTTGGAGATAAAGTCGAAGCATACCACATGAAAGAAGTCCAACCTAAGTAGATACCGTAAGGAGTGATTGTCATGGCACAATATCGTGTTGGAAGACTACAGCAGGAAATTCAAAAAGAAGTCGACGATATTTTACTTAAGCGTGTTCGTGACCCACGAGTTCAAGGAGTAACTATTACTGGTGTTGAAGTTACTGGTGATTTGCAACAAGCTACGATTTATTACAGTAGTTTATCTGACAAGAAGTCTGAACAAGAAAAGGTTCAAAAGGGCTTGGATAAAGCAACTGGTTTAATTCGAGGCGAGTTAGGTCATCGGTTAAGTATCTACGTTACTCCAGAGATTCATTTTGAACGGGATGGATCCATTCAATACGGAAGTAAGATTGATCGTTTGATTGATAATTTAAATAAAAAAAATAAGTAAAAAATTGACTGGAAATATTTATTTCCGGTCTTTTTTGCGTATATGGTACAGGAGTGAGTGAATTGGTCACTGGAATTATCCCTTTGTATAAGCCTAGGGGAATGACGAGCTTTGATTGTGTGAGTAAGATTCGACACATTATTGGACAAAAAAGAGTGGGCCATAGTGGCACACTTGATCCTAATGTAGATGGAGTTTTACCGATTTGTTTGGGCCATGCCACTAAAGTAGTTGATTATTTAATGCAATCAGGGAAGGTTTATAGTGGGTCAATTACGTTAGGTTTTTCCACTACTACCGAGGATTTAGATGGTGAAATTATTGATACTAATTTTGATTTTCAGCCAATCACAGATCAAGAAATTGACGAAGTCTTGAAATCATTTTTGGGGATTTCGACCCAGATTCCTCCCATGTTTTCCGCTGTTAAAGTGAATGGAAGAAGGTTATATGAGTACGCACGTGCTGGTATGAAAGTTGATCGGCCTAAAAGACAAATTAACGTTAGTCAATTTGTTCGTATCAATGCGAGTTCCTACAATCGTGATACTCACACCCAAACCTTTAATTTTGAGGTGAAGTGTGGAAAGGGAACTTATATCAGAACTTTGGCAACTGATTTTGGAAAAAAAGTTGGCATCCCAGCTGTGATGTCAAGTTTAACTCGGACTAAAAGTGGTGGATTTAATCTTTGCGATACAGTAACTTTTAAAGATATTAAAGAAGCCATGAATTCTAATCAAATCAATAAAGTTGTTTTTCCAATTTCACATGCTCTTAAAGATTTTAAGACTATTGTGATTAATAAAGAGCAGTGGAATCGTGTTCAAAATGGCGGTTTTTTAAGTATTGATGAGATCGCTTGTCAAGATGAAGTGATAGTTTTAAAGTATAATAATATTGATCGAGCTTTGTATTATAGAAATGAACAGGAAAATAATTATAAGCCCAAAAAAATGTTTGATTTAGATTAGAGGAAATTATGGAAGTCAATTATTTATCATACCCACTTGATAAGAACGAAAAAAATCGTCCCCAAGTCATTGCCATGGGGTTTTTTGATGGAGTTCACCTGGGACATCAAAAAGTGATTAATCAAGCTAAACAAATTGCTAAACAAAAAAAACTTCCTTTGGCAATTTTAACTTATGATCATCACCCGTCGTTAGTGTACAAGAAGTTGGATGGAAATGAAAAACGTTATTTAACCCCGCTTAATCGTAAATTACATTTATTTGAGCAACTGGGGGTTGATGTGGTCTATGTCATCAATTACAACTTTGCTTTTCAAAATCAAAATCCCCAAGAATTCGTTGATAATTATTTGATTGGATTGAATGCTGATACGGTTATAGCAGGATTTGATCATACTTATGGAGAACAAAATGCGGGCATGAAGGAGCTCCCTCAATATGCCAGGGAGCGATTTGATGTAGTCAGTGTGGCCGCTGATGAAATGGACGACAAGAAGGTTAGTTCTACTAGGATTCGTCGAAATCTTGAACAGGGACACATCCGGACGGTTAACGATCTTTTGGGATATGAATTCGAAAATGACGGAGTGGTTGTTCATGGGTTTGCTCGTGGTCGTGAATTAGGCTTTCCCACTGCTAACGTTGAGTATTCGGCAAAACAGCAGTTGCCCAAACTTGGGGTGTATGTGGTCCAACTTGAAGTTAATGGTACGTGGTACAAAGCGATGGCATCAATTGGCAAAAATGAGACGTTTGGAAATGATAATCCAGTTACTTTAGAAATTAATATTTTGGATTTCGATCAAAATATCTATGGTAATCACGTCAGAGTTAGATGGTTATCGAAAATGAGAGACGAGGTCAAATATCAGGGGCGGAAACCGTTGATTGATCAATTAAAAATTGATGAAAGTAACACCCGATCTTATTTTAAGAAATACATTAATTCTTACCAGTAAACTTATTTCTTGACGTTCTTTAATACCTTTGGTAAGGTATAAATGTACGTTAGCACTTGATAATAAAGAGTGCTAAAAGAGGTGGTAAGAATGCTCACAAAGAGACAAGATATGATTCTAAAGTACATTGTTGATGACTATACTAACAATGGTGTTCCAATTGGATCAAAACGCTTGGCTGATCAACTCCCAATGAATGTTAGTTCGGCTACCATTCGTAATGAGATGGCAGTTTTAAGTGGTCAAAATTTGATTCAAAAAGTTCATACTTCGTCTGGAAGAGTTCCTTCAAATGAAGGATATCGATATTACATTGATAATTTGGTTAATCCTGTACTGGTTGGCAATGAAGAAAAAAGTTTGATTCATAATGCTCTGGGAGGAACATTTCAACAAATTGATGATATTGTTAAACAATCTGCTGATATTTTGTCCAGCTTGACCGATTATACCGCGATGACTTTGAGTCCAGAACAGACTAATACCGAAACTTTACAACATTTTCAACTAATTAAGTTAGCCGATCACCAAGTGATGGCAATTATGGTGATGAATGATGGGCAAGTTGAAAGTCAGCCCTTTATAACTAATCACCAAATTGATGAAGATAAGTTACTTCAAGTAACTAATTTAGTTAATGACAAGCTTTTTGGTAAGACAATTCCGGAAGTTTTAGAGGCACTTAAAAGTACAATTCCTGACGAAATTAGACACTATTTAACTTCTTCAGAAAACTTTGTTGGAGCCTTTGAATACGTCATTAATAAATCGCTTAAAGACCATTTCTTTGTTAGTGGAAGAATGAATTTATTGGATACAATGGATGATAAGAACGATCTAAAAAATATTAAGCCACTTTATTCAATGTTTGGAAATAACTCGAATATGGCAAAAATTTTAGATAATGAATCCAAACCCATTTCAGTTATGATTGGTTCTGAGCTACGAAATGATTTATTGAAAAATTATAGTATTATCTCTGGAACTTATGATGTTGGGATTCATGGTGTTGGTAGGATTGCTGTAATTGGCCCTACCAGAATGTCTTATCCTAAGGTTTTGGGTCTAGTTGATGCGTTTAAAGATGAACTTCAGAAACGAATCAATGGATACTATGATAATTATGATAAATAAAAAGGAGGTTCAAAATGGCGAGTGATAAGGAAAAGCAAAGTAAAGATTTAGATGATAAAACGGAAAATGTTGATGAATCGAGTAAGTCAGAGCAAGAAGTCAAAACAGACGAGAAAGATGATTCTGCAAAAAAGATTGATGAACTAAATCAACAACTAGATTCAGTTCAAGACAACTACTTACGAGCAGAAGCTGAGATTCAGAACATTCAAAATCGAAACAAAAAAGAGCGTGCTGATTTAGCAAAGTATGGTGCACAAGATCTTGCTAAAGACGTTGTGCCTGTGATGGATGATTTAAAAAGAGCTCTTGACGTTGACGTATCTGATGAAAACGGTAAGCAACTCAAAAAGGGGATCGAAATGGTCCAACAACATCTTGAAAAAGCTCTGAAGGATAATGATATTTCGGAAATTAATGCTAATGGAGTGGAATTTGATCCTAGTTTTCATCAAGCTGTTCAAACGGTTGCTCCAAGTGATGAACATCCAAAGGGAACCGTAGTATCGGTACTTCAAAGCGGTTATAAAATTGCTGATCGGGTCTTAAGACCAGCAATGGTAGTAGTGGCACAGTAATTAAATAGTTATTAAATATATAAAAAGAAGGTTTAAGTTATGGCAAGTAATAAAGTTATTGGAATTGATTTAGGAACAACTAATTCAGCTGCAGCCGTTATGGAAGGTAATGAACCAAAAATCATTACCAACCCAGAGGGATCAAGAACGACCCCATCAGTAGTTGCTTTTAAAGATGGCGAGATTCAAGTTGGTGAAGTTGCTAAGCGTCAAGAAATTACTAACCCAGATACTGTTGTATCAATTAAGAGTCACATGGGTGAGCAAGGATACAAAGTAAAGGCAAACGGAAAAGAATATACTCCACAACAAATTTCAGCTATGATTCTTCAATACATTAAAGGCTATGCGGAAGATTACATTGGTGACACTGTTAGTGAAGCTGTTATTACCGTTCCTGCTTACTTTAATGATGCACAACGTCAAGCTACTAAAGACGCTGGTAAAATTGCTGGGCTTGATGTTAAGAGAATTATTAACGAACCTACTGCTGCTTCACTTGCATATGGTTTAGACAAAAAAGATAAAGATGAAAAAATCTTGGTTTATGATTTAGGTGGAGGTACTTTTGATGTTTCCGTCCTTGAATTAGGTGACGGAGTCTTCCAAGTTCTTTCAACTAATGGTGATACTCACTTAGGTGGGGATGACTTTGATAAGAGAATCATGGACTGGTTAATCGATAACTTCAAGAAGGAAAATGGGGTTGACCTTTCGAAGGATAAGATGGCTTTACAACGTTTGAAAGACGCTGCTGAAAAAGCTAAGAAAGACTTGTCAGGTGTAACTCAAACTGAAATCTCACTTCCATTCATTTCTTCTGGTGAAAATGGTCCGCTTCATTTACAAACCACGCTTACACGTGCTAAGTTTAACGAATTAACTTCTGACTTAGTTGAAAAGACTAAGGCTCCTTTAGACAATGCTTTGAAGGATGCTGGACTTTCAGCTAGTGATATTGACCAAGTAATTCTTAATGGTGGTTCAACTAGAATTCCTGCTGTTCAAGAGGAAGTTCAAAAGTGGACTGGTAAAGAACCAAGTCATTCAATCAACCCCGATGAAGCTGTTGCTTTAGGTGCAGCTATTCAGGGTGGAGTAATTACTGGTGACGTTAAGGATGTTGTTTTACTTGATGTTACTCCACTATCACTTGGTATTGAAACGATGGGTGGGGTATTCACTAAGTTAATCGATAGAAATACAACCATCCCAACTTCCAAGTCACAGACTTTCTCAACTGCTGCTGATAATCAAACGGCCGTTGACATTCATGTTTTGCAAGGTGAACGTCCAATGGCTGCTGATGATAAATCATTAGGTCGATTCCAATTAACTGATATTCCTGCAGCACCAAGAGGTGTTCCTCAAATCGAAGTTACCTTTGATATCGATAAAAACGGAATTGTAAATGTTTCTGCTAAAGATAAGGGAACTGGAAAACAGCAAAAAATCACCATCAAAGATTCCAATGGTCTATCAGACGACGAAATCGATAAGATGATGAAAGAAGCCGAAGCAAATGAAGATGCCGACAAGGAAAAGAAGAACAAGGTTGATCTAGATAATGAAGTTGACCAATTGATCTTCCAGACTGATAAGACATTGAAAGATGTTAAAGGCAAAGTTTCAGATGATGAGATTAAAGCCGCTCAGGATGCTGAAGACGAACTCAAAAAAGCTAAAGAAGATGGCGATACTGATGCAATGAAGACTAAAAAGGATGCTTTGAACGAAAAGGTTCAAGCATTAGCAGTTAAATTGTATCAACAAAACCAAGGCCAAGCTGATCAGGGACAACAAGGTGGAAATAATGCTAACGGTGGATCATCTAATGGAAATGATGATAATACTGTTAATGGTGACTACCATGAAGTCCATGATGATGACAACAAATAATTGTGGCAATTGAGGCTATTAACAATTGATGAAGAGCTAAAGTCAGTTTGATGGGCTTTGGCTTTTTGTTGTATTATTTGAGCTTGGAGGCGAACTAATGGCTAATAAAGATTATTACAAAGTATTAGGCGTGGACAAAAGCGCCAGTGAAGATGACATTAAGCATGCCTATCGAAAATTATCAAAAAAATACCATCCAGATATTAATAAAGCTCCAGATGCAGAGGCAAAGTTTAAGGAAATAACCGAAGCATATGAAGTTTTAGGTGACAAAAAGAAACGAGCCAATTATGACCAGTATGGTTCAGCTGATGGTCCCCAAGGATTTGGAGGCTTTGGTGGCGGAGCCGGTGCTGGTGCTGGTGCAGGCGGACAAGGTGCCGGATTTGGTGACTTTTCTGATATTTTCAATGATATTTTTGGTGGTGGCGGAAGACGTCGTCAAGCTGACCCAACTGCACCACGTCGTGGACGAGATTTGCAATATCAAATGACACTTACATTTGATGAAGCTGTTTTTGGGACTAAAAAGACCATTAAGTATAATCGTGAAGAAACTTGTCCAACGTGCCATGGCACTGGGGCTAAGCCCGGGACTAAGCCAGAGACTTGTTCTAACTGTCATGGAAGCGGTTATGTTACTAAAACGGTTAATACCCCGCTCGGTCAGATGCAGACCCAGGAACCATGTCCCGTTTGTGGCGGCACTGGAAAAGTAATTAAAGAGAAGTGCCCAACCTGCGGCGGTACTGGAAAAGTTGAGAAACAACATTCTCTTGAAGTTACGGTCCCTGCTGGTGTTGAAGAGGGACAGCAAATGCACATGCAGGGTCAAGGTGATGCCGGTGAAAATGGCGGTCCTTATGGTGACTTGTACGTGATCTTTAGAGTTCTTCAAAGCAAGTACTTTAGAAGAGACGGATCTACTATCTACTTTGATCAACCAATTTCATTTGCCACTGCTGGTTTAGGTGGAGAAATTAAAGTTAAAACCGTTCATGGTGACGTTGATTTGAAAATTCCTGCAGGCACCCAGACTGGGACGGTCTTCCGTTTAAGAGGAAAAGGTGCGCCTAAACTTCATGGAAATGGTAATGGTGACGAAATGGTAAAAGTTAAGGTTCAGACGCCAAAGAAACTTAACTCTAAACAAAAAGTTGCTTTACAAGCTTTAGCTGAAGCTAGTGGTGATACTAATGTTGAAGAAGGCAAGAATTTCTTTGATAAAATGAAAGATGCTTTTAAATAAACAAATAAAGGAGCGGTTTAAAGACCGCTCCTTTATTTGTTTGTTATACATATATCGGGTTGTTATAATAATAGTAACGACTTGGACGAATTAATAATGAAAGTAGGAAAATATCGTGGATTATAAAAAAATGAAGGAAAAGCAACGCCGGACGAGGAATTTTGCTATTGTTGCTCATATTGATCACGGTAAGTCAACTTTAGCCGACCGAATTTTGGAGTTGACTGACACAGTTTCTAAAAGGGACATGCAAGATCAAATTTTGGATAATATGGATTTGGAACGGGAACGTGGAATTACCATCAAGTTAAATGCGGTTGAGTTAACTTATCATGGTAAGGATGGGATTGACTATGTATTTCATTTGATTGATACTCCCGGACACGTAGACTTTTCTTATGAAGTTTCTAGAAGTCTGGCTGCTTGTGAGGGTGCCTTACTGGTTGTTGATGCCACTCAAGGAGTTCAAGCCCAAACCTTAGCTAACGTTTATTTGGCTTTGGATGATGATCTTGAAATTATTCCTGTCATTAATAAAATTGATTTGCCTTCAGCAGAGCCCGAGAAAACTAAAAAAGAGATTGAAGATGTGATTGGATTGGATACCTCTGATGCAGTTGAGATTAGTGCCAAGACTGGACTCGGGGTTGAGAACTTATTAGAGGAAATTGTTAAAAAGATTCCTGCTCCAAAGGGAAATATTGAGGGTCCGCTTAAGGCGTTGGTTTTTGATTCAGTTTACGATGATTATCGTGGCGTAGTACTAAGTGTTCGTTTGTATGATGGAGTCGTAAAGCCTGGAGATCAAATTCGCTTGATGAACAGTGGAAGTGAATATGAAGTCACAGAAGTTGGTGTTAACTCGCCGAAGCCACTTCAACGAAAGTACTTAATGGCTGGGGATGTGGGATACATTACTGCCAGCATTAAAGATATCACTAAAACGCGAGTTGGCGATACAGTTACTGACGCAAACAATCCAACTGATAAAGCTCTACCAGGATACCGTGAAATGATTCCCATGGTTTATGCTGGATTGTATCCAACTGATAATGCGAAGTTTGGTGATTTAAGGGAAGCACTTGAAAAACTTAAATTAAACGATGCTTCACTTGAATTTGAGCCGGAATCGTCTGAAGCACTGGGTTTTGGATTTCGTTGTGGGTTCCTTGGATTACTTCACATGGACGTGGTTCAGGAACGTCTGGAACGTGAGTTTGGGCTGGATTTAATTACTACGGCTCCATCAGTAACTTATCATGTGGATTTAAATGATGGAAGTACACTTGAAGTTGAAAATCCATCTGAAATGCCAGATGTATCAGCAATTAAGGATATTAAGGAACCATTTGTTAAGGCTAGTATCATGGTGCCAAACGATTATGTTGGTGCTGTGATGGAAATGTGTCAAGATCGACGTGGTCAGTTTGTCACGATGGAGTATCTAGACGATGCCAGAGTGAATGTCATTTATCAAATGCCATTATCGGAGATTATTTTTAATTTTTTCGACAAATTAAAATCAAGTACGCATGGTTATGCATCACTTGACTATGAATTATCTGAGTATCGACAAAGTGATCTAGTTAAAGTGGATATTCTATTGAACGGTGATAAGGTCGATGCTTTAAGTTTTATTTCCCATAAACAGTTTGCTGCCGGCCGAAGTCGTGAAATTGTTAAAAAACTCAAGAGTATTATTCCAAGACAAAATTTTGAAATTCCAATTCAAGCAGCAATTGGCGCTACCATTATTGCTAGAACTAATATTAAAGCTTATCGAAAAGATGTGACGTCTAGAATTCATACTGGTGACCCTGATCGAAGAGCGAAGTTACTTGAGAAGCAAAAACGTGGGAAAAAGCGGATGAAAGCGGTTGGAAAGGTTGATATTCCTCAAGAAGCCTTCATGGCTGTCTTACAAACTGATGAAGACCAAAAAAGCGACAAATAGTAGTTGCCGCTTTTTTGATACTAACAATTATGGATTATAATAAGTTAAATTTGATGATTGGAGGTGAATATATGTGGATGGTAAAGTCATTTGATCAATTAACTTTGAACGAATTATTTGATATTTATCAACTGAGATGCGAAGTGTTTGTAGTAGAACAAAAGATTACTTTGCAGGATATTGATGATAATGACAAGAAGGCATGGCATGTTTTTTTGCTTAACGATCAAAATCACGTTATTGCTTATGGTCGAATATATAAACAAGATTACTATATAACTTTTGGAAGAATTGCTGTTTCTGCCGAACAACGTGGGAAACATTTGGGAACAAAATTAGTTCAAAGAGTGATGAGGGTTATTAAAGAAAAATATCCTCATAAAGAGATTATTATTGAGGCACAAAAATACGTTGAAAATTTATATGCTTCATTTGGTTTTCGACCAGAAGGAGAAGTTTTCATGGAGGGAAATGTTGAACATGTAAATATGGCCCACGAACCGCTTTTTAAATAATAATTATGATATTTTAAAAATTAAAATTTATTATTTTATTTAGTACTAAAAACCACTATTATAGAATAGTGGTTTTTTAGTTTAAATGATATTATTCTTTCCGTTAATTGTTAATAAATTTCATGAAATGCCGGTATTATGATTATGAAAATCATTAGTTAATGTTATGGATTACACAATTGGATTGAGTACACTAATGAAGTGATATGACTAACTTTTCCAACTATCAAACGAAAGGGTTCTTTGTTTTTAATTATGAATTGCCACTATTAATCCCGTTGTCATGGGTGTTAAGATATGTGATATGGGAAACAATATAATTGTAAAAATTTCTTAGAAAAATTTTTTATAAGATAAAAATTGCTTTATGATTAGTCTTTGTGTTCTCTTATAAGGAGTATATTTTGATATTTTTTACTTATATACTTGATTAGTAACAGCTAATATAATATACTGTAAAAGTAAGGTAAAGATTAAAGAATTCACGCTAGGGGATTTGAATGTACAAAAAAAGCACTCAAATAGAGTGCTTTCTACGATTAGAGAGGTTCAAGAACTGTAGCATAGTTATGAGAAGTAACAATCTAATAAGTAAAGATCTATGAAATAAAAGAGCACACGTGTCTAAGACTAATAAGCAGTAGGAGTGGAAAGCCTTAGCTGATGTGAATGTTGAGAATGTGACAGAAATTTATTACCTCTCTAATCTACACTCTATATTTAATCACACTTTACGAAATTTTACCAGGGAATTCTCATAATTATGATGCTTATTTACCAAAGAAGTACTATCTGTTAGGTAGTACTTCTTTTTATTTTGGAATTGCCATGAACACAACCGTATTATTTGATGGGAATGAGTTCTTTTCACCGAATTCATCAAAGGAAATACTTTCACCAGGAGCTCCCAATTCATGTTTAGCGTCTTTTGTAATGGTTAAAAGATGTTCATGATCACGATCAATATCGTCAAGGGTGACGGCGTCTAATTCTACTTTTTCACCAGATGGCATTTTTACGGTAACTTTCTTAAGATCATGAACTCCATCGGCTTTGATTGCAAATGGGACATTTACTAGCATGTTATTTCCTCCTTTATACTTCATTATTCATTATACATATTTTTTGTTTGCATTTACAATATCTTTTATATTTTATAAATGATACATTTATCTTAATTTGTCACACTTTGAATTTTTTTATCAATTTCTCTCTTATGATCGAAAAAAAATGAAGCTATAAAAATAAAAAAATTTTTTTATGGACCAATGTTGGGCCAATTTATAAAAGTTAGGGTTGTTAGCAAATTTGTTTAGAGATTATAAGTGTGTAATGATGAAAAGTGAATTCAAATTTGTCGAAGGGATGATTATTTATGTCAGAGAAAAACAACATTGCGGCTTATGACATATTAAAGCCTAATTGGTATGTCAATCAGATGAAAGGTTGGAGCTTTAAAAGCTATTTGTTGCTCCTATTTGGTTTGGGAGTCATTGCTGGATCAACTGTCACACAACCACTTTCGTTTATTGCGATTATGACGATGTTAGCGGGGATGCTCGGATTTACTACTACCATTTCAATTACTAATACGAAACCATTAAATGGAATTTTTGGTTTGATTAGTGCTTTGATTTATATCTATGTTGCATTCACTGCTAAGAATTACAATGATATTATTCTCCAAACTACATACATTGTACTTTTGGATATTCCGGTCTTGTTAATTCCTAGTTGGGCTACTAATGTTGATGAACATATTAAGAAATTGACTGTTAAGGGTAACCTTAAAAAAACGTTTATGAATTGGGGGTTGACAGCTCTTTTCTTTGTTGTAGTATTAGGAGCTTTATATGCCTGGGAGCATGGATACAGTGATAGCCCTCGTCCTTTTGTAGATAGTTTTGCGGCCACAATTGGAATTACTGGTGCTTTACTTACGACTTTAAGGTTTCGGGATACTTATTATTTCTGGCTTGCCCAGGGGATTTTCTCGATTATTCTGTGGGGCATTACTGCATATCAGGGTGGTGCCAATTGGACGTTATTCTTAACTTACATTTTGTACTTATGTAATGACTTGTTAAGCTTTTTTGACAAAAACATTGCATGGTTCCATACGAAACCAACCAATCATTAATATTTAAATTGAAAGGACAGTGACTAGATGGTCACTGTCCTTTTTTATGATTTGGTACTGTATCCAGTTTGATAATTAATATTGTATCCTGGCTCGACGTTAAAAATGTACACGTTAAAGTGAATTTGATTACTTCCGACTGATTGGGCTCTCATTTGGACACCACGACTAAGTAATTCATTATTTCGATAAATCGGAGTGACCTGATATCTAACGTAGTTATTTGGATTTTCTTTTAGATAAGTAGCAATATCATCCTCATGATAAAGCATTAATGGGGAATTTAACGTTCTTGTCCCAGTTATTAAGTTTTTGGGATTATTGTTTTCACCACATAGTTGGTAACCAATCAGATGACTTCGGTTATATAACCAACCACTGTTGGTGTGTTTATTGTGCCATCCAGTGGGATTAAAGGTAAGTGGTTCACGTTTCTTAGTGGGCATTGTTTTAACGTTTAACATACCGTTAGCATCGGTGGCTCGGTTAAGATGATCAAGGTTACTAAATCGTAACCAGGGGCGTTTATTATGCAATTCTTCAGTAGAAAAATTAGGATTATTGTGATCAACTTCTACTTCTTGATTTCCGTCGTAATTTAAATCACTTAATTTTAAATCTGGTGCATGTTTCAATTGGTATTGAAGTTTTTTAAGCTTTGATTTTTTAGTGTCAAGTTGCCCTTGAAGTTGATTAATGCTTTTTTCAAGTTGCTGGGTATTTTCATTATCATGAAGGCTTTTGTGTTCGTTTGAATTGGTTTGTTGTGAACATCCAGCAAGTAATAAGGATAATATTATGATTGGAAATAGCAGGAACTTTTTCATCGTTTAGCCCTCCGATATCCAGCTGCTTGTGCGTCTGCCTCCGAATTAAAGTAGATGACGTTTTGGCTGTTCATGTTATAACCCGTTTGGCCAGGGACATGATAAATGTGTGAATTTTTATTTCCAACGATTCGCTGAGCGTTTGAAGTATTGATGTCATTGCTATTACTTTGATTTTGATGCTTTGGTGTAGGTCTTGTTTTTAAGGCATCGGAGTCGACTGTTTTGACATTTGAAACTGGGTTAATCGATACATATCTACTGTTTAGATCATTTTCCGTATGATTGATCTGTTTTGATAGTTGTTGATTCTGTTCAATGAGTGCTTTTTTCTGGGAAATTAATTCTGATCTACTAGATTTTGAAGCAGACAGAATTACTGCCGGAGTAGTGAACAGTAATAAAGTACAACCAGTTAACATTATTGATTTCTTGATTCGATGCATGGTTATTATGCTCCGTTTCTACTTAATATAATTAGAATATCATAAAAAATAAAAGCAAAAAATTATATTTACAAAGCAAATGAAAGATAGTAGTATTTAATACGAACAGATGTTCGGGTAGGTGATATTTTGAATTATGATGATGAACCTCATGGTGTTTACTTTTTCATTGATAATAAGTCTTTTTATGCAAGTTGTGAGAGTGTTAAACGTGGACTTAATCCACTTCGTTCGATTTTGGTGGTTATGTCGGAACAAGCTAATACAAATGGCGGATTAATACTGGCCGCTTCTCCTATGGCAAAAAAGTTATTTGGGATTAGCAACGTTAGTCGTCAGCGTGATCTTCCTGATGATGAAAGGTTGTTGATTGTTCCTCCACGAATGAACTTATACATTAAAAAGAATCTACAAATTAATGATATTTTTGCTGAATTTACTGATGAACATGACATTTTGCCATACTCAATTGACGAGTCATTATTGGATATGACTCATACTTGGAGATTGTTTGGTAGTAGTTTGAGGGAAGTGGCCCTTAAAATTCAAGAGGAGGTCAGAAGCCGTTTAGGACTGTATACAACGGTTGGGATTGGTGACAATCCCATTCAAGCTAAGCTAGCGTTAGACGTTTATGCAAAGCATGATTACGACCTGATTGGTGAGATTCATTACGAAGATGTTCCTGATAAGATTTGGAATATCAATAGACTAACGGATGTTTGGGGAATTGGAAAAAGAACCAAAGTCCATCTAAAACGACTTCATATTAATAATATGTATGAATTGGCGCATGCTAACCCGTATCTGTTGAAAGAAAAAATGGGAGTCATTGGATTACAGCTATTTGCCACTGCATGGGGAATTGATCGAAGTAACTTGAGACAACCCCTGCATACTAAAGAAAAAAGTTACAGTAATTCTCAGGTACTTCCACGTGATTACGTTAAGCGGGATGAGATTGAAGTTGTTATTAGAGAAATTGCGAGTCAGGTTGCTTCACGAATTCGTAATCATGGACTGCAAGCCGGATGTGTGACGTTATGGGTTGGCTTTTCTTTTTCAATAAAACAGCTTATTGGTAGCAATGGTTTTTCTCAGTCAATGAAAGTTGAACCAACAGATGATGATCATGACCTTGGTCGTTATTTAATTGAATTGTTTGAAAGAAACTGGCACGGTGAAGTTGTGCGAAATATTGGAGTTGACTACAGTCATCTCTCAAATAAGGTTGGAGAACAATTAAACCTATTTAAGGATAATCAAAATATGATTAAGCAAAATGTGTTAAATAAAACCGGTGATCAAATTCGAAAACGGTTTGGTAACACGGCTTTATTAAATGCCAATAGTTTGTGTGTCGGTGCTACCGCAATTTCAAGATCTAATTTGGTTGGCGGACACAATGGAGGCAATTCTTATGAGTAATGATGTGATTTTTATTGGGAATCAAGTTTTATCCCATATTAATCATCTATTTTTGCGAATTCCTAAGACCCGCTACTGGATGATGATTGTTAATAACACTTTTGATAAAGAGTACGATTGGTTTTTGAGTTCTAAGAAGAAGTATCAACAGGAGCGATCGCAACCAATCTATGTTATTTCTGATTACGACTTGGAACTTTTAGAAAAGGTAGTTAACTATGTAACTGAATATAACCTGTTAACCATTTATTATCGTAATTTTGATGACATGGTTTGGCCTGATTCACAGAAGAAAATTCAAGATTAACTTAAAGTTAGGAGAACGTTATGAACGAAGAAGCTGTACATGATTTTTTTAAGTTTGATTATCATGATCGTGGGATTAAAAAATGGCAGGGTTATTTTTTATCAGATCATACCAGTAAACTAAATCAAATAAAGAAAGAAAAGGATAATGAGCAAACCAGAAAATTAGATGATCAGATGGATCACTCAAAAATTGATGAAATTCTGCAAAAATCGTTTGTCAGTCGACTGAGAGTGGAACTACAGTATGCTTATTATGACAAAAACGAACTAAAAGTGGAACAAATTATCGGTAGGATGAAAGGGTATTATAAGAACTTAGTAATTGTGGGAGACCAAATTCTTAAATGGAATGAAATTGTGAGTGCTAAATTAATAAAATAAACTAGGATGATGGCTTTATTATTTATCATTAATGTCTTACAATGTAGTTGTTAGAGATTTCACATATGGTGAAAAATATATCATAAGGAGAATTATTATGGCACTTAGTAATTACTTTACCGGCATCCAACATGTTGGTATTCCAGCAAAAGATTTAGATGAAACGATTGATTTTTATAAGAAGTTAGGTTTTGATAAAGCTGGTCAATTCATGTATCAAGGAAATCGTTGTGCTTTTATGAAGTATGGCAATTTAATGATTGAGACATGGGAGGGCGATCCAGTTGCTGATAAAGATGGCGCTATTAACCATATCTCATTAAACACTACTGATGCTGACGCAGCGTTTAAAGAAGCTAAGAAAATGGGCTTAGATGTTCAGGAAGATGAAATTGATACTCGTCCATTCTGGGATAAGGGAATCCGTTTCTTTAACATTTATGGGCCTAACCACGAAAAAATTGAATTCTGTCAAATTGTTTAGTTTATAGTTTGAATGTTTATATTAAGACGTGGCGATACACGTCTTTTTGTTTGCTGGAAGTTAGATGCTTGCCAATTAAATATATCTCCATTATGATATAGACTAAAGGTTTTAAGAACGAGTTTTATTAAAAATATGAGAGGAGGATGAATATGTTAGATCAAACTAAAAGATTTTTGCGCGATCAAGGATATCATTACAAAAAAACATATATCAGACCGTTAATTACTCCAGATAACGTCTATGTATTTCGCTTCGGTAAAGATAATTTAAATAATCGGCTCATTATTCGTTATGGCCATGGATGGACAGGGCGACAAAGAATTAAGGAAATTGATCTTCGATTGCATAAACAAAAGCATCCTCGGATTTTTAAGACAGAACGAGGATTACTTAAATATTTGGCTGGTCATTTGAAACAACACGAGCAGAAGCTTAAAAAAATTGAGGACAATAAAAATAATGCATCCAATTAACGGGTGCTTTTTTTATAAAAAGAATGAGGGATAACAATGAACTTAGTCGAGATTTCAGTTGAAACCAGTCACGAAGCAGTTGATGCGGTCGCTAATATTTTAATGGATCTTGGAGCAAATGGGGTTCAGATTAATGATAGAAATGATTATGAGGTTTTAAAACGAGAATCTAATTGGGATCAGTATGAATTGGGAGATTCTAAAGCTGATAACGATCTAGTTAACGCTAAAGTAAGTGCTTATTTTCAGGATGATATTGAGGTAGATGCGACCGTAAAAAAGATTCATGAAAAAGTTGCTGATTTAACGCGGTTCGGTTTGAATCCTGGTAAAAATGTGATAAATGTTCATGATGTAAAAGATGAGGATTGGGCGACATCTTGGGAAAAGTATTATCATCCAGAACGGGTGACACGATTTTTAACCGTTGTCCCAAGTTGGGAAGACTATGATGTCAAAAGCTCTGACGAGTTGATGGTAAAATTAGACCCTGGAATGGCATTTGGAACCGGCACCCATCCTACTACTAAACTTGCCATGCAAGCACTTGAGATTGTTATTAGAGGAAACGAAAGAGTGTTTGACGTTGGAACTGGATCTGGAGTGCTATGTATTGCAGCGAGGAAACTTGGTGCTGGCAATATAAATGCTTATGATGTCGATAAGGTGGCCGTTAAATCAGCTGAAAAAAACATTGAATTAAATTCTGGGATGAAGGGAATCAACGTTAGTGTTAATAATTTGTTAAATGGAATCGATGAAAAAGCAGATATTGTGGTAGCTAATATTTTAGCTGAGATTATCATTCCGTTAATCCCGCAAGCAGAACAATGTTTAAATGAAGGTGGCGTGTTCATTACTTCCGGTATTATTGCCGATAAATTAGAGCTAGTGATTGACGCGCTAAAAAAACATCATTTTAAGGTTGATCAAGTTTTAAGTATGGATGATTGGCGATCAGTAATTGCAAAGAAAGATAGTGAGGTTAATTAATTGCAACACTACTTTTTAGATAAGCCACTAAAAGTGGGTCAAATTGTTAAACTTCCAAACGATGTGACACATCATTTTGTTGGGGTTATGAGAGCAAAAGCTGGAACCAAGGCGGAGTTTGTTTCTAGTCAAAATATTATTTATATTGGGGAATTAGTTGATGAAACGGCTTCAACAATTAAGATTGTTGATGTAACTAGTCAAAATACTGAACTTCCGGTTAAAGTAACGATTATTTGTGGAATCCCGAAGGCGAGCAAAGCCGACCTCATCACGCAAAAGGCAACCGAAATGGGGGTCAGTGAGATTATTTTTGTGCCTACTGAGTGGTCAATTGCTAAATGGGGGGATAAGGCACCGAAGAAGATTAAGAGACTTCAAAAAATTGCTCAAAGTGCTGCCGAACAATCTCACCGAAATATTATTCCAATGGTGAAGTACACCGATTCAATCACTAAGGTAAAAAAACTTAGTAGTGATCAAAAAGTTGTGGCCTATGAGGAATCGGCTAAACAGGGTGAAAACAGTAAATTGTATGAATGTGTGTCGGAAATGAAGCCTGGCAAAAGCTTGACCGCTTTTTTTGGACCTGAAGGTGGAATTTCACTTAAAGAAATCGAACAATTAAAGCAAGATGGTTTTGTGCCCGTCGGATTGGGGCCGAGGATTTTGCGAACTGAATCAGCACCTTTATATTTTTTATCAGCCGTTTCAACTATATTAGAATTAAAACAAGGTGAGTAGGATATAATGTCGAAAATTAAAGAATGGACACCACAAGAAATCTTTCGTGATGCTTCTGAGTATCTTGATGATAGTGATGTTCAAATGATAAAAAAAGCATATAAATTTGCCAAAATTGCTCATGAGGGGCAAGAACGTGCTTCTGGGCAGCCTTATATTAATCATCCTGTTGAGGTGGCAGGCATTTTAACTGATCTTCATATGGATGCAGAAACGATCACGGCTGGTTTTCTTCATGATGTGGTTGAAGACACCGGTGCAACGATTGAAGATGTTACTGAACTTTTTGGTAAACACGTTTCATTAATCGTTGATGGAGTTTCAAAGCTTAGTAAGATTAAGTATAAATCGAGTAAAGAACAACTTGCTGAAAATCACCGGAAACTATTACTAGCAATGTGCAAAGATATTCGAGTAATGATTGTTAAATTAGCGGATCGATTGCATAACATGGAAACGTTAGATGCTCTTCGCCCAGATAAGCAAAAGCGAATTGCTCAAGAAACTTTAGATATCTATGCCCCCTTAGCTGATCGGCTAGGAATTGGAACGATTAAGTGGGAATTAGAAGATCTTTCTTTGCGGTACTTAAAGCCTGATGATTATTATCAAATTGTTGATTTGATGAATTCCAAGCGGAATGAGCGAGTGGCATACGTTGATAATGCCGTAAAAAAAGTTCAACAAGCGATTAAGGGGCTGGGAATCGAAGGAGAGGTATATGGAAGACCTAAACATATCTACTCCATTTATCGTAAGATGCATGATAAACATAAAGATTTTAAAGAAATCTATGATTTACTAGCTGTTCGGGTGATTGTGAAATCGGTAAAGGATTGTTATGCAGTTTTAGGTGCAATCCATACTGAATGGAAACCGTTTCCAGATCGGTTTAAGGATTACATTGCAATGCCCAAGCCTAATATGTATCAATCGTTGCATACTACAGTTGTTGGGCCTGAAGGCAAACCACTTGAAATTCAAATTCGAACTGAGGAAATGCATCGAATTGCTGAGTATGGTGTTGCTGCTCACTGGGCTTATAAAGAAGGGCAAAAGGACGAAGTTAAAAGTAATAAAAACAATGTTCAACTCAATCTTTTTAAAAAGATCATTGAAATTCAAGAGGAGTCAGAGGACGCCTCTGATTTCATGGATAGTGTCCAAGGGGATTTATTTAGCGACCGAGTTTATGCCTTTACTCCATCAGGTGATGTTATTGAATTACCCAAGGGGTCAATTCCGATTGATATGGCTTACTCAATTCATACGGATGTTGGTAATTCAACCACAGGGGCACGAGTTAATGGTAAATTAGTTCCCCTAGATTATGAAATTAAAAATGGTGATATTGTTGATATTATCACTTCCAGTAGTTCCGACGGCCCTGGCAAGAACTGGATGGGCATGGTTAAAACGCGTCGTGCTAAGCATAAGATTAAGCAATTTTTCAAACGGAGTAGTCATGATGATGACATTAATTCTGGAAAAGAAATACTTGAAAAAGAAATTGTCGATTCTGGATTTGATCCGGCTACCATTTTAACTGATGATAATTTATCCCGTGTTATCAATGAAATGCATTATACAAGTATCAATAATTTATATGCAGCCATTGGGTTTGGTGATATTCAACCTAACGGAGTTGTTAATCGTTTACTAGAACCAGAAAAAGATGAAATTGAGAAGAAACGACAAAAAGATGCCGAACGTGATGTATTAGAAGGTCATAAAACCATCTCACATGAGAGTGAGGACGCAGAACAAGGAAAGAAACCAGAAGATAACATCAAGATTGAAGGCGTTGACAATCTATTAGTTCATATCAGTCGTTGTTGTGATCCGGTTCCAGGAGACGAAATTGAAGGATACATCACCATGGGAAATGGTATCTCAGTTCATAGAAGTAATTGTCCTAACTTAATTCAAGCAAAGAATGGTAATAATCGAATTATTAATCTTAGTTGGCGTAAGACTGATAATAATGTCATTACTTATAGTAGTGATTTAGAGATTCAAGGGTACAACCGAAGTGGTCTTTTAAACGATATCTTAAAACGAGTTAATTCTGCTACTAAGAATTTGAATTCAGTTGAAGGAAAGGTCATTCACGAGGACCTTGTTTCTATCCGGGTCTCTGTGGGCGTAAGAAATATTCAACAGCTAAATCGCATTATTGATAGTGTGAGTGCTGTTCCTGATGTTTATGAGGTTAAACGAACGGAAGGATGAAAAAGATTGAAATTAGTGATTCAACGAGTTAACCATGCAAGCGTAAGTATTGATGGTAAAATAAACGGGAAAATCGGCAACGGATATATGATCTTAGTTGGGGTTACAGATTCCGATGGACAAGATGAAATTGATCATCTTGTTCATAAGGTTGCTCATCTAAGGATTTTTGAAGATGAGAATGGCAAGATGAATTTAAACATCCAGCAAGTTAACGGCTCAATTCTTTCTGTTTCGCAATTTACATTGCTTGCTGACACCAAAAAGGGAAATCGTCCAACTTTCACTGGAGCTGGTAATCCTGAGCACGCTAAACTCATTTACGAAAAGTTTAATGACGCACTCGGAGAGATCGGATTGAAAGTTGAAACTGGCGTGTTTGGTGCCGATATGAACGTTGATTTAGAGAACCATGGTCCTGCCACATTTATTTTGAATTATCAGAAAAAAGGAAAGATTTAACATGACAAATGCAGTTTGGGATTTTGATGGGACACTTTTTAATACTTACCCGTACATGGTGACTTCGTTTTGTAAGGCGTTAGCTGAGAATGGAGTGAGTGATGTTAACTTTGATCCTGAGTCAATCTACGAAGATATGCGAGTTCATTCATTGGGCTCGGCTGAGACCAAATATTGCGCTGAATTTAATCTTAATCGAGATCAATTTCTAAAAGACTATAAAAAGTTTGAAGTTGATGAAGTTATGTTAGCAAAGCCATTTAAAGGGGTTCAATCTGTTTTGTTAAAAGTTTTAAAAACGGATGGAAAGAACGGACTTTTAACTCATAGAGATGACCAAGCATTAATTCTACTTGATCATTTTGACTTAAAAAGACTGTTTACTGGTTTTGTTACCAGCAAACAGTCTTTTAAAAGGAAACCTGATCCGGGGTCTTTGAATTATTTAATTGAAAAGATGAATTTAGATCGATCTGATACTTTTATGATTGGTGATCGACGTTTGGATGTTGATGCAGGTCATAATGCAGGAATTAAAACCATCCTTTTCGATCCTGACTACGTAATTGCTGAATCAGGAGACCCAGATTACGTAGTTCATGATTTTAACGATATGTTAAGTTTAATTAAATGAGCTTAGCACGCCGTCTAATAAGGGTCCAAATGTCTCCCCAAATAATACAACGTGCATTAGTGAGTAATAGAAGCGGTACCAACCGGCCCGGTTTTCAAAACCCGGTTCAATTGGATAGGTGTCATTGTAACCGCGGTAGAAATCGCGGTTAAATCCACCAAAGACGGTTGTTACACCAAGGTCGTATTCACGGTCGCCGAAATAAACGTCTGGATCAATTAACATCGGCTCATGATTAGCTGTAAAAATAGCATTTCCAGACCAGAGGTCTCCGTGGAGCAGGCTTGGGGTACTGGGATGTTTTGTGTAGTAGTCAATAATTTGTTGTCTCATAACTTGATAATGTTGGTCTCTGGAATCATTCCAGCGGCCTTTTTCTTTTGCTATTTTTACCAACGGATCAATTCGTTGTTCGACGTAGAATTTTTGCCAAGTGTCTTGCCAGGTGTTATTTTTTGGTATTTTTCCAGCATCAAAGTTTTGGTCTAATCCAAACTGATCGTTATGAATTTTATGAACGTTTGCGACCATTTTGCCAAGATCGTATTGGTTTCCAGAACCAACGTCAATCCAGTCTAGGATTAAAAAGCCGTCACCATCAATTTCACCAGATGCTACTACCGTTGGTACGTTGGCCGCTTTCGATAACAAGTGAATTCCTTCAACTTCATGATCAAAGAATACTTTTCCACGATTAGGCTGGACCTTCATAAAGTAAGTTTTATCTGGAGTTTTAACTTGGTACGAGTCATTGATGTCTCCGCCTGAAACCGGAGTTAACGATTCAACGTTCTTTAATGGTAATTGAGTAATCCAATCTTGATTTAATTTTTTCATAGTAAACTCCCTTCTAATAAGTCTTGTTTACATAATTATTGATTCCATTGGTTACATCATTTGCAACGAGATTTTGGTAACTAGCATTTTTAATCTTACTAAAGTCATGGTCATTATTAATGTATCCCATTTCGAGTAAAACCGATGGGATTGAGACATCCCTAATCACTAAATAGTTACCAACTTGGACACCACGATTATTAAGGGGAACATCATCCATATTGGAATTGATGTCAGATGCCAGTTGTTTTGATTTTCCTGAATGATAGTAGTAGCTGGTAAATCCACTTGCGGTGTTATCGGTACTGGATGAATCAAAATGGAAACTCACGAAGAGGTTGGCATGATTATCAGTTGAAAAATCGGGTCGTTTGTATAGGCTAACCGTCTTATCTGAATCCCTTGTCATGATAACATGCGCACCACGATTACGCAGCTTATTTGCGACTTGTTGGGCTAGTTTAAGGGTGTAGTTTTTTTCTTTTTGCCCGCTGGTTGATAGTGCACCCGAGTCACTTCCTCCATGACCAGGGTCTAAGACGATGGTTGTTTCTGATAGTTTAGTGGCTTTATTAAGCTTACGATTATTGACTAACCAAGTAGGTACCCAACCAATCTTTTGATTTTGATATACAACTCTGTACCAGTTGTCTTTTTCACTTAGAATTTGAAGTCTAGTTCCTCGGTTAATGGTTTTGACCGTACGATATTCAATCCCTGGACCGGATTTTATGTCCAGGTTATTAAAGCCAATACTGACATTATTTTTTATTAACATAACTAAAAGGATAATCAAGGTTACGCCCACAATTATCAAAGTAGTGTAAAAACCGCGTTTATTTTTTATGTATAAATTTATATTCATCTTTTCGACCTCATTAATGATACGATTACTCATAATAGTATAACTTTTTGTCTTTTTGTTTAAGCATATAATAAAAATACTCACTAGAATCTTGACAATTTATGTGGGTTTTATTAGTCTTAAAGTGATTTAAAATACTGTTGACGATGAATAGTAACCGTTTAGTGGTCTGAAGAGAACGTCCAAGTGCTGAGAGGGCGTGTCCTATAAATGGTAAAGACGCATCGAGGTAAAATGAATAAACAAAAGAAACTAAAAAAGGTGGTACCGTGCTAATTGCGCCCTTGTGATTACATGGTGCGCTTTTTTTATGCTTTTGACTCAACTAAATGAGAGGAAGATTAGTACATGAAGCGAACAACGTATGCTGGAAACGTTAACGAGAATTATTTAGATCAAGAAGTAGTCTTAGATGGATGGGTTGCTAAAAAGCGTAACTTGGGAAGTCTTATTTTTATTGACTTACGTGATCGTGCTGGGATCGTTCAGTTGGTTTTTAATGAAAAAAATGGCAAAGAAGCCTTTAAAGTAGCCGAATCAGTTAAAAATGAGTATGTTATCCAGATTAAAGGAAGAGTGGTTGCTAGAGCAGAAAAAGAAATTAATCCGGATATCCATACCGGAAAAGTTGAAGTTGATGTTTCTGACGCTAAGGTTTTAAGCACCTCCAAGCAAACCCCATTTGAAATCAAAAATGATATCAATGCGTCTGATGACTTAAGATTAAAGTATCGTTATCTTGATCTTAGACGTCCAGTGATGCAAAAGGGATTATTGATCCGGAATCGGATCTTACAGTCTACTCACAAGTATTTTGACGAAAATGGATTTATCGATATTGAAACCCCAGATCTAACGGTTTCAACTCCAGAGGGAGCAAGAGACTACCTAGTCCCATCAAGAGTATATCCGGGATCATTTTATGCATTACCTCAGTCTCCGCAGCAGTTTAAACAGTTACTGATGGGAGCTGGATTTGATCGCTATTATCAAATTGCACGGTGCTTCAGAGATGAAGACTTACGGGGTGATCGTCAACCAGAATTTACCCAGATTGATATGGAGACTTCATTTCTTTCTGCTGAAGAAATTCAGGAAATCACAGAAGGATTAATTAAAAAAGTCATGAAAGATACGGTTGACGTTGATGTTAATTTGCCCTTTGAGAGGATTACTTGGCAGGAATCAATGGACCGATTTGGTACAGATCAACCGGATACTCGCTTTGGGATGGAATTAAAGGATCTTTCGGACGTAGTTACTGGGTCCGACTTTAAGGTATTTGATTCAGCAATTAAAGATGGTGGTCAGGTTAAAGCCATTGCTATTCCTGGTGGTGCAGCAAAATTTTCAAGAAAAGATATTGATAAGTACGGTGAATACGTAAAGCGTTTTGGCGCTAAGGGACTTGCATGGATGAAAGTCACTGATGATGGATTCTCTGGCCCAATCGCTAAATTCTTTAAAGATCCAGAAATGGTAAGTAAAATTAAAAAAGCCACTGGGGCAAAAGACGGTGACTTGTTATTATTTGCTGCTGATCGGAGTAAGGTAGTGGCTGATACTTTAGGATACCTCCGGGTTGCCATTGCCAATGAGTTAAATATGATTCCAGAAGACAAGTATAATTTCCTTTGGATTGTTGATTGGCCACTATTTGAATATGATGAGGGTGCTGGGCGTTGGGTTGCTGCTCACCATCCATTTACGATGCCAAATGTAGGTGACGAACATTACCTAAATGATGGAGAAGATCCCCACAAAGCGCATGCTCAAAGTTATGATATTATTCTGAATGGACTGGAGCTTGGTGGAGGATCAATTCGTATTCATACACGTGATCTTCAAGAAAAGATGTTTAAAGCCCTCGGATTTACTAAGGAAAGTGCGGAGAATCAATTTGGGTATTTCCTTAGAGCATTAGATTATGGTTTTCCACCACATGGTGGTTTGGCAATTGGATTAGATCGTTTTGCTAGGTTATTAGCACATCGTGGTAATATTCGAGATGTAATTGCCTTCCCTAAGAATTCAAAGGCAGTTGAACCATTGACTGGTGCTCCTACACCTGTTTCTGACAAACAGTTAGATGAATTAGGCATTTCAGTCGATAAAAAGGATAATTAAATATTAGCTAAAAGTTGTGGTAACCCCACAACTTTTTATTTTTTTTAAATTTTGGAATGGTATACTAGTTATGAATTTCTAAATGATCAGGGGCTACTTAAATGGACGACGTACAAAAAATTTTAAAGCGACATCAGTACATATCTAAGTTCTCGACCGCCTTCGTGTACGGAATCATGGTTTCAATTGCGATGAATTTCTTTTGGACTCCCGGACACATTTATTCTTCAGGAGTTACCGGTTTTGCACAGCTATTGGATACTCTTACAGAACGGTATTTTCCATTTACAATTTCAGCTGCTTTGGGACTTTTCTTACTGAACATTCCAATGTTTATTTTGTCTTGGAAACAAATTGGTCATCAGTTTACCATGTTTACGTTCGTTTCCGTTGTGGTTGCCAGTGTTATGATCAAAATATTACGGCCACTGACTCTGACAACGGATCCATTGATTTGTGCTATCTTTGGTGGTGCCATTAACGGATTTGGAGTGGGTCTGTCGCTTAAAAATGGGATTTCTACTGGTGGGTTAGATATCTTAGGAATTGTTATCCAACGTAAAACCGGTAAATCAATTGGGACAATTAATCTGATATTCAATACTTTTATCATCTTATCAGCGGGATTCTTTTATGGTTGGCCCTATGCCTTTTATTCAGCAATTGGAGTCCTAGTTAACGCGAAAGCGATGGATCTGGCATATACAAGGCAACAAATCGTGCAAGTAATGGTAGTTACTGATCGTCCTAAGACGGTGGTTGATAGTATTCAAAATCACCTTAGGAGAGGTATTACGATTATTCATAATGCTGAGGGAGCCTATAACCATAAAAAAAAGTCGGTTTTGTTCACCTCAATTTCACGATATGAAATGACCGAATTTGAAGCGGCTTTAAATGAATCTGATCCAGATTCATTTGGAGTGGTTGTGGATGTTGATAAGGTACTAGGGAATTTCTATGAAAAGAAGCGAAAATAGCTTATTAAGTTAGAGTGTCCCGGTTTTTTCTTTATGATATAATGTCTCATTGTAATTATTGAAAATGGTGGTTTAAGTGAAAGTCATGTATACATGGTTAATTAAAATAGTTTCTGCAATTTTTTATTTTCGACCAAAGAAAAATATATATTATGTTATGAGTTTCGATAATAACCTTAGGTTGATTAAACAGATTGCCACTAACACGCCCATTGGACAAGAATTAGTCGTATTATACGAACCCGAAATTGAAGCTGCAGCAACTGATTTGAGTGCATTTGGAATCAAGACGATTCCCTTTAATGAAAACGCTAAATTTGCGTTATTTACCGTTCCTCAATTAATGTCAGCTCGAGTTTTGTTCTGTGATAATTACTTCCCATTTTTGGCTGGTTTAGTACGACCAAAGAGTAAGATGAGAATTGTTCAATTGTGGCATGCTGATGGTGCCATTAAATGTTTTGGATGGGAAGATCCCACGACCAAGAAAAGATCGTTTTTCGATAGACTTAGATTTCAAAGTGTATACAATCATTTTGATGACTTTGTGGTAGCTTCAAAAGCGATGGGAAAGATCTTTGAACGCAGTTATCATGAAGTTCCTAGTAAAATGAAATATTTAGGCTATCCACGTTCGGATCGATTGTTTAAGGAACGCTGGAGAAGAGTTGCCAGACATCGTGTTTATCAGGTTGCTCCAGAATTAAAGGGTAAAAGGGTCATTTTGTATGCTCCAACATATCGGGATGGCTTAGAGTTTGAACCTCCAAAAAGTATTGGCGAAGCATTGACCGCCGATCCAAATGCGATTACAGTGGTTAAACTTCATCCCTTACTCAGGGATCAGGAAGCACGTATTAGAAAGTTTTCAAACGGAAATATTCGTTTTTATAATCAACTTTCAACGTCTGATTTACTTTCAGTTTGTGACACACTCGTAACGGACTATTCTTCAGTTGCCTTTGATTTTAGCTTATTGCCACAAGCGCGATCAATGATTTTCTTTATGTTTGATTTAGAACAATACGAAAAAGACCCAGGAATTCAAAAGGATTTCTTACAGTGGTTACCATCTAAACCAATCACTAAGGTTGATCAGTTGAATAAAGCCATTGTGGATAATCAAAAAATTGATTTTACTAATTTTAATAAACACTGGAACACTTATAATGATGGGTATGCAACCGAACGTGTTATTAAAAAGTATGTTTTACAAAATAATTAGATAAACAGAAAAGGGAGAGTGCTGAGCTTGAAGGAAGTTTGGGCCTTACTTAAGGAACAATTTGAAAATTTGGGCATTATTTTTCGAATTTCAAAGTATGAAGATAAGGCTACGTATCAAAGTCATTATTTGGGCTTAGTCTGGGAGTATCTTTATCCGCTGATTCAAATTGCAATTTACTGGTTAGTCTTTGGTGTGGGGTTAAAGGGTAGTACCGGACACAACGGCAGTTATCTCCCATGGATGGTCATTGGGATTACTCCTTGGTTTTTTATGAACCGAGTTACGTTAGACGCCTCTAAGAGTATTTACCAACGAGCTGGGTTAGTTTCAAAGATGAAGTTTCCAATTAGCATCTTACCTTCGATTAAGTTAGTCAGTAACTTGAGTTCTTTTTGGACAATGTTGGCGTTTTCAATTGTAATTGGTTATCTTTATGGAGTTCGGCCGAGTTTGTTCTGGTTCCAGTGGATTTATTACTTTATTGCCATGATTGCTTGGTTAATTGCCTTTGGCATTTTTAATTCGACCATTACCGTTTTGGTGCGAGATTATCATGTCATGTTGCAATCGTTTATGAGAATGCTGTTCTACATTTCAGGAGTTCTATTTAACTTTGAATCGTCTGCGTCATTCCCACCATTTTTAATCAGAATTTTGGAGTTGAATCCGTTTTTTTATATTGTTCAAGGATTCCGGGATTCAATGTTATCGAGTAGCTGGTTTTGGGAGAAGCCACTGTTAACCGTGATTTTTTGGTTGATGACGTTATTTTTCTTTTTAATTGGATCTCATCTTCACTTTAAATTTAGATCGCATTTTGTTGATTTAGTATAGGTAAAAATAACATGAATGGAAAACAAATTAAAAACAAGTTAATTAATGGGATTAAGTTGACTATTCGCACTGGGCTCATCGTTTTAAACGATGGGTTTATTTGTTTACCAACTAAAAAAAATGAAGTAATGTTTGAAAGTTTTAATGGTAGGGATATAAACGATAATCCAGCCGCCATTTACCTTGCGTGGGTGAAGCAACATCCTCATGATGCTAAAAAAGCCTATTTTGGTGTCAAAGCTTCCAAATACAAACAATTACACGAAAAGTATCCCAACATAAAGATTTTACGGCGTTTTTTTCCAAGGTGGGTTTGGCACATTGCTAGGGCAGACTTTTGGGTTTTTAATTCCCGATTTCCGAAGTGGTGGAAAAAGAATAAGCGGACCACCTATATCCAAACATGGCATGGAACCCCGTTAAAAAAATTAGGAATTGATATCAAACACGTTGCGATTCCAGGTATTTCCACTAATCAATACCATGATGATTTTGTCAAAGAAGCCAAGCGGTGGGACTATTTAATTATGCCTAATCAGTATTCAGAACGAATCTTTGATCACGCCTTTGATTTTAGAAATATTCCGTTACGAATTGGTTATCCCAGAAACGATGTCTTATATCATAAAAATACTTCAGGTGAGATTAAAAAATTAAAAGAAAAAATTATTGGTGACTCGACTTCTAAAGTTATTTTGTATGCACCAACTTGGCGTGATGATGATTATCAAAAGAAGGGCAGTTATAACTTTGAGTTACCGTTTTCTTTAAAGGGTTTCTTTAAGTATGTATCTAGTGACACTGTTTTAATTATTCGTCCGCATTACTTAGTCAAGGACCAAATTGATATTTCTGGGTATGAAAAGCGAGTTTACATTGAAGCTGATCGTGATATTAATGAGTTATACTTAATTTCAGATTTACTCATTACTGACTATTCTTCAGTAATGTTTGATTATGCCAATCTAAAACGGCCAATGTTGTTTTATACTTACGACTTAAAGCATTATAAGGATGAACTACGTGGATTTTATTTTGATTTTCTAAGCGATGCTCCTGGTCCAATTGTTCAAAATCAAAATTCTTTTTATGAAGAGTTGTCTAATTTTAATGAAAATGGTAAGTTTGCTGGGTATCATCAGAAAATGAAGAAATTTTATGGTAAGTTTTGTAGTTGGGAGCATGGAGATGCTTCTAATCAAGTTGTTAAAGTAATGGGGGATAAACATGAGTAATGATGAATTTTTGATTGGTTCACATGTTGCAATGAAAAAGCCAGAGATGATGTTAGGATCCGCAAAAGAAGCCGAACGCGATGGTGAGAATGTCTTTATGTTATACACTGGTGCTCCTCAGAGCTCAAAAAGGACCCCGATTGCAAATCTTAAAATTGATCAAGCACACGACTACATGGCTGATCATGATTTACGTGAGGTGGTAGTTCATGCACCTTACATCATTAACTTAGGTAACACAAAAAAGCCACAAAGTTTCCACTTTGCGGTTGATTTTCTTAAACAAGAGATTGATCGATCTGAAGCAATGGGAGCTGATCAAATTGTTTTGCATCCCGGTGCACATGTTGGTGCTGGCGTTGAAGCGGGAATTAAGCAGATCATTAAAGGGTTAAATGAAGTAATCACCCCAGAACAAAAGATTCAAATTGCACTTGAAACAATGGCAGGAAAAGGGACTGAAATCGGGTCGACTTTTGAACAACTTGCTGAGATTATTGACGGTGTTAATTTGAATGATAAGTTATCGGTTACCTTTGATACCTGTCATACTAGCGACGCTGGTTATGACATTAAAAATGATTTTGATGGGGTTATGGAAGAGTTCGATCAAGTTATTGGTATTAATCGAATCAAAGTGATTCATTTAAACGATTCTAAAAATCCAATGGGATCCCATAAAGACCGTCATACTAACATTGGTTTCGGGACCATTGGATTTGATGCTTTAAATTATGTAGCCCGGTATCCCAAGTTTGATCAAGTTCCTAAGATTTTAGAGACGCCGGTTGTTAAGATTGGAGATGTTAAAATTGATCCTCATCAATATGAAATTAAAATGTTAAAAGAACAAAAGTTTAATTCTGATATGATTGAGGATATTAAAGAAGATTATCAAGCTAAAAAGATTAATGATCTTGTTCGTTAATATTAAGACTTTGAGTTATGATGGTGGCCGTTTCTTCAATTGACTTGTTATACACGTTAATTTGAAGACAATTTAGTTTTCGATAAAGTTGCTTGGCATAGTCAAGCTCTTTTTTTATTTGATTTGAGTCCGAGTATGGAGTGTTTGGGTCTAACCCATAAGCAATCATTCTTTCCTGCCGAATCTTTTTTAGATTGGTAACTGAATTGGTTAAACCAAATATTTTATTGTGGTCGATCTGATAAACCTCTTCTGGTAATTGGATGGTAGGACCGATTGGGACGTTTGCTACCAAGAAGTTTTGATTGGCAAGGTATAGCGATAATGGCGTTTTAGATGTTCTTGATATTCCTAAAAGAACGATATCAGCTTTTTTGAGGTCATTAGGTCGTTTTCCGTCATCATTAGCTACCGCAAATTCGATTGCTGAGATCCGTTTGAAGTAGTCTTCATTTAAGTTATGGACTAGGCCAGGTACCTCTGCGGCAGATTCATGAAGTTTCTTAGAAATGATTTGAATGGGTTTTTGAATGCAGTCAAAACTATAAAGGTTATTTTCTAGTGCAAATTGAGATACCATTTTACTCAGGCTCGGATCAACTAAAGTGTGAAAAATGATGGCGTCCTGTTTTTTAGCAAGTTTGAGTATTCCATCCAACATGGATTGCGTTTGAGTAAATGGGTATCGTTTAAAATTAGCGTTTGCTTCTGGAAATTGAGAAGCAGCGGTTCGGGCGATCGAAGTTGCCGTGGCACCACTTGAATCAGAAATGATAAATGCATTAAAATTAGTTGCCATAATATTACCTCCTACTTTGTTAACATTTTATCATATTTCTTGTTCAGACTCGTTGACGGGCTCCGTGCCATAATGTATAATTAATATTGACCGTTGAGGATTACAGACGGTATCATTTAAGCTCGGAGGGAGGGATTTTATCATGTCAAAAACTGTCGTTCGTAAAAACGAATCTCTTGATGATGCTCTTCGACGCTTTAAGCGCACGGTTTCAAAAAGCGGTACCCTTCAGGAATTCCGTAAACGTGAATTTTACGAAAAACCTAGCGTAAAACGTAAATTAAAATCAGAAGCAGCTCGTAAACGTAACAATAAGAAAAAGAAGCGTCGCAGCTTCTAATATTAAACGCCCCTGATCAGGAGCGTTTTTTATATTGACGAAAAGAGGTCCAATATGACTTTATCAAATGAATTAAATAATGATCTAAAAGATGCAATGAAGAATCATGATAAGACTAAGCTGACAATTGTCAGAATGCTTAAGTCGAACTTAATGAATGAAAAGATTAAATTAGGTCATGATCTTTCTGATAGTGAAGAAGCGGCTGTTGTTAATCGAGAAGTTAAACAACACAAAGATTCGATTGCTGAGTTTAAAGATGGTGGCAGGGATGATTTGGTGAAGGAGCAAGAAGATGAGCTAAAGATTCTTGAAAATTATGCCCCAAAGCAAATGTCAGAAGCTGATCTTGAAAAAATTGTTAACGAAACGGTTAAGCAACTTGGTGCGGCAAACAAGAGCGATTTTGGCAAAGTAATGGGTGCTGTCATGGGTAAAGTTAAAGGACAAGCCGATGGCAACACTGTTAATAAACTTGTTAATAAAGCGCTTAGTTAAGAAGGGAACTCATTGAATGGTCAATGGGTTCTTTTTGTTCTTTTACTTTGTAAGTGGCAAATTATATGCTAGTATTTTAAGTAAAAGTTGAGTTGATATGAAAGGAACCTGTTTTATTGACAGATAATTTTGAATTTAAAAAAGAATTAACGTTAAAGAATCCAAATGATGAATCAGCTTTATTTGGAGCTCAAGATGCCTTTTTAGATATTCTAGAACAGGGGATGGAAACTTCTATTCGCCATTCTGGTGGTAAGATTACGGTTGAAGGTGACACTCAGAAAGCGGTTCAAAATACCATTGATATTTTAAATGGAATGCTTGAACTTGTTCATTCTGGGATCACTTTGAATGGTAGTGATTTTGTTTCGGCAATGAAGATGGCTGAGAAAGGAACTCTAGGTTTTCTCCCAGAATTATATAATCAAGTCCTTTTAAAGGATAATAAGGGGAAGCCGGTTCGAGTTAAGAATTTTGGGCAGCGTCAGTACGTTCAGTCCATCAAGCATAATGATGTTACCTTTGGAATCGGACCTGCTGGGACGGGAAAGACTTATCTAGCAGTTGTAATGGCAGTTGCTGCTTTAAAAAAGGGTGACGTTGATAAGATTGTCTTAACCAGACCAGCTGTTGAAGCGGGTGAGAGTTTAGGCTTTTTACCTGGCGACCTAAAAGAAAAAGTTGATCCATATTTACGACCACTGTACGATGCACTGAATTCGACCCTTGGATCTGATCACACTGAAAGGCTAATGGATCGTGGCGTTATCGAAATTGCGCCATTAGCTTATATGCGTGGTCGGACCCTTGATAATTCTTTTGTTATTTTAGACGAAGCTCAAAACACTACTAATGCTCAGATGAAAATGTTTCTAACCCGGTTGGGTTTTGGTTCTAAGATGATTGTTAATGGTGATATTTCTCAAATTGATTTAAACGGAAGAATCCGGAGTGGATTAGTCACCGCTCCTAAAATCCTGAGAAATATTGATGATATTAATTTTGTAAACTTTAGTGCTGATGATGTAGTTAGACATCCAGTTGTGGCTAAAATCATTAATGCCTACGAAAAAAATGATAATGGGGAATAGATATGGATCTGGAAATATATGATCAAACTAAGGATGGGGTCGACCCCAAAAAAATTGATTTGATTAGAGATATTCTAAATTATGCCGCTAAGTATATTGATTTAAAAAATAATACCGAAATGTCGGTTACTTTGGTCAACAATGATCGCATCAAGGAAATTAACCGGGACTACCGTGGTGTAGATCGGGCCACTGATGTGATTAGTTTTGCGATTGAAGATCAGAGTGATGATGATTTTCCCGTAATCATGAATGATGAAATGAAAAAAGATATTCCTGAAAATATTGGGGATATTTTTGTGTGTGTTGATAAAGTTGCTGAACAGGCTGATTTTTTAAATCATTCAAATGATCGAGAACTTGGTTTTTTAGTTGTACATGGATTTTTGCATCTAAATGGTTATGACCATATGAAGCCTGAGGATGAAGCCATCATGTTCCCACTTCAAAGAAAGATTATGGACTCTTATGGACTCACAAAATAATAAACAGACTGGGAAAAATAAAAATATATTTCAGGCTTTTGGACATGCGTTTGATGGCATTAAATGGGTTTTTGTTCATGAACGAAACTTTAAGTTTGATATAACTAGTGCCATTATTACCCTAATAATTGGTTTTCTTTTGAAAATTAGTTTGGAACAATTTATGTGGCTGTTTACCGCAATTATTTTAGTTCTTGTGGGTGAGATTCTTAACACCGTTGTTGAGAGGATCATGGATTTTATGGCGGACCATCATTACGACGAACGAGTTAAGGTAATTAAAGACGTTGCGGCTGGTGGCGTTGTTTTAACGGCAATTTTTGCGATCATTGTAGGTTTAATTGTTTTCGTTCCAAAAATTATTGATTTAATGAGCTAAAGGGGAAAATATGGCAGAAAAGGCACAGTATAAGTCAGGATTTGTAGCAATTGTAGGACGTCCAAATGTTGGGAAATCAACCTTTTTAAATCGAGTGATTGGGCAAAAGGTTGCGATTATGTCTGACAAGGCACAAACCACTCGTAACAAAATTCAGGGAATTTATACCACTGATGATGCACAAATTGTTTTCATTGATACTCCCGGAATTCATAAACCAAAAAACAAGTTGGATGATTATATGGACGACGCTGCTCTCTCTTCTTTAAAGGAGGTCGATGCAGTCCTTTTTATGGTTAGTGCTACTGAAACTCGTGGTGCTGGTGATAATTACATCATCGATCAATTAAAAAAAGTGGATTGTCCGGTTTACTTAGTTATCAATAAGATTGATGAAGTCAATCCGAACAGTTTATTACCAATCATGGACACGTACAAACGAGCTTATAAATGGGCTGATGTGTTTCCTATTTCTGCTCTTCAAGGGAACAATGTTGATGAATTACTGACTACTTTGGTTTCTAAGTTGCCAGAAGGACCGCAGTATTATCCTGACGATGAAATTACCGATCATCCCGAACGTTTCATCGTTTCCGAATTAATTCGCGAAAAAGTTTTAGAACTAACGAGGCAAGAAATTCCACATTCTGTTGCAGTTGAAGTTGAAAAAATGAAGACCCAAGATAATGGAAACGTTCATATTGACGCTAATATTATTGTTGAACGAAAGGGCCAACGCGGGATCTTGATTGGGAAGAATGGTGGAATGCTGAAAAAGATTGGGACATTGGCCAGAAAAGAGATTGAAACTCTACTTGGAAGCAAAGTTTATCTTGAATTGTGGGTAAAAATTCAACCAAGTTGGCGTGAAAAAGAATCAGCTTTAAGACAATTAGGATACCGAAAAGATAGTTACTAGGTGATATTTTGTCAGTAAATCCAAGGAGTCAAACTTTTCATGGAATTTTATTGTATCGTAAGAACTATCGCGAGCACGATATGTTGGTGAAATTTTTGACGGCAGAAGCTGGGCTCAAAATGTTTTTTATTAGAGGAGCCAATAAAGCGAACTTTAAAATGGCAGGTGATATTTTGCCATTTAGCTTTGGTACGTACGAGGGCACGCTCAAATCAGAAGGATTGTCGTACATTAGTAGTGGTAATGAGGTTAAGCATTTTGAACAGATTGCAAATGATATTTATTTAGATGCATATGCTACTTACATTATGACGTTAGTGGATGCGGCATTTCCTGAGGGAGTTAAGATAAACGATTGGTTTAATCGTTTATACTATGCTTTAAATATGATTAACAGTGGTTTTGATGCTGAAGTAATTACCAATATCATTGAGATTCAACTTCTTCCTGCTTTTGGGGTAGCACCTGAATTTAAATCCTGTGTTATTTGTCATCAAACCAATAAAAAGTTTGATTATTCAGAAGAGTATGGAGGAATTATTTGTGAGGATCATTTTCATCTTGATCCTCATCGAATGCATCTCGACCAAAAAACAATTTACTATCTTCGCTTGTTTTCTGCGATTGACCTGAAAAAAATCGGTAACATTCAGGTTAATAGCAAAACTAAAAAGAAAATTCGCAGTGTGATTGATAAAATTTACGATAGTTCTGTTGGACTAAATTTAAAGAGTAAAAAATTTTTAGATCAGATGAACAATTGGAAAATCAACCTTAATTGATGGTTAACCGTTGACTGTTTTGTGTGATAATTTTATAATTATAGTAGTTAAATAATTGGTGTTGATGAAGGAAGTTTTATGCTTATCACATTTCAGTGAAACCATGTTAGTGGGAAATGGTTAATGTGGGTATAAATTGGCACTTTCGGAGCCATTTAATCTCGAGTTGCTGATTAAGTTCAGAAGTAGGGTGGAACCGCGAATAAATCGTCCCTATGTGAAAGTCATTGTACTTTTGCATAGGTTTTTTTATTTGCTTATTGATTAGGAGGAGAAGTTAATGACAGAAAAACTATCAGTCCAAGATATTATCAGTACTCTAGAGTCATATTGGAGTTCGCTTGGTTGCATGCGGATGCAATCATATGATACTGAGAAAGGTGCGGGAACAATGAGTCCGTACACTTTTTTGCGTGCGATTGGACCAGAGCCATGGAATGTTTGTTACGTTGAACCATCAAGACGTCCAGCTGATGGTAGGTATGGAGAAAATCCTAATCGGCTTTATCAGCATCATCAGTTTCAGGTATTAATGAAGCCATCTCCGGACAACATCCAAGAATTGTACATTAATTCGCTTGAACAACTAGGAATTAATCCACTTGAACATGATATTCGGTTTGTTGAGGATAACTGGGAAAATCCATCAATGGGATGTGCCGGTGTTGGATGGGAAGTATGGCTCGATGGCATGGAAGTAACTCAGTTTACTTATTTTCAGGTTGTCGGTGGATTAACTATGGATCCAGTTGCGGTTGAAATCACCTATGGATTGGAACGGCTTTCTTCGTACATTCAAGACGTCAACAATGTTTTTGACCTGGAATGGGGTAACGGAGTTAAGTACGGTGATATTTTTAAAGAACCCGAATATGAGCATTCTAAGTATAGTTTTGAAGAATCAGACCAAAAAATGTTGCACCAAATGTTTGATGCTTACGAAAAAGAGGCTAAACGATTAATATCACTTGGCTTAGTTCATCCAGCCTATGATTATATTTTGAAATGTAGTCATACTTTTAACCTACTAGATGCAAGAGGAGCCGTATCTGTCACTGAACGTGCTGGTTACCTTTCACGAATTCGAAAAATGGCACACGCGATCGCCAAAGCATTTGTTGCTGAGCGTAAAAAGCGTGGTTTTCCACTTATTAAGGATGAGCAAAAACGACAAGAGCTTTTAAAAGATGATTCAAAAAATAGTAAGAAGAAAAACAAAAAGCATCATGATGGCAAGGGGGATAAGTAGATGGCTAAGACATTTTTGTTGGAGATTGGATTAGAAGAAATGCCCGCTCATGTCGTGACGCCAAGTGTTAATCAATTGGCAGAAAAAGCGGCTCAGTATTTAAAAGATCAAAGAATTTCTTATGACCAAATTAAAAAGTTCTCTACTCCTAGAAGACTGGCAATTCAAATTACTGGCTTAGTTAACAAACAACCAGATGTTGATAAAGAGGTTCGAGGTCCGGCCGAAAAGATTGCAAAGGACAAAGATGGCAATTGGAGTAAGGCGGCAATTGGTTTTACTAAAGGACAAGGATTAACGCCTGATGATATCGTCTTTAAGGATGTTAAGGGAACTCAGTATGCTTTTGTTGAAAAACACGTAGCGGGAAAACCAGTTCAAGAAGTATTAAGTGGTCTTAATGATGTTGTAAAATCAATGACTTTTCCAACGTTAATGAAGTGGGGAACCAACAAGTTTGAATTTATTCGCCCCATTAAATGGATTGTGGCTTTACTGGACGATGAAGTGATCCCAATGCAGATTGTTGATGTTCATTCTGGACGGACCACCTGGGGACACCGCTTTCTTGGAAAAGACGTCGAGTTAAAAAATGCCGATGATTATGAAGAAGCTTTAACCAGCCAACACGTGATTGCCGATGCTAACAAGCGAAAAGATTTAATTCGTAAACAGATTGAAGCAATTGCGAAAAAGAACAATTGGAAGGTCAATATTGATAATGATCTTCTTGAAGAGGTTAATAATTTAGTGGAATGGCCAACTAGTTTTGCTGGAAAATTTGACGACCGTTTCTTAAAAATTCCACGTGAAGTATTGATTACTTCAATGAGAAACCACCAACGATTCTTCTACGTTGAAGATCAGGATGGTAATCTTTTACCTTATTTTGTCTCCGTTAGAAATGGTGATGAGAATCATCTTGATAACGTAGTTGCCGGAAACGAGAAAGTTTTGACTGCTAGACTTGATGATGCTGATTTCTTCTATAATGAGGATCAACAGCAATCAATTGACGATTATGTTAATAAGCTCAAAACAGTTAGCTTTCACGATAAGATTTCTTCTGAATACGATAAGATGCAGCGCGTTCAAGTTATTTCCCAGATAATTGGGAAAAATGTTGGATTAGATGAAACTCAATTAAAACACTTACAACGTGCCTCAGAAATTTATAAATTTGATTTAGTTACCGGGATGGTTGGAGAGTTTGCTGAATTACAAGGAGTAATGGGTGAAAAATACGCATTGCTTGCGGGTGAAGATCCGGAAGTTGCTACTGCAATTCGTGAACATTATCTTCCCATTTCATCCGACGGGGAACTTCCCAAAACTAAAGTAGGTGCTGTTTTGTCAGTGGCAGATAAACTTGACAGTGTGATGACCTTCTTTGCTGCAGATATGATTCCTAGTGGTTCAAATGATCCGTATGCATTAAGAAGGCAGGCAGCTGGAATTGTTAGAATTGTTGTTAGTGAAAAGTGGCGAGTACCACTTATGCCATTAATGAATCAAGTGATTGCTGAAGAGAAAGCTAAAGCGGTCTTACCAAAAGTAGATCAAACTAAGATTGTTTCTGACGTGGTTGCGTTTATTAAAGAAAGAATTAAACGACAACTCAAGTCGAAAGATATTCGCTATGATCTAATTGATGCGGCGGTGGGATCAACTGACAGTGATATTTACTTTAACGTTGAAACCGCAATGACATTAAATGATCATAAAGATGATCCTAATTTTAAAGAATCAATTGAAGCACTGACACGAGTGGTTCGGATTGCTCAAAAAGGTCATTTTCCAGCTGGTAGTGTTAAAGTTGATGAAAAGTTGTTTGAAAATGATTCAGAGAAAGTCCTTAATGATAAAATCAAACTTATCAGCCCAAACTTTAATGAATTGAATGCTAACCAAGCTTTTAATGAATTAACTTCTTTAAAGCCACTCATTGATGAGTATTTTGATAAAACCATGGTAATGGCAGACGACACGAAAGTTCGCAATAATCGTCTGGCAGAATTGACTAATTTAGCAAGAATGATTGATCACTTTGCTGATGTCGACGAAATAATTGTTAAATAAAAAAATTAATATTAGAATAGATTTCCGAGAAAGGATGGTGATCTCATGGCAAAAATTCCTGAAACGGTAATTGATGATGTCTTAAGTAAGACCAACATTACTGACGTTGTTAGTAAGTATGTCAATCTAAAGAAGTCAGGAAATAATTTATTCGGTTTGTGTCCGTTCCATGAGGAAAGAACACCATCCTTTTCTGTGTCAGAAAGTAAACAGATTTTTCATTGTTTTAGTTGTGGACGCGGTGGAAATGTTTTTAAATTCCTCATGGATTTGCAAGGAATTTCCTTTCCAGAAGCTGTTATTGCTGTGGCAGAAGATGAGGGAATTACTCTTCCTGACTCAGTTCAAAATGATAATAGTAAATCTCCAGTAAATTCAGAAAAGAACAGCCTCATTAATCTTCATGAGGAAGCCAGTAAACTCTATCATCATGTATTGGTTAACACTGAGCTTGGAGTTCCCGCATTAAAATATCTGCATGAACGAAAAATAACGGATGAAATGATTGAAACTTTTAACTTAGGATTTGCCCCTAGCCAAAGACTCTTAAAACCGTTCTTTAAGAACAAAAAAACTGATTTTCAACTTTTACGAAAATCGGGATTGTTTGTTGAAAATTCGAGTGGTGAATTGAATGATCGATTTTCGAATCGGATCATGTATCCTATCAGGGATCCTAATTCTAAGACCATTGGATTTTCCGGTAGAATCTTACATCGAGATCCTGATCTTCCAAAATATTTAAATAGTCCTGAAACTAGCATCTTTAATAAACGAAGGATTATTTATAATCTCGATCTTGCCAAGTCTAGTATTCGAAATGAGCAAAATTTAATTCTGTTTGAGGGTTTTATGGACGTTATTTCTGCTTTTCAGGCCGGGGTTAAAAACGGCGTTGCTTCAATGGGAACGAGTTTGACGAACGAACAAATTTATCAGTTCAATCAGTTAACGAATCAGATATACGTTTGTTATGATGGCGATGAACCTGGACAGAAGGCTACTAAGCGAGCGATTAGCCTTTTAAGTAGTGAAGGTAAGTTTAAAGTTGGCGTGATTCAAATGCCTAACGGGGTTGATCCTGATGAGTATCGACGAAAAAATGGAAATGACAAGTTTAAAGATGCTATCAAAAGTGCTCGAGAAACCACAACTTCCTTTGAATTGCATTTTCTTAAAACGCAGTATGATTTAAGTAATGATGAAGAAAAACTAAATTATGTAGATGAAGCCGTTAATGTGATTGCAAAAATTGACAAACCCGTTGAACGTAGTGTTTATTTAAAACATTTAGCTGATGAGTTTGACTTGGATCTCAATGCTTTGTCGGTTCAATGTAAACAAATTCGTTCGACCTTCATCAATAAACAGCAAAGAAAACAAATCCGTAGGTTGAAGACTGACTCATCTCCTGAAGTTTTGAATCGAAATCCAAAGAAGATTACTAAAGTTGAAAGTGCGGAGCGCTTACTTTTGTCACGAATGTTGAATAATCATGATGTTTGGTTAAAGGTGACCGATGATCCTGATTTTAGTTTTGTTCATGATGGGTATCAAACGATTTATTTACTTGCACAACATTATTTTCAGTCGCATGACGAGTACGTTACTGCTGAATTTAGTGACTTTTTGAAAGAATCTGATTTGCAATCAACTTTTGCTAATATTGAAATGGCTGCTTTATCTAATGAGCCAAGTGAAAAAGAAGTTGACGATTGTGTTAAAATAATAAAGCAGGCTTTAACTGGTGGGGTATACCTTAAATCAAAGTATCAAGAAATGTTAGATGCAGTTAAACTTGGTGATACTGATAAGGCTGCCCAATTGGGTAAAGAATACCAGGACCTGCAAAAGAAGTATCAATAAGAATACAGTAATGGGAGGCAATTTTTATGGCAGAAAAAGACATTAAGAAAAATGAAGTAAATTCCACAAATAAGACTGCGAAAGCAGCTCCCAAAAAGAGCGGTGCTCCTAAAAATAAGAGCACTAAAAAGACTACTGCAAAGAAAACGACTAAAACTAAGGCAACTAGAGCAAAGAAGACAACGAGTAAAGAAAAATTTGATAAAACTGGATATAAGAAGGTTTTTGACGCCGTTGTAAAGAAGCACAAGAAGGTTGGTCACATCACCTATGGGGTCTTAGAGGAAGAACTCCAGGTTCCATTTAGTTTGAATAAAAAACAAATGAACGAATTGATGGAAAAGGTTGAAGACTCAGGAATAAGTATTGTTGATGAAAGTGGCGAACCAGATCCCAGAGCTTTAAAAGCAGCTAAAAAAGTTACTCAAAAAGAACTAAAAAATGCTTCCAGTTCAAAGGGAGTTAAAATTAATGATCCGGTCAGAATGTACCTAAAGGAAATTGGTCGAGTTCCATTACTTACCGCTGATCAAGAGGTACAATTAGCTCTCAGAATCGAGCAGGGTGATGAAACAGCTAAACAAGAATTAGCTGAAGCAAACTTGCGATTAGTTGTTTCAATTGCCAAGCGTTACGTTGGCCGTGGCATGCAATTTCTTGATTTGATTCAAGAAGGGAACATGGGTTTAATGAAGGCCGTTGAGAAGTTTGATTACCGTAAAGGATTTAAGTTTTCAACGTACGCTACGTGGTGGATTAGACAAGCAATTACTCGAGCCATTGCGGATCAGGCTCGAACCATTCGAATTCCCGTTCATATGGTTGAAACCATCAATAAACTGATTCGAATTCAGCGTCAATTACTCCAAGACCTTGGCAGAGAACCGTTACCATCTGAGATTGGTGCTGAGATGGATATGCCAACTTCAAAGGTTAGAGAGATCCTTAAGATTGCTCAGGAACCAGTTTCACTTGAAACTCCAATTGGTGAAGAAGATGACTCCCACTTAGGTGACTTTATTGAAGATGAAGATGCCACTAGTCCTGCTGATCATGCTGCTTATGAGCTTTTAAAAGAACAACTTGAAAGTGTCCTAGATACGTTAACTGACCGTGAAGAGAACGTTTTACGACTTAGATTCGGGTTAGATGATGGAAGAACTCGAACCTTAGAAGAGGTTGGGAAAGTCTTTGGTGTCACTAGAGAACGAATTCGACAGATTGAAGCTAAAGCATTAAGAAAACTGAGACATCCATCACGCAGTAAACAATTAAAAGATTTCTTAGATTAAAGATGTGGCAGAGATCCAACTGGATCGCTGCTTTTTTATTGGATTAGGAGGGAAACGATGACGGCAAAAAAGTTATCGCCACGTTTACAAGCAGTTTCTGATTTAGTTCCTAATGGGGCAACAATAGCTGATATCGGTTCGGATCACGCTTATGTTCCGGCTTATTTGTTAAAACGGAATTTGATTAAGTTTGCGATTGCCGGTGAGGTTGCTCCTGGACCACTGCATAACGCAACATTGGAAATGAAAGAACAACACTTAGGTGATAAAATGGTGACCCGGTTGGGAGATGGACTTAATGTGATTAAATCAAGTGACCACGTGAATGCAATTGTGATTGCTGGGATGGGTGGTGAATTAATCACTCAGATCCTTGAACGTGGCAAAGAGAAACTTTCTAAACAAACGGCCCTAATTCTGCAACCAAACGTTGATGAAATTCGGGTAAGAAGTTGGTTAGTTACAAATCAGTATAAGATTGATATTGAAAACATTGTTTTTGATGCTGGGCATTTTTATGAAATGATCTTGGCAACTCCATCAACGAATCCGATTAAGTATTCTAATCAGGAACTAAGGTTTGGACCGATTCTTTTAAAACAACAAAAACAAGCATTTATTGCAAAATGGACTGATCGGATGCGGAAAAATAAGATTGTTTTGGATAATCTGCATAATGCTACTAATCCACCTCTTGAAAAAATTCAACACATCCAAAAGATTAACGAAGAATTAGAGGAGATTTTAGATGACAACCGTTAATGACTTAATTACTAGATTTGAACGATTCGCACCACTTTCACTTGCTGAACCAAAAGACCCAACTGGATTTCAAATTGGTTCTAAAAAGCGAAGTATTAAAAACGTCATGACCACTTTAGACGTTAGACCTGAAGTGGTTGATGAAGCGATCAACAAGAACGTTGATTTTATTTTTGCCCATCATCCCGTGATGTTTCATCCTGCAAAGAATTTAGATTTAGCTGATCCCCAAAATCAAATGTACGCTAATATTTTGAAACATAATATTACCGTTTATGCGGCTCATACGAACTTGGATAATGCAAATGGTGGAATGAATGACTGGCTAGCAGATGCGATCGGTCTTCAAAATACCGTTGGACTGGTACCCCATTTGGATACTAATGGTTTTCCTACTAATTATTCGATGGGACGTGTTGGCAACTTGAAACAATCAATGAAAATCATTGATTTAGGTCGACTATGTAAACAAGTGTTTGGAATTAGTGGTTTACGAATGGTAACAAATGATGATCAAGAGCGTGTTAAGCGGATTGCTATCTTAGGTGGAGACGGTGGCAAGTTCTATCGACAAGCGATTGAACAAGGCGTTCAAGTTTATATTACTGGCGATTTGTATTATCATACTTCTCAAGAGATGCTTTCAAGTGGTCTGTCTGCGATTGATCCCGGGCACCATATTGAAAGTATATGTAAAAATAAGTTAGCTGAAATGTTTACGCGCTGGTCTGATGAAAATCGTTGGGATGTCAATGTATTTGCATCGCAACTAAACACGGATCCGTTTGAGTTTATATAGGAGGAATAGTTATGGCTGATAGCAAGCAGTTACTGGATCGCTTTTTGAAATATGTGAAGGTGAATACGAGATCTAATCCGAATTCTGACACAATTCCGTCTGATCCTAAAGAAGTTGATTTTTTAAACGAACTTTCTTATGAATTAAAGGATATTGGGATGGAAAACGTACGAACCAATGAAAAAAGTGGTTATGTTTTTGCTGATTTACCAAGTAATGTTAAGCAAAAAGTTCCTAAGATTGGATTTATCTCTCATATAGACACGGCAGACTTTAATTCAGAACACGTCAATCCACAAGTAGTTAAAAATTACGATGGAAAATCGATTATTAAACTTGATAAAGATGGCAAATACCAGCTGGATCCGAGCGTATTCCCAACCCTTAAAAAGTATGCTGGTCAAACTTTAATTACTACCGATGGTTCAACTCTCTTAGGAGCTGACGATAAGGCGGGAGTGGCTGAAATTATGACGGCAATGAAATACTTAGTTGATCATCCCGAAATTAAGCATGGCGATATCGTAGTTGGGTTTGGACCAGATGAGGAGATTGGTACCGGAGCCGATCAATTTGACGTTACTGATTTTGGTGCTGATTTTGCATACACGGTTGATGGTGGTCCACTTGGAGACTTAGAGTACGAAACGTTTAATGCGGCGTCTGCCACAATAAAATTCAACGGAACTGATGTTCATCCTGGTGACGCCTATGGTGTGATGGTAAATGCCTCTCAGCTTGCAATTGATTTTCATAATCAATTACCAAAGGACCAACGACCGGAAAATACCAAAGATCGTCAGGGCTTTTATTATCTGCTTGCGATTGATGGGGTAACTGATCATGCTAAATTAGATTACATCATTCGTGATCATGATAAGAGTAAGTTCAACGAACGCAAGCAATTCATTCAAAACTTAGTTAATAAGTTTAATGATAAATATGGTGATGGGAGAGTTGAACTTGAGATGCATGATGAATATTACAACATGGCGGAAATCATTAAGAAAGATATGACACCCGTCAATATTGCTAAGGATGCCATGAATGAAGTTAACATTAAGCCAAATATTTATCCGGTTCGTGGTGGTACTGATGGTTCTAAGATTTCTTTTCTTGGGATTCCAACTCCCAACCTATTTGCTGGACCAGAAAACATGCATGGCCGCTTTGAATATGTGTCGCTTCAAACGATGGAAAAGGCTGTCGATTTAATTATTAAGATTTCAGAGGATGTTTCAAAAGACTAAAAAAATAACCTGCAGGTTCAACCTGCAGGTTATTTTTATTTCTAATTAACGACTAATTAGTTTAATTCCGTTGAAGGCAATAAGGGCAACAACAGCGCCGATTACTCCAACTTGAATCCAATTATAAGGTGCGCCAACCAAGGCCGATCCAATATAACCAATAATTTCGCCATATACAAATCCCCAGAAAGCACCAGTTAAGTTAGCAGCAAACGTCTTCATAATTAACACCTCTCAATACCAGTAGTTTATCACTACAGTAGAAAAAATCAATTACAAACTTCGAATAAAATTTATCGGGTCCATTTGCTATAATGAATATGAAATTAGGAAAGGAGATGACAAATTTTGGGATACAATCCGTTACAAAACATTACATCGTATAGTTTGCTTCAAAGTACCAATACGGTTCCTAAGTTAATTGAAAAAGCTCGTGCGCGTGGTTATCAAAGTGTGGCACTAACTGATCGGAATGTGATGTATGGGTCGGTAGCTTTTTATAATGAGGCAAAAAAGCAGGGTATTAAGCCAATTATTGGTTTAACGGCAGTTTTGGACGGGATGTTTTTTAAAGAAAACAAGTCCGAATTGATTTTGATTGCTAAAGATCAGGATGGGTACAAGAATTTGATGAAAATTTCATCACTTTTGATGAGTAATGAGCAAACTAATGTTATTGAAAAAATCAAGGATAAACTCCACCATCTATTTGTCATTTTTCCAGAGAATAGTGAGTTAAATAAACTGATTGAAGTAGGAAGAATGAGCGAGGTTAAAACCTTAATTGCTAAAGTAAAGAGCGTTAGCGATTCAAATGCAGTAAAAGTTGGAATTAGCTTAAATCGAACTAAGATAATTATAAATGAGCTTAAGAACCTAGGGGTCCAAGCTGATGTTGATTTAGTGGCGCTTAATTCGGTTGAATATCTTGATGCAGATGATTATTTTTCAAATGAAGTTTTAAAGTCGATTGGAACTGGTGACGTGATCAAAAATCCAATGGAAGAACGGCATCAGGTTGGAACCAAATGGTTGAAGGATCGTCATAATATTGAGACTCAGTATCACAATCTAGGGCTTGATCAAGCGGTTTTAAATAACCAGAAAATGGTTGATGAAGTTGACGTAGCGATTCCCAAAGAGCAACCTAAACTACCGACGTTTAAAGCTCCAGATAATCTTTCTTCAATGGACTATTTACGTCAATTATGTGAACTTGGTTTAAAGGAAAGATTGAAGAATGAATCGCATCTTAATCGTAATGAGTATCAGGACCGGTTAGATTCTGAACTAAAAGTTATTAATCGGATGGGATTTGATGATTATTTCTTGATTGTATGGGATGTTTTAAATTTTGCTCATCACCAAGGAATTATAACTGGACCTGGTCGGGGATCTTCAGCGGGATCATTAGTTGCGTACACTTTAAAAATTACCGATGTGGATCCGATTAAGTATAATTTGCTATTTGAACGATTTTTAAACGAAGAACGAGCACAGATGCCGGATATTGATTTAGATATTCCCGATAATCGGCGTGATGATATTTTACAGTATGTTCATCAAAAATATGGAAATGAACATGTTGCTCAAATTGTGACTTTTGGAACGTTAGCTGCCAAACAAGCTCTTCGAGATGTTGGCAGGGTATTTGGAATGACTCCAACTCAAATGGCAAAGTGGTCATCTGCAATTCCAAATCAGCTTCATGAATCCCTGGCTAAGGCCGAATCAGAATCACAGAAATTAAGAAATTTATTAGCTGATAGTAAAACCAATCGGTTGCTATTTGATATTGCTGAAAAACTAGAGGGACTACCACGCCATTTTTCCACTCACGCTGCTGGTTTAATTTTAAGTGAAGATCCCATCGTTGATCGTGCTCCACTTCAATCCGGAAATGATGGATTGTTGATGACCCAGTACTCCAAGTATTATGTTGAAAGCGTGGGGCTCTTAAAGATTGATTTTTTGGGTTTGAGAAACCTCTCTACAATGGCTAACATTTTAGAAATTATTCATTCAAAAGTTGATCGTAATTTTGAAATAACTGACATCAATTTAAATGATCAGGATACTTTGAAGCTTTTTCAATCTGGTAAGACTAATGGGGTTTTTCAATTTGAATCATCTGGGATTCAAAACGTGTTACGTAAATTAAAACCAAATGATTTTGATATGGTGGCAGCCGTGAATGCTTTGTATCGACCCGGTCCCATTAAGAATATTGATATGTTTATTGCCAGAAAGAATGGGACTCAGACGGTTAACTATCCAAATGAAACCATTAAAAACATTTTGGGTTCAACCTTTGGCATTATTGTTTATCAGGAACAGGTTATGCAACTTGCATCGGCAATGGGTGGTTTTACACTGGGACAAGCTGATATTTTGCGCCGTGCGATGAGCAAAAAGCATAAAAAAGAAATGGATAACATGAAGATCCAGTTCATTGATGGCGCTAGTAAAAAAGGATATTCTAAAGACGTTTCAAAGACAACGTTTGACTATATGGAACGATTTGCCGACTATGGATTTAATAAGTCTCACGCAGTTGCATATAGCAAAATGGCGTTTCAGTTGGCCTATTTAAAAGTTCATTTTCCTGGTCCATTTTTTACATCGTTGCTAAATTCGGTGATCGGTAATTCACGTAAGACCAAGAATTACGTTCAAGAAGCCAAAGAATCAGATATTCAAGTTGAGCGTCCTGATATCAATGAGAGTAAAGATGTTTATACTTATCAGGATGGTAAAATCAGGTTTGGACTTCGTACCATCAAAGGATTACGAACCGATTTTATTAAGAATGTTGAGGAAGAACGAAAACAAAATGGTAATTTTCATGATTTACAGGAATTAATCAGTCGAATCGATCCCAGGTTTAGAAAAATTGATCTTTTAAATGCACTTGCTTATTCAGGGGCGCTTGATGGTTTTGGGTATAACCGAAAAGAATTAATTAATGCCATTCCAGAATTTATTAGTTCTACTGAATTAAGTGGAAACTCAATTGAATTAATTCAAGCGTTGGCTCCCAAAATTAAAAGAACTGATGATTTTTCTGATTGGGAGAAACTAAACAAGGAAAATGAGTACCTTGGAACTTATTTAACCGGGCATCCAGTTGGTCACTATACTGATTTACAAGAACAAGTGCATGCTTTAACTACTAATGATATTCATGAGCCCAGTAAAAACGTGAAAATGATTTTGTTTGTATCTCATGTAAAGACGATCCGAACGAAAAAGGGGCAACTTATGGCTTTCATAGATGGTAATGATCAGTTTGGTGATATTGATGTAACCATTTTTCCTAATCTTTACGCTAAAATTAGTGGATGGATAAAAAGTGGAATAGTGGTTTTGGTGTCTGGAAACATTGAGGTTCAACGGGGACTTCAATTAGTGGCAAATTCAATTGAACCAGCTGCTAATGTCGTTCATCAGTCTTTAAAAAAAGTTGATCATCAAAAAAAGCTTTATTTAAAGATTGCGTTAGATCATGATCGAGATTCAATCTATCAAGATCTAATCCGGATAATAAAAAGATATCCTGGTTCAACACCAATTTTGCTTTATCGAGCTTCCGATGATCGAAAGCAACTATTAGATAAAGCATATAACGTGGCCATTAATTCTGATTTAATGCATGATTTACGTGACATTTTAGGAGTGGAAAACGTTGTTACACAATGATAAATTTTGCCTGTGAAACTAACGACAATCCTTATAAAAAGTGATACAATACACTTGAAATCAAATAATGCTTGGTACGCAGATGTGTGCCATGCAAAAAGGAGAGGCTTTACTTATGAAGAGAACAAAGATCGTAAGTACACTTGGTCCTGCAAGTACTGATGTTGATACCATCACTAAGCTTATTGAAGCAGGAGCAAACGTTTTTCGTTTCAATTTTTCACACGGAGACCATGCGGAACATTTAGACCGTATGAATAAAGTGAAAGAAGCGGAAAAGAAAACTGGTAAGGTTGTTGGAATTGTCTTAGATACTAAGGGTGCTGAAATTAGAACCACGGTACAAAAAGACGGAAAGATTGAATACCACACTGGTGATCAATTTAGAATTTCAATGGATGGTAACCTTGAGGGAACCAAAGACAAGATTGCTGTTTCTTACCCAGGCTTGTATGACGACGTTAAAGTTGGCGGACACGTTCTGTTTGATGACGGTCTTTTGGATACCAAGATTGACAAAAAAGATGATGCCAACAAAGAGTTAGTGGTTACTGCCCAAAATAACGGGGTCTTGGGCTCACGTAAGGGTGTTAATGCTCCAGGAGTTTCAATTAACTTACCTGGTATTACTGAAAAAGATACTGATGATATCCTTTTCGGATGTGACCATGGTATTAACTATATCTCTGCTTCATTTGTTAGAAAGCCACAAGATGTCCTAGATATCCGTGCCTTACTTGAAAGCAAGAATATGGAAGACGTTCAAATTTTTCCTAAGATTGAATCACAAGAAGGAATCGACAACTTTAACGAAATCATCAAAGTATCTGATGGTTTGATGGTTGCCAGAGGTGACATGGGAGTTGAAATTCCACCAGAAAATGTCCCAACCGTTCAAAAACATTTAATCAAGATCTGTAATGATTTAGGTAAACCAGTTATCACTGCTACTCAAATGCTTGATTCCATGCAAGAAGAACCAAGACCTACTCGTGCCGAAGTATCTGATGTTGCTAATGCTGTTTATGATGGTACTGATGCAACTATGCTTTCAGGTGAAAGTGCTAACGGTGATTACCCAGTTAAGTCAGTTGCAATGATGAGCAAGATTGATATCGAAGCTGACAAACACTTCTTTGAATTTGGTACTCCACGTCCTAAGTTCGGTACTGGTGACGTCACTGAGTCACTTGGTGAAGCAGTTGCACGGATTGCTAAGGATATGGGAATTCACACGATTGTAGCTGCAACTGGTTCAGGTTACACTGCAAGAATGATTTCAAAATATCATCCAGACGCTGATATTCTTGCTTTAACGTTTAACGATCGTGTTCGTCGTGGATTGACGGTTAACTATGGTGTTCAACCAATCTTAGTTGATAAACCATCAAATCCAGATGAAATGTTCGAATTGGCTGCTAAAAAGGCAGTTGAAACTGGACTCGCTAAGGAAGGCGACATGATCTTGATTACTTCAGGTGTACCATTAGGTGATCAAGGGACTACTAACACAATTCGTGTTAAGTTGATTGGTACTAAATTAGCTCAAGGTCAAGGTGTTGGTGGTGAAACTGTCATTGGCAAGACAGTAGTTGCTAAAGATGCTAAGGAAGCTAACGATAAAGCCGTTGATGGTGGCGTTCTAGTTGTTAAGGATACAAACAAGGACTACTTACCAGCAATGAAGAAGTCAAGTGCAATCGTGGTTGAAAACGGTGGTTTGACCTCATACGCTGCTGTCGTTGGTATCTCACTTAATATTCCAGTAATTGTTGGTGCTACTGATGCAGTTGAAAACATCAAAGATGGTCAATTAGTTACTGTTGATGGTCGTCGCGGTGTTGTTTACGCTGGTAACCAATCAAAAGCTAAATAATAATTATTAAGAATGAAGCACCCGATTATTATCGGATGCTTTTTTATTTGGTATAATATTCATTAAAAGCACTGGGATGGAGAATTAATATGAATGAAGATTTGGGAACCGTAATTACGGGAAAAGTCACTGATGAAAACGATAAGGAGTATTTCATTCAAAATAACGGAATTACCTATTCTTTAAACAAGGGCGAGTTAAAAAAACCAATTAAATTAGGTGGAAATTTTAAGGGATTTGTCTACGAAAATGAAAAGCATCAAATGAAAATCACGCGAAACGTTCCTGATGTTGGAATTGACAGCTATGCATGGGGAAAAGTGGTTGGAATTAAATTTGGATTGGGAATCTTTGTTGACATCGGTTTACCAGATAAGGATGTTGCTGTTTCTCTTGATGATTTGCCGGATATTAAGTCATTATGGCCAGAAGTTGGTGACCAACTTTTAATTGCTTTAAAAAAGGATAGTAAGAATCGAATCTGGGGTAAATTAGCTGATCCTCAGATATATAAAGCGATTTCCCAACCAGTTAATGATCCAAAATTGAAAAATCGGGATGTTAATGCTTGGGTCATTAACCCTAAACTGATGGGAACGCAAGTAATAACGGATCACTATAATTTAGGGTTCATTGACAAATCAGAAGAGGAAGAACAACCACGACTAGGAGAGAAAGTAAACGCTAGGATTATTGGAATCCGACCCAATAAAACGCTTTATTTATCACTTAGACCACGATCTTATGAAGTGATTGGTGAGGACGCCAAGATGATTCAGACAATTCTTGAGCATAAGCCTAATAATGAATTACCTTATAACGATAAAAGTGACCCTCAAGTAATTAAGGATTACTTTGGAATCAGCAAATCTCAGTTTAAACGAGCCCTGGGGCATTTATTAAAGGCTCATGTTATTTCCGAAACCCCAGATGGAATTAAATTAACTGAAACGAGATGAAAGTAAGTGAATGATCAAATTGAAGATTATCTCCACTATTTACTAGTAGAAAGAGGATTATCTGACAATACCATTAAAAGTTATCGACAAGATTTAAGGGAATTTGAGTTGGATTTAAAAAAAAATCACATCAGTTCGTTTAAAGATGTCGACCAGTATGCAATTTTAAATTACATGGAAACAATGAAAAATAGTGGTAAGTCTCGTAATACAATCATTCGATTTGTATCAACGCTTCGTAAATTTTTTCAATATTTAATGGAATTTAAGGTGATTAAAAAGAACCCCATGAACAAGATTGATACTCCTAAAAAGGGCAAGCACTTACCCGATGTTTTATCCGTTAATGAAGTTGATCGATTACTTAAAATGCCGGATGTGAACACCAAGTATGGGGTAAGAGATCGAACCATTTTAGAAGTGATGTATGCTACTGGGCTTCGAGTATCTGAATTGATTAATTTAAAGTTATCCGATCTTCATTTAGAAATGAATCTGATTCAGACCATTGGAAAGGGAGATAAAGAACGAATTGTTCCAATTGGAGAAGTTGCTCAGAATTGGCTATTTAAGTATTTAAATGATAGTCGATTACAGTTACTTAAGCACCGGACATCTCCGTACGTTTTTTTGAATGCGCATGGTGGACGAATTAGTCGACAAAGCATTTGGGAAAAGATTAAACGTTACGTTAGTTTAGCTGGCATTAAAAAGAACGTTACTCCACATACATTACGACATTCTTTTGCAACGCACATTTTAGAAAATGGAGCCGATCTTAGAACTGTGCAGGAATTACTTGGACATTCTGATATTTCCACGACGCAAATTTACACTCATATTTCCCACGAGCGGTTAAGTCAGGTGTATGATAAATATCATCCAAGAGCATAAAATGAGATGGAGTAATGACAGCAAGTAATTGAGGTGATGTCGATGCTATTCAGGTATCGAAATGATTATGAAAAGATTGTGATGGGGATGTTGTCACTTTCTAAAAGTAACGATAAAACGAAACATCTTGTGGAAGAAATGAATTGGTATCGAAATGCTGACAATCGTGACATTTTTCTTTGGAAGGATCGATTTGGAAATTGGGCTGGAATTGTAGGAGTTGAAATCAACCCGAAAAACGTGGTTGTTAGAAGGATTACCCTTACGCCAGATGCTAACAATATTTTTAATGAATTTCGAATTCTTGATAGTGTTGAAAATGAATATCCTGACAAAAAAATCATGGGAACGTTTAATACGCAAGATGTCATTAGTAAATGGGAGTTAAGTCATGAACAGAGACAATCTACAGATTCACGTTAATGACTTTGATGGTCCACTAGAGCTTCTACTGCATCTAATCAAACAAGCAAAGATGGATATTTATGATATTGACATTAAGGATATTACTGAGCAATATTTTAAATATTTAAATAAAATGAAACGTTTAAATTTTGATATTGCTGGTGATTTCTTTGTAATGGCGGCTAATTTGATGCGAATTAAATCTAAAATGTTGTTAGCTAAAGAAACTGATGATGAATTAGATGATGATCCACGGGACGATCTGGTTGATCAGTTGGTTGAATATAATCGGTATAAAAAAGCGTCGAAAAAGTTGCAAAAAAAAGAAGTAGAACGAAATCATTATCATTCTAGGATTCGTTCTTTTAATAAGTCGGAGATTGCAATTAGTGAAAATGAGTTTGAAATTAGCTTGCTGGAACGAGCATGGAATAAGATCATTAGACGACATCAGTTAACTTCTAAACCGCCAGTTCAACAAGTTTCAGAATGGAATTTTAGCGTTAATGAGCAAAGTGAAGTAATTATGAGACGAATAAATGGAGCTAGTAGTCATGAAATCTATTTTTCCAAGTTGTTTGAGGCCAATTCTCCTTTAGAAGAATTAGTGACCGATTTTTTGGCACTTTTGGAAATGGTTAAACATCATCGTATTATGGTTGTGCAAACCAGTAATGACGGAGAAATCTTATTAAGGAAATCTAATTAATGAATTTAATGGCAGAAATTGAAGCTCTCTTGTATGTTTCGGGAGAGTCTGGAATGACAATTGAACGGTTGAAAAAATTAACTTCCGCAAATGATTCCACCATTCGGAGCTGTATTGCTTCGTTGAGTGAGCGTTATTCAAGTGATCGATTTGGCATCTGCATTTTACAAAATGGTGACATTATCCATATGACAACTAAAAAGGATTATTCAAAAGTAATTCAAAAGTTTGTTAAATCCGATGAAGAGTTGTTAACGCAGTCGGCACTTGAGACGCTTACGATTATTGCGTATAAACAGCCAATAACGCGCGTTGAAGTTGATGAGGTAAGGGGCATAAATAGTTTGATTTCAATTAGAAATCTTTTGGCACAAAATTTAATTACCATCAAGGGTGAGCGTGATGAACCAGGCAAACCTAAGCTATATGTTACTACCGACCTTTTTTTAAACGCTTTTAACCTTAAAAGCATTAATGATTTACCAGCTTTAGATGCAGAAAGAGATCCAAAAGATTATGGTCAGATGTTTGATGATAAAATGAAACCATTGGAGGATCAGCAAGATGAGTGAAAGATTACAAAAAGTTATGGCGCATGATGGGGTGGCTTCGAGACGAAAGTCTGAGGAACTCATTAGTACTGGACATGTGAAGGTTAATGGTAAGATTGTTAATCAGTTAGGGATAAAAGTTGAACCCACTGACAAGATTGAGGTGGATGGAACATCGTTAAGAAAAGAAGATCTAGTATATTTTGCCCTGTATAAGCCACGTGGGGTAATTTCTTCTGTGAGGGATGAAAGGGATCGAGAGACCGTTTTGAACTTTTTAAAAAAGGTTCCTGAACGAATATACCCCGTTGGACGATTAGATTATGATACGAGTGGGATAATTATTTTAACTAACGACGGAACGCTTGATTTCCAGTTAACGCATCCTAAATATGAAGTAAAAAAGACATACTTAGTTAAGGTGATTGGGAAACTCGATCACAATGAGTTGAATAAAATTCGAAAGGGTGTTTTAATTAATGGCAAGTATAAGAGTGCACCCGCGGAAGTTGAGGTGATTTATAAGGCTGGTAATTCAAAGAATAATTCGGTGCTACGTTTGACGATTCACGAGGGTAAGAATCATGAAGTTAAAGATATGCTGAAAGCAGTTGGTCATCCTGTTGAAAAATTAAAACGGGAAGAGTTTGCTGGGATCGGTTTAGAAAACTTACAACCTGGTGAGTTTCGTAGGCTCCGAAAAAGAGAAATACGAGATTTGTATGCTTTAACTAAATAATTAATAAAACGTCTTCAAGGTCGGGTGAAATTCCCAATCGGTGGTTACAGCCCACTACCCAATGAAAATTGGTTGAGATGGTGAAATCCCATTGCCGACAGTAAAGTCTGGTATAAAGAAGATGAGTTTTTTTATGGCGCAATTTACCCTAATTGACTTTGAAGAACGTTTAATTGGAGGAATTGTGATGATAGCTAAAAACGATCGAATTAAAAGAATTACTATAACTGCCGTGATTGGTGCGATCTCATTTTTGTTAATGTTGATTTCATTTCCAATCATCCCATACATGAGTTATTTGAAATTGGATTTTTCGGATATTCCAATTTTGATTTGTTTGTTATTATTGGGACCGGGTGCAGCCATTGAAGCTGTGATACTTAAACTATTTATTTACTGGATGGTGATGGGTTTTTCACCACTTGAGTTAATTGGGTTGACCACCTCTCTTTTAGCCTCATTAACAATGATTTTGGTGTTTTACTTTTTGAGAAAATATTTATTTAAAAGTCACTGGATTGACTTTTTGATTGTTTTGGTTGAAACGCTGGCGTTAACAATTGTCATGAGTATTACCAATTTGTTCATTAGTACTCCACTGTATGTGAAACTAACAAATTTAAAGTTAGATTTTTCGCTTGCCAAAACGATTCTTTACGGAGTAGTTCCCTTTAACTTAATCAAGGGTATTGTGATTGGATTGATTTTTGTGATTATTGCAAAACAAATGCAGAAATGGATTAATAAGCGATCTTATCAAAAATGATTAATAATACAAATGAAGCTCTTGGTCTTTTCGTTTTTAGTGCAACCCAAAAACGAAGGGCTCGATTAATTGAAAACTTACTGTTAGGCAAGAAAACGGTAGCCACCTTATACTGGGCGATGAGATATGGTCTTTTAGACCTTCTTGGAGTTGGACGATATTTTAATAAAAACGAATTAGATGTTAAGTCTCTGATTAGTGCGAACTTGCTGGAAGAAGTTGAACATGGTCAGTTTAAATTAACGTCTGAAGGAGAAAAAGAAAGAGCAGAATTAATTAAAATGATTGATGATTCTAATCTTTCTTTTTCATTACATACTTTTCAAAGAATTGATTTAGTTAGTTTTAAGCAACGATTGCAGTTGTTTGTTCAGATTATCTCAGAGCATGTCCATAACGTTAGACACTATTATCCAGTCAATGTTGATGGAGTTAATAAAGATTTTATTAAAAAATATTATCGACTGATTGATCGCAAGCAAGTTGGCACAGATTTAAAGAAAGAGTTGAAACGATTTTTATCCTTACTCGATCTAAATGACGCTGATTTATTTGCTCAAGGATTAGTTGGATTTAATACTAATGGATTCACAATCCAGCAGATTGCACATAATTTAAACCAATCGTTAGTCAAAAGTTATATTGATGATTTTATCAATTATGCAAAATTAGCGAACTTTGTTGAGCAAAGTGACCAATCTGTAATGGTTCCATTACTTAATGGTCTTTTCAAAAATCCAATTTCTGGTAGTGCTAAAAGGACTTTTGATGAATATGAACGATTGGGTAATATAAAAAAGGTTGAACAACTGCGAAATCTACGAGAGTCAACTGTCCTAGAACATCTTCTGGAAGTTGCAATTTACGTTGATTATGACAAGTTTCCTTATCAAAATTTCATTTCCCTTCAAATGGAAAGAAAAGTTAGGCGTATTCTACTTGGAACGGACGTTGATGACTGGGACTATCATCAATTACCAACTGATGTTTTAGAGCAGTTTAGTTTTTTTCAATTTAGATTACTTGAAATCAAACAGACAAAACAGGGAATTAATAATGAACAAGATGAAACTTGCTAAACAAATATTAAAAAATAAGTTTGGCTTTAGTGATTTTAAGCCTGGTCAAGATAAGACCATTTCTGCACTATTAAATGGAGCAAATGTTCTTTCAGTCATGCCAACTGGGGCAGGTAAATCATTAATATACCAGTTATATGGGTATTTAATTAAGCGTCCGGTTGTGATTGTCTCGCCACTTATTTCTCTTATGGAAGATCAGGTTGGTCGGATGAACTTTATGGGAGAAAAGCGGGTGTGTGCTTTAAATTCAATGAACGATTGGTCGAAGCGACACCGGCTATTGAATCATCTTGATCAGTTTCGTTATATTTTTGTTTCTCCAGAACTATTATCTAATTCTGATGTGCTTAACCGCATTAAGCAATTGAAAATTGGCTTATTGGTGATTGATGAAGCACATTGTATCTCTAAGTGGGGGCTTGATTTTCGTCCTGATTATCTGTCATTAAGACAGGTGATTCGTACGTTAGGACATCCGCAAACGCTAATGCTAACGGCAACTGCTTCAAAAAAAGTTCAAAAAGATATCATTAATTATTTGAAGTTAACTGACGTTCAAGAAATAATTGAAAATGTGGATCGGCCTAACATTTTTCTTGCGGTTCATAAAAGTTCAAGTGAAAAAGATAAGCAAGCCTATCTTTTTAATTTAATTGAGAAACTCAAGTATCCCGGTATAATTTATTTCTCTAGCCGAGATAAGGCTTCGAAAGTTGCTTTGAAACTTAGAGAACAAACTGATACCAAAGTGGCAGCTTATCATGCCGGTCTTAGTAACGATGATCGGTATCGGATTCAGCATCAGTTTATGGATAATGAGCTTCAGGTCATCTGTGCAACAAGTGCTTTTGGAATGGGGATTGACAAATCAGACATCCGATTTGTAGTCCATTATCATATGCCGACTGATATGGAAAGTTATGTTCAAGAAATTGGCAGAGCTGGAAGAGACGGTAAACAGAGTATCGCAGTGTTACTTTACTCTAATGGTGATGAACAAATTGCACAGAGCTTAATTGTTAGGTCCATTCCTAATGATCAACAGATTGATAATTTCTTTTCAAATCCCAAAGCTAAAATGAGTGAGCAGAATAAGAGACTCCTTCAGTTCTATTTAAATCATGGGTATGGTAATGATGACGTCAAACAGATTTTTTCTGAGGTCACCCTTAAAAAGGATCAAAGTTTAAAGCAAGTTGTCCGGTACATTAATCATACTGGCTGTCGGCGAAAACTTCTGCTTTCTTTATTTGATGTGAACTTTGATGACCACACTGATGATTGTTGTGACTTTGGAAGTGAAAAGTTTGATTTAATGAGTCTTGGTTTGTTAAAAAACGTTAATAGTGAAAAGTCCAATTTAACTGGTACTTGGTATGAGATTTTGGACAAACTTTTTTAATAATAATTAGGCGCAAAAAATGATATAATCACCATAGAAGTTTTGGAGGGATGTATTTATGAGGGACGACAAACATAAAGATAACAAAAAAAATGATCCATGGGATGATTCATTTTCAGATGACACCGATCCAGATGGAAATCTTTCAAGGACAGAGTACCGTAAGCACCACCGTAGTAATTCATTAGTCGTGATTATGCTGGTTTCTGTTATTGTAATTATTGCCCTTGTTGCACTTGTTTTTGGGCTTTCTAAGGAACGTGCGGTTGGAAATGGGAGTACCAGTGAAAAGACTCAGAGTAGTAAGATGCACCACGAAAAACCCAAAAGGAATAAAGATCAGAAATCAAAGAAACCGAAAGCAAACTCAGGTAGTGTTCAAAGTGAGGATACTACAAATGATAATACTGTTTCATCTGGTGCTGGATCTGAAGAGGCTTCATCTTCATCCGTTCAAAACGAAATGGGAAGTAACCAAAGTAGTACGACTCCAAGTAGTGATTCATCGTCTACTGCTAATAACTCGCAGCAACCAAAACCAGCCCAAACAACGAATGGCACTGATAATGCTGGTAGTAATGATTACGTTAAGGTTCAAAAGGGTCAGGGAGTTTATCGCGTAGCTACTAATGCGGGTATTAGTATGCAACAGTTATTAAAATTAAATGGACTTAGTTCATCCAGCCAGATTCATCCAGGACAAAGTTTAAGGGTTAAATAATTACAAATAAATGATAAGGATTGATTACATTTGGGTAAGAACGGCTTACAAGTTGCAATCGATGGGCCTGCTTCAGCAGGTAAAAGCACGGTAGCTAAACTAGTTGCAAAAAAATTTCATTACATATATTGTGATACCGGTGCAATGTATCGATCAATTACGTTAAAAGCAATTAGACTAGGATTGGATTTAAATGATGAGAAGACCCTTCTTGATCTTTTAAAAAAAACCACGATTACTTTTGAACCGGGTGATCCAGTTCAAAAGGTCTTTGTTGACGGTAAAGAAGTTACAAATGATATTCGTAATCCTCAGGTAACTAGCAATGTTTCAGCAGTTTCAGCACTTGGATCAATTCGTTTCGAATTAGTTAAAAGACAACAGGATTTGGCAAAAGATGGTGGAATCGTTATGGATGGTAGAGACATTGGCACGACGGTTCTACCAAAGGCAGATGTAAAGGTCTTTTTAATTGCCAGTGTTACGGAGCGAGCTGAGCGGAGATATAAAGAGGATCAAGCAAAGGGAATTTCGGTTAGTCTCAATAAACTTAAAAAAGATATTGAGGAACGGGATTATAAGGATTCCCATCGAAAGATATCCCCATTAAAGAAAGCATCTGATGCTTTTGAAATTGATACCACTTCAATGTCGATTGATGACGTGGTTGCGGCAATTTCGCAATTAATCGAAAATAAAATTCAACAACTTTCAAATAATAAAGCCGATTAACTGGTATTTTATTTCCAACTAAGATAAAATAGCAATTAGAGTTGTTGCAAGGAGGAAATGTTTGATGAGTGAAAACGATACTAATGCAAACAAAGATTTATTAGCCGCTCTCGATAATATTAAGCAGGTAAACGTTGGTGATGTTGTTAATGGTGAAATTTTGGCCATTGATGATGACCAGCAATTAGTCGTGGGAATCGAAGGCGCTGGTGTTGAAGGAGTTATTCCAAGGAAAGAAATTTCCGCACAAAGGGAAGATAACCCAACTTCAAACTACAAAGTTGGAGACAAAGTTAAGGTTGTTGTTGTATCTCGAATTGGTGATGATAAGGAAGGTGGAAGTTACCTTCTTTCAATCAGAAGACTTGAGGCTCTCAAGGTTTGGGATGACATCAAGGAAAAAGCTGATAAGGGTGACACCATCAAAGTTACTGTTACTCGTGCGGTAAAAGGTGGTTTAGTGGTAAATGCTGACGGAGTTCGTGGATTTATTCCAGCTTCCATGATTACTGATCACTTTGTTGATGATTTAAATCAATTTAAAGGTCAAGAACTCGAAGTTAAGATTATTGAAGTTGTCCCTGAAGAGAATCGTTTGATTTTATCACATAGAGCGATTGCTGAAGCAGAACGTAAAGAAGCTCGTGATAGAATTATGAGCACACTAAAACCCGGAGATGTTGTTGAAGGGAAAGTTGCTCGTTTGACTAACTTTGGTGCCTTTGTCGATCTTGGTGGGATTGATGGACTTGTTCACGTTTCAGAAATTTCTTATGAACATGTTAACAAACCAAGTGATGTTTTGAAGGTTGGCGAAGAGGTTAAGGTTAAAGTTCTTTCAGTTGATCCTGATCGTAATCGTATTTCATTATCAATTAAACAAACTCAACCAGGTCCTTGGAGTGACATTGAAGAAAAAGCTCCTAAGGGAAGTGTCCTTGATGGAAAAGTTAAGCGCTTAGTTGATTTTGGTGCTTTTGTTGAAGTTTTCCCTGGTGTTGAAGGATTAGTTCACATTTCACAAATTTCACATAAGCATATTGACAAGCCGAGTGATGTTTTGAAGTCTGGCGAAGACGTTAAAGTTAAAGTCCTTGACGTTCAACCTGAAGAACATCGATTAGCATTGTCAATGAAAGCTCTCGAAAAAGACCCCAGAGATGATCAAAAAACTCCAAAGAAAAATGTGAGTGATAATTCAACTAATAATGCTCCTGAAGAAGAGAATGGTTTTACGTTAGGTGACATTGTTGGAAATGAATTAAATGATGATGACAATGAGTAATTAGAAAATTATCCTTCATATTTATGAAGGATTTTTTTTATTCTCAAAAATAAGAGGTGATATAAAATGACAAAACCTACTGTAGCAATTGTTGGAAGACCAAACGTTGGTAAATCAACAATTTTTAATCGAATTGCTGGTGAACGAATTTCAATTGTTGAAGATACTCCTGGAGTGACCCGTGATCGTATTTATGCTCATGGGAGTTGGCTTGGTCACAATTTTAATTTGATCGACACTGGTGGAATTGAAGTTGCTGATGAACCATTTATTAAGCAAATTACTGATCAAGCAGAAATTGCGATTGATGAAGCTGATGTAATTATATTTATGGTAAATGGTAAGCAGGGGATGACTGACGCTGATGAACGAGTGGCCCAATTATTGTATCGATCTGATACACCAGTTGTATTGGCGGTTAATAAAATTGACAATCCCGAAAGTCGGGCCGACATTTATGATTTCTATGCTTTGGGGTTTGGTGACCCATATCCCATTTCGGGCTCTCACGGACTTGGTTTAGGGGATTTGTTAGATGCTGTTGTTAAGAATTTCCCAGAAAATGCTAACGAAGCTGACGATGATAGTATTAAATTTAGTGTGATTGGCCGACCAAATGTTGGCAAGTCATCACTTGTCAATGCTATTTTAGGAGAGAATCGGGTGATCGTATCAAATGTAGCTGGCACTACTCGCGATGCGATTGACACTAAGTTTGAAAATGATGGTCAAGAGTACACCATTGTTGATACCGCAGGAATTCGGAAACGTGGTAAGGTTTATGAAAAGACCGAGAAATACAGCGTAATGCGAGCTATGAGAGCAATTGATGGAAGTGATGTGACATTAATGGTTCTCAATGCAGAAGAAGGCATTAGAGAGCAAGACAAGCGGGTTGCTGGATATGCGCACGAGGCTGGCAAGGGTGTCATCATTGTCGTTAATAAATGGGACGCTTTAAAAAAAGATAATCACTCGCAACAACAATTTGAAGCTGATATTCGTGAGCAATTTCAGTATTTGGCTTACGCACCCATTATTTTTGTATCCGCAACGACCAAACAACATGTTAGTCAGTTACCATCTTTGATTAAACGAGTTAACGAAAACCATCAACGTCGAATCCAGTCGTCAACCTTAAATGATGTTATCATGGATTCAATCGCAATTACTCCAACACCAACCAGAAATGGGAAGCGACTTCGGATTTACTATGCTACCCAGGTTGCTGTTGGACCGCCAACGATTGTCTTGTTTGTAAATGATCCAGAACTACTTCATTTTTCGTACAAACGTTATTTGGAAAATCAAATTAGAAAAAATTTTGACTTTGCTGGGACACCAATTCACTTGATAGCAAGGCGTCGAAAGTAATGACTAATGGTAACAACCTTCTAATCATAATTATATTAAAATTTTTTTAGTAAATGTTAATTATACTTCCATTATTTGTTGCAATGACACCATTCTTATGCTAAATTAAGACTAGAAATGATGTAGTCGTACATCATTTCCCCTGGCTTAATCTTTAACTTATTGGGTGTTTTTTACATAAAAAACATCTATTCAGGAGGTGAATACACATGGCCAACAAAGCAGAATTAGTTAATGATGTCGCAAAGGCAACTGGTTTAACTAAGAAAGATGCCACCGCAGCTTTGGATGCAGTTTTTGACTCAATCCAAGACAAGTTGACTCACGGTGAAAAGGTACAATTGATCGGTTTTGGTAATTTCGAAGTACGTAATCGTGCCGCTCGTAAGGGACGTAACCCCCAAACTGGTGCAGAAATTCAAATCCCTGCAAGTAAAGTACCTGCCTTTAAACCTGGTAAGGCTTTAAAGGAAGCTGTTAAATAGTTTTATTTAATGGTTTAACCAGTGCGCTTATGCGTACTGGTTTTTTTATTAGTAGGAGGACATGTGTAATGACTTATTCAGAGCAAGCCTTAGACGCCCTAAAAAAGGGTGATATGAGTCAATTTAACGATGACATCAAAAAAGCCAAGGTAAATGATAGTGATGATATGATTTATTCGCTAGCAGAAGAACTTTATTCATTAGGTTTTTTAAACGAATCGATTGATATATATAAAGATCTTTTAAAAAAATATCCTGAGGAAGACGAGTTAAGAACAAGTATTGCGGATATTTTGATTTCTGAAGGCAAGATTGATAAAGCGCTTAATTATTTAAGTGAGATTAAACCTGATTCACCAAATTATGTTAATGCTTTGATGGTTGAAGCTGATCTTTATCAAACTCAGGAAATGTATAACGTTAGTGAACAAAAGTTACTTGAAGCTGAAAAAATTGATCCAGACGAAAACGTAATTAAATTTGCCCTGGCTGAATTGTATTTTTCTACCGGACAATTTGATAAAGCCATTCCTATATACTTGGGAATAATTAAACAAGGTGTTTTGAACATTTCTTCAGTTAATTTGGTTGAAAGGTTAGGGGTGGCATACGCTAATGCAGGTCATTTTGAACAGGCTATTGGATACCTTGAACAGATTAAGCCCACTGATATGACGCCAGACGTCAAATTTGAAACGGGTTTTACTTACTTACAGTTGAAGAACTACGCTAAAGCGATTGAGATGTTCAAGCAGTTGCGAGAAGAGGATCCTCAGTATGCCTCACTGTATCCTTACTTAGGGGAAGCATACATTCAAATGAATGAACCTGAAAATGCTTTAAAGGTTTATCAGGAGGGTATGAGCGTTGATCAGTATAATGTCAATATGTACATTAAAGCCGCAGACGTTGCTGCTAAACTTTCAAAAGAAGATCTAGCCCTGAAGTATCTTAATAAGGGACATCAGGTTGATCCGGATAACATGGAATTAGTTATTAAGTTATCTAATTTGTACGTTAAGCAGGGCGAATATCAAAAAAATGTTGATTTTTTGAGCCCATACGTAAAAGAAGAAGAAACCGATCCACAAATTTACTGGAATTTGGCGGTGTCTTATGCTCATCTTGAAAAGTATGATGATGCTCAAAAGTACTATGAGCGAGCTCTTCCGTACTTTGATGATAATCCTGATTTCTTACGTGAGGCGATTTTATTGTTCAGAGAGAATGGTCAAATTAAGGAAACCATTAAATTGTTAAAACATTATGTGAAACTTGTCCCGACTGATGATGAAATGGCATACATGCTTGAGGATTTAGAAGATTACGAGTAACAAAATAAGGATCAGAGTTGGATTTGATACTCTGATCCTTATTTTTGTGCTAATTTTTGATAATAGATTAGTGACGCTGGATCCATTCTTAAATCCTGTGCAAGAGTTTTGTCACTATCATTTGGATGTTGATTGAGGTAGTTAACGACGAATGCTTGGTATAGTGATTTGGGATTAAGATTCATTGCTAGGTATTCACTATCTGGCTTTAAGTATTTGTGAAGACCTGCAGATGTAATATGGCAGTTGGAAGCGATTCTTTGCTTTAAAAAGAGGTCCTTTGAATGATGACGAATTTGAAGCGGGGTAACAAATTTTTGAAAATTAGATAAAAAGGATTTTTCTTCAGGTGAAAAGTCAACGTGGTTTAATTCATGATAAAAGCCAGGTAAGAGAAACTCTGAAGATTGGTATCCCTTACTGATAAGTAACAGCGTCATTCTAGTGTAGTAGTGAACCTCAGGATCTTCGAGGATAGTTGGTAAAGAATAGATCCACTTGGTAATGTATGAATTATGTTCGTTTTTTTCCTTACTTTTAATGTTAATTGTAGGAAGATGGGTATTAAGGTGGTTGTTAAATAAGAATTTAAAATAGACGTTGATCTGAGATAAAACCTTGTTATAGGTATTGTTTCCGTTATTACGCTTAGAAATGATCATATCTAGATATTGCTCGATGTCTCGATCAAAGATTTGACTAACTCGGTGATCCGCTTGGTATCCCACGTTAAAATTAGATAAATAATTAAAAAGATCCGATAAGGTTTTGGAATACTCTCGAATGGTTACATTTGAGAGTTCTTTTTTTCTTAGATAACGTTCAAAATGATCTTGATATGGATAATTGTTACTCATGATTTGTCTCCTGTAATAAGTTACTTTAACTTAATCATAACACAAGAACCAGACACAAGCCTAACTTTTATATGATAATTTTGGTAGAATGAAATCAGTGAAGGTGTGTGGATCATGAAAATAGACAACTTACCAAGTGAATTTGATGATGCTAGAAGGGTTCTTCAGACAATTGAAGAAGCGGGATTTCAAGCTTATTTTGTTGGCGGATCAGTCCGTGACACTATTTTGCATGCACCAATTCATGACGTTGATATCGCAAGTAGTGCGTATCCTGAAGAAATTAAAACCATTTTCAAGAAGACAATTGATACTGGGATTGAACACGGAACCGTCACGGTGGTGCACGATGGTCGATCTTATGAAATCACGACGTTTCGGACTGAATCAGGATACCAAGATTATCGGCGTCCCGATCAAGTTACCTTTGTTCGATCACTTGAAGATGATTTAAAGCGTCGTGATTTTACTATCAATGCGCTTGCCATGAAAGAAAATGGTGAAATCATTGACTTGTTTGGTGGCTTAAATGATTTAAGAAATCATCTAATTAAGGCTGTTGGAGATCCAGAACAACGTTTTAATGAGGATGCTTTACGAATGATGCGTGCTGTTCGCTTTGCTAGTAAACTGAATTTTGCAATTGAAAAGAACACTTTTAATGCGATTAGTAAACATAGTTATCTATTAAAAAAGATTGCTGTGGAACGAATTAACGTGGAATTTGTAAAGATGATGCTAGGGATGGCTCCTGGCAGGGGGCTTAAACAGATGATCCAAACGAATTTAATTAAGTATGTTCCCGTCTTGGGTGATTATGTTTCTGAAATAGCTAGGTTAGGGTCACGTTCCATTTCAGAATACATTAATAATGAAGTTCAGGTTTGGTCCTTAATTGCATGTCAGTGCGAATTAAATAGTGAACAGATTGGACATCTGATGAAGAGTTGGAAGGGATCAAATAGGTTAACCGAGAACGTTAAACTAACGGTTAAAGCAACTTACAAGATTGTAAGTGATGTTTTAGATCCAGTAACGTCGTATAAAGTTGGTCGCATCAATCTTGATAACGCATGTCAAGTAGCCATGACCTTAGGTAAGGTAGTCAATATTGACCAAATAGAAAATGAATATGATCGCCTTCCGATTAAAAGTAAAAGTGAACTAAAAATTAACGGTAAAATGTTGATTGATAGAGGTTTTAAACCAGGTCCATTATTAGGAAATGTTCTTAATCAACTGGAACGTTCCGTTATAAGTGGCCAAATTAAAAATGATTCAGATTCACTACTTTCTGCATCGAAGCAAATAAATAATGATTAAAAATAATTGGAGCAGATATTGTGCAAACATTAAAAGCAGAAAACTTGACGAAGACGTATGGTGAAAAGACTTTATTTAAAAATCTTGACTTTATTATCAATGAACATGAGCGAATTGGATTAATTGGAACGAATGGAAGTGGTAAATCCTCCCTTTTAAATACTATTTCTGGAATTGATCATGATGTTAATGGGACAATTACCACTTCTAAGTCATACACAATTGGATACCTAAAGCAGGTTCCAGATTTAGATGAAAACCTAACCGTTATTGACGCTGTTTTTGCTGGTGATCAAAAGATTTTTAAAATCATCAGATCCTATGAACATGCACTTAAAAATTACTCTAAGCATCCGGAAAATTCAGATTTTGAAAAAAAGTTTGAGAATGCAGAAGCAAAAATGAATGAAGAGGATGCCTGGACGGCGGAAGTGGACGTTAAAAACATCCTTAATCAACTGAAAATTACCGATTTAGATCAAAAGGTGGGAAGCATGTCGGGTGGCCAGCAGAAACGAGTTGGATTAGCTCAGGTTTTAATTCAGTCACCTGATTTACTTTTATTAGATGAACCTACCAATCACTTGGATTTTGACTCGATTGACTGGTTGGAACGATTTTTGAGTAAATACAAGGGAGCTTTAGTATTTGTTACCCATGATCGTTATTTTTTGGATCAAATTGCTAATCAAATATGGGAATTATCATTTGGTAAACTTTATAAGTATCCCGGTAATTATCAAGATTATGTCCAGAGGAAAGCTGAACTTGATGAAGAGCAAGAGGCTGCCTCTCATAAGCAGCAACGGCTTTACAAACAAGAGTTAAAGTGGATGAAAAAAGGCGCTAAAGCTCGTTCCACTAAGCAACAAGCACGCATTAACCGATTTAACGATTTAAAAGCTGATGTTGATCAGGGCAATCCAATCGATGAAGATGTTGATATTACAATGGGGCAAAAACGGCTTGGTAAAAAAGTGATTGACATTAAACACGCTAATTTAACAATTGCTCACAAGCCAATTCTAAGAGATTTCAGCATGTTAATTCAGAACGGTGAACGAATCGGAATTAGTGGTGAAAATGGCGCTGGAAAGTCAAGCTTTTTAAATGCAATTGCTGGAAAGCTTCCACTTCAGTCCGGCACCATTGATATTGGTGAAACCGTCAAAATGGCATATTATACACAAAAAATGGAGAAAATCCCGGAAGACAAACGTGTTATTAGTTATTTAACTGATATCGGTGAAAATGTGGTTGATAAGGATGGAAATAAGGTCAGCGTTACCAATCTATTAGAACAGTTCCTTTTTCCTAAATTTATGCATGGAACTTTGATCCGCAAGCTTTCAGGCGGAGAAAAAAGACGCCTTTATTTACTGAAATTATTGATGGAGCAACCAAACGTGCTGCTTCTTGATGAGCCAACTAACAATCTCGATATTGGGACCTTAACGGTTTTAGAGGATTACATCAAGCACTTTAATGGAACAACGATTACAGTATCTCATGACCGTTACTTTCTTGATAAAGTGGCTGATCGATTATTGATTTTTGATGGGAATGCTAAGATTGAGCGTTATACTGGTCAATTTACTGATTATCTACAAAAAATGAAAATGCAAAGGAAACAGGTTCATCATGATAGTAAGAACCAAACCAATAGCCGATTAGATGAAGCTAAAGATAGCACTTCCGAGAAAAAAAGCACGAAATCGAAAACCAAGTTAACGTATGCTGAAAGAATTGAGTGGGATAAGATCGATGGCAAGATTAATTCTTTAGATCGACAGACTAAAGATGTAAAAAAACAGATGCAAGAAAATAGTTCGGATTACGATAAGTTAGCAGAGTTACAACGAAATCTTGATGAATTAAATCAGAAATCGGATCAATTAATGAACCGATGGGAATATTTGAGCCAGTACGTTGATGAGTAGTTGTTTTTATTAAAAAAGGAAGAGATTAAAATGTTAGAGGATGCATATTTAAATCTAGAACGTTACGTTTTAGAGAATGGTCATAAAAAGTCAGATCGAACTGGTACCGGAACCATTAGTACGTTTGGGTATCAAATGCGTTTTAACTTACAGGATGGCTTTCCGCTTTTAACCACTAAGGCAGTTCCTTTTCGGTTGATTAAGTCAGAATTACTCTGGTTTTTGCGGGGTGATACTAACATTCGTTATTTACTGAAACATAATAATCATATTTGGGACGAATGGGCGTTTGAAAAATGGATTAATTCTGACGAATATCATGGACCCGATATGACTAATTTTGGTTTGCGTTCACAAAGTGATCCCGAATTTAATGAAGAATACCAAAAGCAGAAAAAAATATTTTGTGAGCAGGTTTTAAATGACGATGATTTTGCCAAAAAATATGGCGATCTAGGCCTAGTTTATGGGAGTCAATGGCGTAACTGGAAAACGAGCAATGGTAAGGCGATTGACCAGATTAAAAATGTTATTAGTACCATTAAAACTAATCCTGATTCCAGAAGAATGATTGTGAGTGCTTGGAATCCAGAAGATATTCCTAGTATGGCTCTTCCACCTTGTCATGTAATGTTTCAGTTTTACGTAAACGATGGCAAGTTAAGTTGTCAACTGTATCAGCGTAGTGGTGATATTTTTTTAGGAGTTCCATTTAATATCGCAAGTTATGCTTTACTTACTAGTTTAATTGCCAAAGAGGTCGGATTAATTCCTGGTGACTTTGTCCATACGTTGGGTGATGCTCATATTTACAGTAATCACATTGATCAAGTCAAAGAGCAGTTAACGAGAAAGCCACACCCAGCTCCACGTCTATGGCTAAATCCCGATAAGGAAAGTATTTTTGATTATGATATGGATGATATTAAGGTGGTTGATTATCACCACGACAAGCCAATTAAAGCGTCAGTGGCAGTATAGGAGATTATTATGTTAGCTTATATTTGGGCAGAATCAAATGGACATGTCATTGGAAAAGATGGTAAATTACCCTGGCACTTGCCGGATGACATGCAATTTTTTAAACGTAATACGATCGATCATCAAATTCTAGCTGGTAGAACCACGTATGATAGTTTTAAAAGACCATTACCAAGACGCAAAAATTTGGTTTTGACTCACCGCCCGCAGAGTGATTTTCCGAGTGGGGTTGTGACCTTTAAAACGGTTGATGAATTTTTGAAGTATGCAAAAAGATACCCTAATGAAATGATTTTTGTGGTTGGTGGAACGTCTGTATTTGAAGATTTGTTGCCGTTTGTTGATTATCTGTATCGCACTAGTATCAATCATGATTTTGATGGGGATGTTAAAATGATTGATATTGATTATTCTCAATTTGAATTAGAAAAGAAGATTTCTGGAAAAGTTGATGAACATAATGTTTATTCGCATACTTTTGAGATATTTAAGCGTAAGAAATAAGAGGTAAGAAATTGAGAAAAAGTTTTTATGAATTTTTAATGACTAGAAGACATCCAGGGAGTTCCGATCCGATTGCGGAGTTTGCTAATAATGCGTTCTTTGATCAATTATTTCCAAAGCAAGAGGATAATTTTGAAAGGCTTTCTAAGTACTTGGAGGAAAATGCTGGTTATTTACCATCCATGACAATTTTTGATGATGCATGGAAAGAGTATCTTGCCTACCTCGATTAACGATAAAGGAGCAGTAAATGGGAAGTAATATACAATGGTTTCCTGGACACATGGCGAAAGCTATTCGTCAGTTTGAGGAAAATGTCCACGTTGTTGATATTATTTTTGAATTGGTTGATGCAAGGATTCCGTATTCATCGATTAATCCAGAGATTAAGCGAGTATCAGGTAGTAAACCACGCTTGTTTATTTTAACTAAATCTGATTTAGCTGATCCAAAGATGACTAAAGAATGGTTAGATTACTTTAATAGTACGGGATTATCGGCCATCTCAATCGATTCAAAATCACGTGGAGTAAGAAATAAGATTGAGACTGCTGCTCGGAAAGTTCTGAAGGATAAGTTAGAGCAATCGCAAGCAAAGGGATTAAAAAAAGACATCATTAAGGCTGTCTGTGTTGGGGTTCCGAACGTTGGTAAGTCAACTTTGTTGAACCAGTTAGTTAGTAAGAGATCAGCAGCGGTTGGCAATCGTCCGGGAGTAACTAAGGGTCAACAATGGTTAACCTCCAGTAAAACGATGGAATTATTGGATACTCCCGGAATATTGTGGCCAAAGTTTCAAAATCAAGAGATTGCTGATAAATTAGCGTTAACGGGAGCAATTAAGGAGAGTATTTATCATCCTGATGATATTGCTTTATTTGCGCTTCATTTTTTTCGTAGTCACCATAGCGACGAGATCTTGAAACGTTATCATTTGGGTCCGTTCGATTTAAACCTAAGTGATGTTGAGTTATTACTTAAAATTACTGAAAAGATTGGAATGAAAGACGATTACGACCGAGCCAGCGTCAGGATTATTAATGATGTTCAAAAGGGAAAATTAGGACGTTTTACGTTAGATTCCCTTGAACTGGTGGAAAGAAATGAGTATGGTAATGACGATTAGAGAAATTTCTGAGCGGTTTGCTAACGTTGATAATGTTAGTGATCCGCTTTTTGTCCGCTTTGGTGATGATCCACGAATTGGAGTTCAAAGAATTATTAAGAGAACGTTGAAGCGAATTAATACCCAGACCGAGAAAAAACGTGATTTTTTAACCAGATTTAAATATGAAAAAGAAATATGGCAACGCGGGGTGAAGTATATTGCTGGCGTTGATGAAGTGGGCAGAGGGCCGCTTGCTGGTCCAGTAGTCGCTGGTGCGGCAATTTTACCAGTTGACTTTGATCTTATTGACGTCAATGATTCCAAAAAATTAAGTGATGAAAAAAGACGAGAACTAGTTCCAAAAATCAAAAAGGAAGCGATTGCTTACAACTATTTTGCGGTTTCAAGTCAGATGATTGATCAAATCAATATTTATGAAGCAACTAGAATTGCCATGAAAAACGTAATTAGTAAGTTAGATCCACAGCCAGGTCATATTATTGTGGACGCCATGACAATTGATGACAGTATTCCGCAGACTAGGTTGATTAAGGGAGACTCAAAATCAGTTAGTGTTTCTGCTGCTAGTATCCTTGCTAAGGTTTTTCGAGACGATTTAATGAATGAATACGCTCGTAAGTATCCCGGATATGGATTCGAACGAAATGCGGGTTATGGAACCAAAGAACATTTACGGGCTTTAGATAAACTTGGTCCGACCCCAATTCATCGCAAGACTTTTTCACCAGTATTAAAAACAATCAATCATTAATTTACGTATTTATCCATAGACAAACCAGGAGGTAGAAAATGGATAAACGGAAATTATTGCTTAGAATCAAGTTATGTCGTGGGATTGGGATTAAAGGCGAAGCAATTCTTGCACGGTGGGTTAAGGGGACTTCAGTTGAAAACATGTCTTTATCTGAGGTTGAAGGTGAATTAATCAATCTATTAAAACGTCATCATTTGCAGACAACGAAGTTTAAGAATTCATTTTTAAGTAGTGAGTTAGAGCGATCTTTTCGTTTGAACCAAAAGTGTCATTGGATAACCATTCTTGATGATGGTTATCCTGAACAACTTGCTGATATTTATTGCGCGCCAATTGTGCTTTTTTATGTGGGTGACGTGTCGTTACTTACGACACGTTCGATTTCTGTGGTAGGAGCACGACAGTGTACGAGTTATTCATTCGCAGCAATTAAGGATATTATTACGCGTCCAGTACTTAAAAAGTTTACGATTGTATCTGGCTTAGCTAAGGGAGTTGATTGTTTGAGTCATCAGTGTGCTTTAGCACATGATGGCAGTACAATTGCGGTGATTGGAACAGGCCTCGACCGTTTTTATCCCGCTGAATGTACGCAGCTTCAGGATAATTTGATGAGAACCAACCTGGTTATCAGTGAGTATCCATTAGGAAGTAGGCCCTTAAAATATCATTTTGTGGAACGAAATCGCATTATTGCTGGTCTTTGCGAAAAATTAATTGTTGTTGAGGCAAAGCAAAGGTCAGGAAGTTTAATTACTGCTAGTTTGGCTTTGACCGAAAATCGGGATGTCCTTGCCATACCAGGTAATATTACTTCTCCACTTTCTAAGGGTTGTAATCAACTAATTGCTTCTGGAGCACGTCCTTGTTTGAGTGATAATGATGTTTTGGAGGATTCTTTAGTTTGACAGGTCTTTAAAACTGCAATATGATATGGAAGAAATTTAAACGGAAATTATCATGTATTAATGAAGAAAAAATAACGAGGATAATTTTAATGGCCACAACTTCTGTAGCAAAAACAAAGAAAACAACTAAAACAAAAAAACGTAAAGCAAGTTCAAGAAAGAAAAAGTTAGTGATTGTCGAATCGCCAGCTAAGGCAAAGACGATTCAAAAGTATCTGGGAAGTACCTATAAGGTCGTAGCAAGTAAAGGACACGTTCGTGATCTCCCTAAGAGTAGGATGGGCGTGGACATTGAAGACGATTTTAAACCTGACTACATTTCAATTAGGGGGAAAGGTGACGTAATTAAAATGCTAAAGTCAGAGGCTAAGAAGTCGAAGATGATTTACTTAGCATCTGACCCTGATCGTGAGGGTGAGGCAATTGCCTGGCATGTTTCCCACGTGTTGAATCTTGACGTTAATGATCAAAATCGGGTGGTCTTTAACGAAATTACCAAGGATACCGTTAAGGATGCTTTTAAACATCCAAGAACGATCGATATGAATCTCGTGGATGCTCAACAAGCACGTCGGGTTTTGGATCGATTAGTGGGATATTCGATTTCTCCACTGCTTTGGAAAAAAGTAAAAAAGGGCTTAAGTGCCGGACGGGTGCAGTCAGTGGCATTGTGGTTAGTGATTGATCGGGAACGTCAAATTAGAAAATTTGAGCCAGAAGAATACTGGACAATTGATTCTGAATTTAAGTCTGGGCGTTCAAAGTTTAAAGCTAGTTTCTACGGTCTTAATGGCAAGAAAGCGAAACTTGCGAATAATGATGATGTGCAAAAAGTTTTAAAACAAATTGATCCAAAAGCTGATTTTGATATTACAAAAGTCACTAAAAAAGAACGACGGAGACAACCAAACGCACCATTCACAACCAGTACTCTTCAACAAGACGCCAACCGGAAATTAAATTTTAAGACTGGACGAACAATGATGGCTGCCCAGCAACTTTATGAGGGAATTAATATTGGCAAAGAAGGAAGCCAGGGTCTCATTACTTATATGAGAACTGATTCAACAAGAATCTCATCAATTGCTAAGCATGAGGCAGCTACCTTTCTTCATGAAAAGTATGGGGCAGAATACTCTGCTAATAAACCAATTAAGGGGAAAATGCCAGAAGGCGCTCAGGATGCGCACGAAGCAGTCCGACCTACATCTGTTTATCGGACTCCTGCAAACATTAAACAATATCTTACTAAGGATCAATATAAACTTTACAATTTAATTTGGTCACGATTTGTAGCTAGTCAAATGACTCCAGCAATTATGGATACTGAAACAGTAACCATTGAACAAAATGGTGTAACGTATCGTGCTAACGGCTCAAAGATGAAATTTGAAGGTTTTTTGAAAGTCTATTCAAATGGGAAAGAGAAAGATAATATCTTGCCTGATTTAAATAGTGGTGACACCGTTAAATTATCTAAAAATAATCCAGACCAACACTTTACTCAACCACCAGCTCGATACACTGAAGCCAATCTGATTAAAACTTTAGAAGAGAATGGAGTGGGACGTCCATCTACCTATTCGCCAACATTAGGTACAATTCAAAAACGTTATTACGTTAAACTAGTTGGAAAACGATTTGAACCAACCGAACTCGGTGAGATTGTAAATAAAATTATTGAAGAGTACTTTCCTGACATTGTCAACGTTGATTTCACGGCTGATGTCGAAGGAAAATTGGATGAGATCGAAGAAGCTAAAGAAAAATGGGTTGAAGTTGTAGATCACTTCTATCAACCATTTTCAAAAGAAGTGGATCATGCGGAACAGCTTATGGAAGATGTTCAAATTAAGGATGAATTAGCCGGATTTAACTGTGAGATATGTGGTGCGCCTATGGTCGTAAAGATGGGTAAGTATGGCAAGTTTTACGCTTGTTCACGCTTTCCTGATTGCCGCAATACTCAAGCAATTGTCAAAGAAATTGGGGTAACTTGTCCGAAGTGTAAGAAAGGCCAAGTTATTGAACGTAAAACAAAAAAGAATCGTTTGTTTTATGGATGTTCACGTTATCCTGAATGTGACTTTGTTTCATGGGATAAGCCAATTGGACGAGATTGTCCAAAGTGTGGTCATTTCTTGGTTGAAAAAAAGGTTCGTGGTGGCATGCAAGTTATTTGTCCAAACGGCGATTATAAAGAAGATATTCAGAAATAATTAAAATAGCTGTTCCTCGGAACGGTTTTATTTATAAGGTAAAATGTAAAAAGTTACTTTAACTTAGGAAAAACAAATGCAAAACAAAAAACTAATCGAACTATTCGTAAAATATATTGTAAACGAACGTCAATATTCAAAAGACACGGCTAAAGCTTACGAAGATGATCTTGAGGAATTTAATGTATTTCTACAGACGTCAGGAAACACTAAAAGCTTTAAAAATATCGACAATTTTGACGTTGAAGTTTTCTTAGGTACTTTGCACGATAGAGGAGATGAGAATAGCACCATCGCTCGTAAAATTTCTTCATTAAGGTCTTTTTTTAATTTTTTGCTAAACAATGAACTAATTTTGGACAATCCGTTTGAATATGTTCACATAAAAAAGCATAATAAGCATTTACCAAGATTCTTTTATCAAAAAGAATTAGAAATTCTTTTTAAAACAGCCGCAAGTAATCAAGACAAACGAATTGCTACTCGTGACAGTGCCATTCTCGAGGTTCTATACGGGACGGGAATGAGAGTCAGTGAGTGCTCCAATCTTGATATTAACGACATTGATTTTGATAATCGAATCATGCTTGTTTTAGGTAAGGGAAACAAGGAACGTTATCTGCCATTTGGAAGGTATGCTAAAAGTGCTATTTTACGATATATGGAGAAATGCCGAACGCCAATTATGCGTAAATATCATAAAGACCATCTTTACTTATTTATCAATCAGCATGGTGATAAACTGTCAAGCCGCGGTATTGAATACATTTTAGATGGAATTATGAAAAGAAGTGGTCTTAATAGTTCAATTCATCCTCACATGCTTCGTCATACATTTGCCACTCAAATGTTGAATAATGGAGCTGATCTTAGAACTGTTCAGGAATTACTTGGTCATTCTGATTTATCTACAACCCAAATTTATACTCATGTTACTAAAGAAGGACTACTTAAGAACTACCAGAAGTTCTTTAAGCGTCCTGATGAAGATAATCCAAACTAACTTTTGAAGGGAATTTAATTATGACAGTAAAATTTGAAGCTACCACAATTTGCGCCATCAGACATAATGGTCACGTTGCACTAGCTGGTGACGGTCAAGTTACTATGGGAGAAAAAGTTATCATGAAGGGAACCGCACATAAAATCCGTCGGATCTTTGATGGGAAAGTTGGAGTCGGTTTTGCTGGAAGTGTTTCTGATGCATTTAACCTAGAAGAAAAGTTTGAAAAAAAGTTGAAAGAATATAGCGGCAACTTAAAAAGAGCTTCAGTAAAATTAGCTCAAGAATGGCGCGGCGATCAACAGTTACAAAAACTTGAGGCCATGCTAATTGTTGCCGATCATGATAATTTGCTTTTAGTATCTGGTTCAGGAGAAGTAATTGAGCCAGATGATGATATTTTAGCAATTGGATCTGGTGGTAATTTTGCATTAGCAGCAGCCACTGCAATGAAACATAAGGCGCCTGAAATGTCAGCTGAAGAAATTGCCAAAGCTGCTATTAACATCGCTGCTGACATTGATATTTTTACTAATCACAATGTAATTTCTGAAGAACTATAAACCGAGGTATTAATTAATGACAAAAGAAGAACAAATGACACCAAAAGAAATTGTTTCCCAATTAGATAATTATATTGTTGGACAGGACGATGCTAAGAAGTCTGTAGCAATCGCGTTGCGTAATCGTTACCGTCGTCTTCAATTAAGCCCACAGATGCAAGAGGACATTACTCCTAAAAACTTATTGATGATCGGTCCCACTGGAGTTGGTAAGACAGAAATTGCACGTCGTTTGGCTAAGATTGTAGACGCTCCATTTGTCAAAGTAGAAGCAACCAAATTCACTGAAGTTGGATACGTTGGTGGAGATGTTAATTCAATGGTTCGTGATTTAGTTGAGAGCTCAGTTCAAATGGAAAAGAAAATTGAGTTTAAAAACGTTAGACGTGAAGCTGAAAAGAAAGCGAATAAGGACTTGGCTGAGATCATTTCACGCGAAGAAAACCACGTAGATGATCCAGAAGCAATCGCAAATAACGATAAAAAATTAGAAGATACGGTCAAAGAGTTTAATAAGGCGTTTAAGAAGGGTAAGCCAATTGATCTATCTTGGTTAACTCAAAAAGATCCCTTCATGGATAATGACGAAAAGAATAAAATTAAAAATGATGCCGATCAAATTTTAAATCAAATTGAAAACGGCGAGTTAGAGGACCATGAAGTTAAAATCTCCATTGATGACCCAGCAACTGCACTAAACGCGGACAACAGCAAAATGGAACAAATGGGAATTAACTTGCAGGGATTAGAGAGTATGCTGCCAAAGAAGCAAGTTGAAAGAGTCCTTCCGTTAAAAGAAGCTCGTGAAGCATTAATCAATCAAGAATCAGAAACACTAATTGACGATGCCAAAGTGAATGGCTCAGCAATTAAACGTGCCGAAAATACCGGGATTATTTTTATAGATGAAATTGATAAATTGACTGGTGGAAACAAACAAACTCGTGGAGAAGTGTCAAGAGAAGGTGTTCAACGAGACATTTTACCAATCGTTGAAGGTGTAAATGTAAATACTAAGTATGGAGTCATAAATACCAATCACATCTTGTTTATCGGTTCCGGTGCTTTTGCTGATAGTAAGCCTTCAGATTTAATTCCTGAACTGCAAGGTCGATTTCCAATTCGAGTAGAATTAAATGATCTAAGTAAGAATGACTTTGTTAAAATTTTAACTGAACCGAGTGATGCATTAATTAAGCAATATGTAGCATTAATTGGGACGGATAATATTAAAGTAACTTTTACTAAGGAAGCAATTGAAAAAATTGCTGATATTGCATATTCTGTTAACCATGATACTGATAATATCGGGGCTAGACGGCTTCACACAATTCTAGAAAAATTACTTGAAGATATTTTGTATGAAGGACCAGATATGCATATGGGTGATATTACGATTAACCAACAATACGTTGAAGACAAAGTTGGTAATCTTGCGGCTGATGAAAATATAGCACGATATATTTTATAGTTTCTACATTTTGTGAAATAATATATAAAGAAAGGGAGGGATTAAATTGCCAGTTACACTAAAAAATGATTACTTAACGGTTCGAATTAATCAAAAAGGTGCTGAGATTGTTTCGGTTAAGGATCAAAGCGGTACTGAATATATTTGGGGTGCTAATAAAAAGTACTGGAAGCGTCATGCACCGATCTTGTTTCCAATCGTTGGTCGACTTCAAGATGATGATTATATTTACGATGGAAACAGTTATCATATGTATCAGCATGGTTTTGCTAGAGATAGTGAGTTTGAGATCGAATCTCACAACCAAACCGAAGTCAATTTTATGTTGCATTCGAGTGCGGCTACTAGAAAGATTTATCCCTTTAACTTTAATTTATCTATTCACTATGAGCTAGATGAACACACCATTGCGGTTGAAATGGTAGTAGAAAATATCAATCCAGATCCAATGTATTTCTCATTAGGAGCTCATCCAGGATTCAACGTCCCATTGTTTCCTAAGAAAGAAACATTTGATGATTATTCGGTCTCGATTGCTCCAAAGCATGACTATAAAACTGTTAGAATTGATCAGAATGGATACAGTAATATTAAACATCCAATTGAAAAAACGCTGAACAATCCACTACAGTTAAATCGTAACCTATTTATTCATGATGCAAAGGTGCTTGATGTATCTGATAATGAGCAAACTACCGTTATGCTCCAATCAGATGTCACCGAGCATGGAGTCGCTTTGACTGCTTACGACTGTAAGTACATTGGTATCTGGTCAACTTATCCTAAAAATGCTCCCTTTGTGTGTTTAGAACCATGGTGGGGAATTGCTGATGAGGAAGGCAGTACTGGATTTTTAAAAGATAAGGCCGATATAAGTAAACTTGACCCGAACGAAAGCTTAAATGCTGATTTTGATATTACTTTCTTCTAAATAAGATTAAATTAAATAAGGGACACTCGTTGAGTGCCCCTTATTTATGCTGTTTTTTTGAAGGAATGGATTTCTTTACGTATTTTAAGTACCAGTAATAAAGACCAAACGGAACGAGATTTTCATCTCCATGAATAATCTTAATGATGTTGTTACGGTGGCGATAGAAAGTAAATATTGTTAAACAAATTGCTAGAATTGTCAGTGCTGGATCGTTTTCAAATAATGATGCAATAACAATAATGGTAAAGCCTAGCATACTAGCAAGACTTACCATACTAGTAACAAAGATACAGATAATCCAAGTTCCGGCCGCAATGCAGAAAAAGACGAAGTTATATGCCCAAAGCATCCCGGCACTAGTTGCAACTGCCTTACCACCACGAAAATGATCAAAAATTGAATAAGTATGGCCTAAGATCGCTGCCAGTCCAAAAATGAGTGGGTACCATGAATGGATTCCAAACTGCATTGGTAACCAAGTAGCAATGGCGCCCTTAGCAATATCAAGAATCATCACAATGGTTCCTGCAAACCATCCTAGTACCCGATAAGTGTTGGTAGCTCCAATATTTTTGGAGCCATGTCGTCTAATGTCGATATGAAAAAATACTTTGCCAATCCAAATTCCGTTGGGAATTGATCCCAATAAATAAGCAAAGATTAGGAGAATAATAAATTTAACCATATCTTCCTCCGTATTATTAATGTAATATATAAGTCCCAAAAGTTTATTCTATCATTAAAAAGATGATTTTAAAATTTAGTTTGGAAAAATGAGCTAACTTTAAAACGTCTTTGCAATCAAGTTTAAATAGGTTATTATTAAAAACGATGACTAAAAGAAGGAGTCTTTCCTAATGACACAGGCAAAAAAGCAAGAGTATGATGACTCTTCAATTCAAGTTTTACATGGTTTAGAAGCAGTTCGAAAACGACCTGGTATGTACATAGGTTCTACTGATTCAAAGGGATTGCACCATTTAGTTTACGAAATTGTTGACAATGCAGTCGATGAAGCATTAGCTGGCTATGGTGATGAAATCAACGTTACCATTCACGAAGATGATAGTATCACAGTGGTTGATCATGGGCGTGGTATGCCAACTGGAATGCATTCTTCTGGAAAACCAACTCCTGAAGTAATTTTAACGGTTCTTCATGCTGGTGGGAAATTTGGCCAAGGAGGATATAAAACTTCTGGGGGATTGCACGGAGTTGGGTCAAGTGTTGTTAATGCACTTTCAACTCATTTAACGGTTCAAATTGTCCGTAATGGTACTCTTTATCAAGAAGATTTTAAAAATGGTGGGCATCCTGTTGGAACCCTAAAAAAAATTGGAAAAACCAATAAACATACCGGAACGACTGTCACATTTAAACCTGATCCGGACATCTTTACTACTACAACTTATAATTATGATATCTTGGCAGAACGGCTTCGTGAGTCTGCCTTTTTGCTGAAGGGCGTTAAAATAACGCTTAAAGATGAAAGACCCGGAAAGATTCGTGAAGATGAGTTCCAGTTCAAAGATGGCATCAAAGAATTTGTTGATTATTTAAACGAGGGTAAAAGTACCCTTGGGAAAGTTATGTATTTCGATGGTAAAAAAGATGGCATCGAAGTTGAAGTTGCTGCTCAATACAATGACGGCTATACCGAAAATATGCTTTCATTTGTTAACAATGTGAGAACTAAGGACGGTGGGAGTCATGAAGCCGGCTTTAGGAGTGCATGGACCAAGTCCTTCAATGAATACGCTAGAAAAGTTGATTTATTAAAAGATAAAGACAAGAACCTGGAGGGAAACGATGTTCGTGAGGGGTTAACTGCTGTCGTAGCGTTAAAAGTACCTGAAGAACTGCTCCAATTTGAGGGTCAAACTAAAGAAAAGTTGGGAACCCCGATTGCAAGGTCAGTTGTTGATAGTGTTGTTTCAGAACAATTACTTTATTACCTCATGGAAAATAGTGACTTTGCTAAAACTTTGATTAAAAAGGCCACCAATGCGCGCACAGCGCGTGAGGCTGCTAAAAAGGCTCGGGAAGAAAGTCGACACGGTAAAAAGAAAAAGAAACGAGAACGACTCCTTTCTGGGAAACTGACCCCAGCTCAGTCAAAAGATACGAGTGAAAACGAATTATTTCTAGTTGAAGGAGATTCGGCCGGAGGCTCCGCTAAGCAAGGACGAGATCGAAAGCATCAAGCAATTTTACCGTTACGTGGGAAGGTTCTAAACACTGAACGTGCTAAACTTCCCGATATTATGAAAAATGAGGAAATTAGTACGATTATCTACACAGTAGGAGCGGGTGTAGGAACTGATTTTAAGATCGAGGAATCAAATTATGACAAAATTATTATCATGACAGATGCGGACGATGATGGTGCCCACATTCAGATCCTCCTTTTAACTTTCTTCTATAAATACATGCGGCCAATGATTGAAGCAGGTAAGGTATATATTGCATTACCGCCACTTTATAAATTGCAACATGGTAAGGGGAAGAGATCCAAAGTAGAATATGCTTGGACCAATGAAGAACGTGATCAAGACATTAAAGATTTTAAATCAGGATATTCGTTACAGCGTTTCAAAGGTTTGGGCGAGATGAACGCGGATCAATTATGGGAAACTACGATGGATCCTGCCAAAAGGACTTTAATTCGAGTTCGAATCGATGATGCAGCTGATGCAGAACGACAAGTATCAACTTTAATGGGTAATAAAGTAGAACCACGTCGAAAATGGATTGAAAATAACGTTCAATTTAATCTCGAAGAAGACGGAAGTATTTTAGATAATACTGAGAAAAATTAGCTTGGAGGTGATGAAATGGCACATAGATCTAAAATTAAAGATTTAACTCTTTCAGAAGTTATGGACGAACGGTTTAGTCGTTATTCTAAATCAATTATTCAAGAGCGAGCATTGCCAGACGTCCGTGATGGACTTAAACCCGTTCAAAGACGGATTTTGTATGCCATGAATAAGGATGGCAATACTTCTTCTAAAGGATTTAGAAAAGCAGCTAAATCAGTTGGTAACGTCATGGGTAATTTTCATCCTCATGGCGATAGTTCAATCTATGAAGCTATGGTTCGTATGAGTCAAGACTGGAAACTACGGGAACCGTTGATTGAGATGCACGGAAACAATGGTTCAATGGATGGTGACCCTCCAGCAGCCATGCGTTACACAGAAGCTCGCTTAAGTAAAATATCAGATGAAATGTTGCGGGATATCGATAAGGATACCGTTGATTGGGTTTTAAACTTTGATGATACGGAGTATGAACCTGTCGTTCTTCCTTCTAGATTTCCTAACTTACTAGTAAATGGTGCTACTGGAATTTCAGCGGGATATGCCACCGAAATCCCACCACACAATCTCGGTGAAGTAATTGATGCATTAATTTATCTACAAAAGCATCCAAATGCCACACTTGATAGTCTGATGAAGTACGTTAAAGGACCAGACTTTCCAACTGGCGGAATCATTCAGGGACTTGACGGAATTAAACAGGCCTACGAAACTGGTAAGGGACGCATCATGATCCGTTCTAAAACTTCAATCGAAGCATTACGTGGAAATAAACAGATGATCAAGATAACCGAAATTCCTTATGAAGTTAATAAGGCTCAATTAGTCAAACAAATTGACGAAGTTAGGATCAACAAAAAAATCGATGGAATTGCCGAAGTAAGAGACGAATCAGATCGCGAAGGATTGACGATTGCAATTGAATTGAAACGGGACGTTGATAGTACTAGTATCTTAAATTACTTGTTCAAAAATACTGACCTGCAAATTTCGTATAATTTTAATGTCGTTGCTATTAGCAATATGGCACCAAAAAGGCTTTCTCTAAAAGAAATCTTAGTTGCTTACTTGGATTATCAACGCGATGTTATATCTAAAAGAACTAAATTTAATTTAGATAAAGCCAATGCACGACAACACATTGTCTTGGGTTTGATTAAGGCATTATCAATCCTAGACCAGGTGATTAAAACCATTCGTGCTAGTAAAGATAAACAAGATGCACGAAATAATTTAATTTCTGAATACGATTTTTCCGAAAAACAAGCGGATGCGATTGTTGCCTTACAATTGTATCGTTTAACTAATACAGATGTTACTGAATTAAAAAAAGAAAACGCTGATTTGGCAGCTAAAATTGCTGAATATGAGACTATTTTAGCAAGTCCAGATGAACTTGACTCTGTTTTAAGAAGCGAACTTAGAGATATTGCAAAACGTTACCGTAATCCACGTCGTACTAAAATTGAAGACAAAATTCAAAATCTGGAAGTTAGTGAGGAAGTTACGCTTCCGGACGAAAATGTAATGGTAATGGTAAGTAATGATGGTTATCTAAAACGCAGTAGTCTTCGCTCATTTAATGCGTCTGAGATCACTGATAACGGCTTAAAAGACGATGACCATGCCGTTTACCTAAATGAATTAAACACTCGTGATTCGCTGTTTATGTTCACTGACAAGGGTAATATGATTTATCGCCGTGTTTATGAAGTCGAAGACGTTAAGTGGAAAGACACGGGAGAACATATCTCAAGAATGAATGGGCTTGATGCCAATGAAAAAATCATTGCGGTTTATGACTTCTCTGATCTAAGTAAACAAGATGGTGAATTTGTAATTACAACTAGTGCTGGCCATATTAAGCGCACTGAATTTAGTAAATTACTTCCCAGTCGTACCTATAAAAGTCGCGCTGCAATGTATGAAAAATTGAAGGAACCGCTATCAAAAGTAGTCAATGTCTCATACAATCGGGTTGAAGATCCTGGTAGTGTCTTATTGATGACAGAAAAGGGAATGGCCCTTAGATACGACTTGCAGGAAGTTTCGTTGAATGGTCCGAGGACCACAGGAGTGAAGGCAATTAGTTTAGCTGATGATGATCACGTCGTTAACATGCAATTTGTAAATGATGAGTCTGAAATTGGAGTTGTTTTCCAAAATGGGAACTTTAAAAAGATGAGAGTAAGCGACATTCCAGTGACTAGCCGCGCACGAAAAGGAATTAAAGTCTTAAAGGAATTTAAAACCAAAAGTAATCTGTTAGCTGATTTTATCAAAATTGATTCTAGTGATGAAACGCTTAAAATTTATACTGATCACGCGACTTCACACGAAGTGGTCTTGGGTGACTATGGTACGTCAGGTCGTTTATCAAACGGGTCGTCCGTAATGAATACGAAGATGATTGGAACTCCAATTTTAATTGCCCATGACACTTTAAAACAATCTCAAGTTGATAATTTGCTATAGTAAATATAGTGATTTCGTGATAATATACACAATATAATAATAAATGTTAGTGCGAGGTATTAGTTTTGAGAGAATCTAAGAGGGAATCATTATTTTCATCCAAGGCTTTGGTATATTTCTTACAATTATCTGAATCGCTGAACTATACAAAAGCTGCGGGTATTTTAGGAATTACACAGCCTGCACTATCCCAACAAATTAAAAAATTAGAAAATAAGCTCCATGCTAACTTATTTTATTCTGTTGGTAAACAAATTCATTTAACTGATGCGGGTTATACTTTAAAAAATGCTACCGAGGAAGTATATGGAATCCTTGATAATGCTACTGATGAAATTGAATCATATTCAAGCTCAATCCGTGGAACAATTAAGGTTGGAATTCTTTCTGCAATTGAAGATGAAATATTTGAAAATTTTGCCCTATATTTCTATGAAAAGAATCCAGATTTGCGAATTGAAATGTACATGTTGACTCAACAAACATTAATCTCTGATCTTGAAAGTGGAAGAATTGATTTAGCCATTATGTACCTACCAAACGAGAAATTGCATAATTGGAAGGGAATGGCCATTAAACCGATTACTCACGATACTTTGTGCTATGTTCATCATGATAAAAGTAAAATTGGAAGTAAAATCAATCTTAAAAAAGTTGTTGGGCCAATGGTAGGCTTTCCCAATGGTTATTACTTTAATCAATTTTTAAAGAATATTTACAGCGCCAAGCGCTATGAAATGCCAAAAATGGAAGTATGTTTTACAAGACCAGTGCAAATCATAGAATTTGCTTTATCATCTGGGTTAAATACCATTCTACCGAAGACCTTTATGATGACACGTGATCGAACTAAAATGGCTCGAAAGAATACTTATTATACTGATATTATTCCTGATTTTTCTCTTCAAGCCGTTGCCGTCTATCGTGATACTAAAGATGGTATTCCGCGGTTAAATAAATTATTTGACGAATTTAGTGGTTTTGTAGGAGAATATGAGCAGGCTAAAGATGTATACTTAAGTAGTATTAATATAGAAGTTAGAGATCGTCAGAGACTCTTGGAAATATGGAAAAAGAGGAGAGAGAATCATGAGTAAAGAACTAGTTTTTGGACATAAAGTACCGGATACGGATGCAATTGTGGCTGCAATGGCACTCGCATATTTGAAGAAACAAGACGGGTATGATGTAGAAGCAGTCGCTTTAGGCAATCCCAATGCTGAAACTAAGTATGTGCTTGATTACTTTGATACTAAGGCACCACGTGTGATTGAACGTGCAAAACCTGAAGTTGATAAAGTAATGCTAGTCGACCACAACGAACCTCAACAAAGTGTAAGTGATATTGATCAATTAACCGTAACTGATGTTGTTGATCATCACCGAATTAATGGCTTTAACACTGCTGCACCTTTGTATTATCGTGCTGCACCTTATGGATGCTGCAGTACAATTATTACTAAGATGTTTTCAGAAGAGGGTATTAAAATTCCCAAGAAATTAGCCGGTTTAATGTTGTCAGCTATTATCTCTGACACTTTATTGTTAAAATCACCGACTACTACTGATTTTGATCGCGATGCACTCAAAGCTTTAGCTGACATTGCCGGAATCGATGATTACGAAGATTATGGCGTTAAAATGCTTAAGGCCGGGACTAACGTTGACGCAAAAACTGATCAACAGCTTATTGACGGAGATGCTAAGTCATTTACATTAGGTGGTAAGAATGTCAGGATCGACCAAATTAACGTTGTCGATTTAGATGATATTACCAAACGTGCTGATGATATTAAGAAAGCTATGAAGGCTGAATCTAAGGATAAGGGCTATGATTTATTCTTAGTGCTTGTAACCAACATTCTTGATAGTAATTCAGAACTAATTGTTGTTGGGGAACCAAAGAGTGTGGTCGAACAAGCTTTTGATAACAAATTCAATGATGATGACATTATGAATTTGCCTGGAGTCGTTTCTAGAAAAAAGCAAGTTGTTCCCCCATTAACTGATGCATTAGAAAAAGAATAGTTATAAAAAATCCACTTAATTGTGGATTTTTTGGTTTAAAACAAATTGTTTGCTATTTAATTGGATAAGATATAAATTAAATATAGAAACAAATAGGAGGTTTATATTATGGCTGAAAATAATAAAGATGATTTGAGAAACCGCTTAACACCTGAGCAATACAACGTAACTCAAAATGCTGGAACTGAACCTGCATTTACTGGCAAATATGATGATTTTTATAAAAAAGGAATCTATGTTGATGTTGTAAATGGTAAGCCATTATTTAGTTCTGCTGATAAGTATGACGCTGGTTGTGGCTGGCCATCATTTACTAAACCAATTAGTGAAGACGAATTAAAAAATGATACTGATACTTCTTTTGGTATGATTAGACAAGAAGTTCGTGGTGCAGACTCTAAGTCCCATCTAGGACACGTCTTTCCAGATGGACCGCAAGATAAGGGTGGTTTACGTTACTGTATTAACTCTGCCGCTCTTAAGTTCATCCCTTATGATAAGATGGACGAAGAAGGATATGGCAAATACAAAAAGTTTGTTGAATAATACAAATAACTGAAATAGAGGTCTTTATTAATGAGTGATAAAAAAGAAACAGCAATTTTTGCCGGTGGTTGTTTCTGGTGCATGGTCCAACCATTTGATCAGATGCCAGGAATTATTTCCGTTGTATCTGGATACACAGGTGGTCATGTCCCAAATCCAACTTATGAGCAAGTTGCTTCAGGTACTACCGGTCACACAGAAGCAGTTAAAATTACTTTTGATCCGAGCATCATTTCATATAAAAAATTAGTTGAAATCTATTGGCATCAAACTGACCCAACCGACGCAATGGGACAATTCCAAGATCGTGGTGATTCTTATCGTCCCGTAATTTACGTGAATAGTCCCGAACAACGTAAAATTGCTGAAGAATCTAAGAAAGAGTTAGAAAATAGTGGCGAGTTTGATGAACCAATTGTAACGAAAATTGAAGACGCTCAACCGTTTTATCCGGCTGAAGACTATCATCAAGACTTCTACAAGAAGAATCCACTTCGATACGCCATCGAAGAAAGTGGCGGACGGAAAAAATTCATTGATGATCATTGGAAGAAGTAAATAAGTTAACAAAAAGAATGCCAATTTGACATTCTTTTTTAATGACTAGTTATATGTAGTAAAATAAAAGTGGTATGAGATTAGTAATAAAGTGATTCTAATCTCATACTAATACTGAGTATATTCTGGGAGGTATTATAATGACTGAAGAAAAGATAAGACCAAATAAATCGCAAGACGTTTGGAAAGATACCGGTGAAAACGTTGAATTTGCCACTTTAGAGCTAACTAGAAAAGATCAAAAGGCGGCTCAAGAAGGAATCCAAGATTTTGCTGATCGTTCACAATCTATTATTAGATCAATGAGAATTAGAGAACCTAAAGCAAACCTTCGAGTTGCCATTGGCTTTAGTAGTAAAGCTTGGGACTACTTGTTTCCGAAGGCTAATAAACCTAAAGAATTAGAAGATTTTACTGGTGTTAAAGGTCCAAACTATTCGATGCCATCGTCTGAAGGAGACATCTTTCTTCATATTCGTGCTAATACTGAAGCCGTTGTATACGAAGTTACTACTCAATTCATGCTCTTTTTAAGAGATTTTACTAAAGTAGTGAACGAAACTCATGGTTTTAGATATTTAGAGGGAAGAGCTATCATCGGTTTCATTGATGGGACTGAAGTTCCACAAGTTGAAGATGTTGCTCCATACGCGCTTATTGGTGATGAAGATCCTGAATTTATCAATGGTTCATATGCTTTTGCACAAAAATGGCACCATAACATGGATTATTGGAATCACCTAGATACTACTACTCAAGATAAAGCCATTGGGAGAGAAAAATTTTCTGACTTAGAATTACCGGATGAAGAAAAATTTAAAAATGCCCATAATGTAACTTCAAACACATCCGTTGATGGAGTTGAACAAAAAATTGTCAGGATGAATGTTCCTTATTCTGATCCTGCTAACAATGATACAGGAACTTACTTTATTGCGTATTCACGATACTGGCACGTTATTAAGGGCATGCTTCAACAGATGGTTGATGAAGATGATTTCTTGTTAACGTTCTCAACCTTATTAACTGGTCAAACTTTTTTCATCCCTTCAAGACCAATGCTTGAAAAAATTGCTGATGGGGATTTAAATTAGTCATCAGTAAATTTTTAAAAATTATTGATTAATTATCATTGACAAAAACGTTGGTTAAGCATAATGTACTGTCTAAAGAAAATGCTAAGAAAAGATGAGTACTGAACCAACCATGATACAGAAAGCAAGCGACGCTGAGATGCTTGCATATTGGCATTTAGGAAAATGGTCTTGGAGCATATATAGACAAGTTATTTACAAGTCATATTTGGATGGCGTCCATTAGAGCGCTATACACTGCTTAATTTATTCTAGATATAATTAGCAATGTTACTGAGGATTGGCAGAAAACTGACAATCAAGGCTCGGTGGTACCGCGTTTATTCGTCCAAGCTCTTGAAACTTTTGTTTCAAGAGCTTTTTTGTATTTTCTTTTAATATAATAAAACAACGGAGGCATAATATGTCTGATAATATTTTTGATTTAGCAATCATTGGAACAGGATCAGTTGGTTCGGCGGCAGGATATTACGCCAGTCAAAATAATAGCAATATTTTAGAGCTAGATATTGCTAAACCCCCACATACACTAGGATCACATCACGGGCAGACTAGAATTATCCGGCATGCCTATGGTGAGGGAGAGAAGTATATCCCGCTACTACTAGAAGCTCAAAGATTATGGGATAAACTCCAGAAACAGACGGGCAAACGTCTTTTCCATAAAACTGGCGTTCTGACCGTTGGGCCAAAAGATTCAGCATTTTTAAATAATATCAAAGCATCTGCCAATGACTATGATATTGATATTGTTCCTTATACTTCAACTGAAATTCACGATCAATGGCATAACTGGAATTTTAACGACCAATACGAAGGGATTTTAGAGCCAGGTGCAGGGTATTTAGAATCAGAGGAAATTATTAAAACATATATCGAAGGTGCTAAAAATAATGGCGTTACCCAAAGCTTTGATAGTTTTGTTAGAAAGATTGATCAGCAAGACAACGGAATTGTTAAGATTAAAACACAAGATTATACTTTTTATGCCAAAAATGTCATTTTATCAGTAGGAACCTGGGTCAAACAACTATTGCCAAATTTACCAATCACGCCAACAAGAAAAGTATTTGCATGGTTTAACGTCGCCGATAACGGTTTAAATGAAAATGAAGGGTTCCCAGCTTTTACGGTAGAACTTGCAGATGCTATTCAGTATTACGGTTTCCCAGGAAGTAATGGCACCATTAAAATTGGACGTCACCAGGGTGGTCAAAAGATTAAAAATAGAAAAGAAAGGGGCAATTTTGGCGATTATTCTGAAGATTTAGATGAAATCGATCCATTACTAAAGCATCATTTGACAGGGACTGATGGTATTGACCATGGTGGTACATGTTCGTATGATCTTTCTCCTGACGGTGATTTTATTATTGATCGCATTCCATCCATGAATAAGATTCAAATTGTAACTGGATTAAGTGGACACGGATTCAAATTTTCCAGTGTACTTGGTAAACTATTAAGTGATCAAGCTCTTGGAAAATCAAATTCTTATAACTTAGAACCATTTAGATTAGACCGGTTTAACCACTGAAAATAATCAAAAGCTTAATCGATGAAATAACAACAAATGCTGTTGTTATTTTTTTGAAAGCAAGCCAATAATGAAGGTTATTTAAAAGCACTCATTATTAGCGTATCATTGAGTATAGAAACTATTTAAATAAGACTTTGATGTTGACCGAACGTTGAGCTTTAATGGTGTTGAAATAAATTCAGAAATTGTAAATGCAATTAAACAACTAGCAAAACGTAATGAAATTATCTTTGATTCAACCAGGCCAATCAGACATCTAATTTCAAGCGTACCAACATTTAAAAATAAGACATTAGTAGGTGCAAACGGGGCGCTTGTATCAAGAAATGGTCATACTTATTCAATAAAACCCATTAGTAATTGTGATATACAATTGACTAAAAATATCATTAAAAAATACGATTTAAATTACATAATTGATGATAATTGGAATTACAGTGATAAAGTAAGCGCTTTAAATCAAATATTTAAGCAACTAGACTCAAATCAATTAGCTGAAAATGTAGCTATCTCATCAATCAAAAAAGCCGTTAAAATCATTTTATTGGACATAAATAGTGACTTAATTGATAAAATACAGTATTCATTAAACAAAATACGTCATTTTGGCGAAAAGAATATTGATCTGACAGCTCAAAATATTAACAAATTCAGTACATTAAGAATTATAACCGATAGCAACTATTAGAAACTAGATTGCGTTTGGAAACGATAGTAACGATCAAGAATTACTCGCGAAAACTTTTAAAAGTAGATGAATCTACAGTCAGATCAAATTATTGTGAATCCAAATGATGAAGTTGCAAAATCAATTTAAAGTTATACAAATGATGATAATCTAAAATAAGTATGAATTGGTCTTTTATTAATATTAAGTCTACTTCGTATAATATATATTATGTAAACTAGAAAAAGAATAAATAATTAAGTGTTTCCCTCTATAAATATATATTAAAAAGAACACCATTTTTGGTGTTCTTTAATTTCAAACTTATTTTATCTATTAATATCTTTGATCCATCCTAATGCAAGAGCTCCGCTACCTAAATGGGTTCCAATTGCTGGTCCGAATGATCCGCGGGTAACTTTCATATTTGGATATTTTTCTTGAATGGATTTCTGCCAAACATCAGCTTCTTTAGGGTTATTGGCATCAATTACAGCAACTTCAATTGGATAATTGGCTTTTGATACTGCTTGAGAAAATAAATCTTCAACACGTTTAAGTGCCTTTTTCTTAGAACGAACCTTATCAAATGCTACGATCTCATCAGTTTGGTTATCAAAAGTTAAAATGGGCTTTATGTTTAATAGTCCACCTACAAACGCTGTTGCATTTGATAAACGCCCGCCCTTCACTAGGTTATCTAAATCATCGACAACAATTAACTCATCAATGGTTGACCGAAGAAGTTTAAGTTTTTGAATAATTTCTTCTGGAGGAACATTATTTTGTGCTAAATTAACTGCATATTTCACTAAAGCAGCCATTGGATCAACAGTAATTCCAGAATTAAAAGGATAAATTTTGATGTTATCCATCATTTTGGCTACATTACAAACTGCTTGATACATGCCAGAAATGGTTGAAGCTAAATGAATACTAATCACTGCATCATAACCATCGTCAGCTAATTTATTATATTCTTCAATTAGTGCTCCAATTGGCGGCTGTGAAGTCGTCGGTAATTTGGGTGACTCTTTAAGCTTTTGGTAGAATTCCTTATTTGTAATGTCAATTCCTTCGCGGTAACTTTTACCGTTGAAGATTACGGAGATTGGAATAATATGAACATTATATTTTTTGATATCTTCCTTAGATAAATACGATGTACTATCAGTAACAATCGCTGTCTTCATTTCTTTCACCTAACCTATTTACGGATTTTCTTCATACTTGTTTCTAATCGATTGAGGAGAATCTTTAAAAGATTCTTTTCTTCATCAGTCCACTGATTAAAAATTTGTGTGGAAAGATCTTCGTAGTCATTACTAATTTGATGACATGCCTTCTTACCCTTATCAGTAATACTGTATATTAACTGGCGTTTATCCTGCCCAATGGCTTTCTTTTGAATCATTTCTTTTACAACTAATCGTTTCAATTGTCGCGATAAAGTTGATGTATCTAATTTCATTGACTTAGAAAGCGATTCTTGGGTCGTATAGCCATCATCAATGGCAATTAACAATTGCCATTCTGAAATAGTAAGATTTGATTTTTTGGTAAGAGCTTGGAGCTGTTGTTGATGCATTTTTCCAACAACTCTAAGAGCAGTTAAACTATTTTTCATTGATATTCCTCCGTAAAATATTATACCATTAATTGCCTAATACAAGATTACGGATTTAATATTTATGTGCTACCACTCAACAATATAAGTTATACTGGACAATGAAGCCAAAAGGAGTGTTATATATGTCATTTGACGGATCATTTACACATGCAATGAGTCATGAATTAAATAACAAATTACTAAACGGACGTGTTTCAAAAATAAACGAGCCCTACCCTAATGAAATTATTTTAACTATTCGTTCTAATCATAATAATTATCAGTTATTATTATCAGCGAATCCCTCATACGCTCGAGTACAAATTACAAACGTCCCTTTTACAAATCCGAAAGTTCCAACTAACTTTGCAATGACGTTAAGAAAACATTTAAGTGGAAGTTTTATTAGCAAAATTCATCAAGTAAACAATGATCGGATTATTCACATTCATTTTAATACAAGGAATGAATTAGGTGATATTGAGGAATTAGTCCTTGTCATTGAAGTAATGGCACGTCATAGTAACATCATTTTAGTTCAGGCTAAAGATTCATCAATAATTGATTCAATTAGAAGAATTTCATCTGCTCAAAATCGATACCGAACCATTCTTCCAGGATCTAAATATATTCAACCCCCAAAACAAGATCTGGTTGATCCATTTCAAGTTAACGAAAAAGAATTTACACAAATTGAAAAAATCAATCGTGAGTTTCCAAATGTAGATGTATTTGCTACTCAATTACGTAAATATCTTCAAGGACTTGGGACTGATACGTCCTATGCGCTCGCAAGTGCCCTTCATGTATCTGGATCAACTTTAAAACAAAAATATTGGAAATTTTTTAATCATTTCGAAAATCCAGAACCTATTATTGGAGATGATATGAAGGGAAAATTACAATTTTCAGCATTTCAATATATCGGCATTCAGCCGGATAAAAGATTTAAAACTTTAAGCGAAATGTTAGATGAATATTACCAAACTAAGGTTCAACGTGAGCGAGTTCGAGAACAAGGATCACAATTAATTCGAATTACCAAAAATGAATTAAAAAAGAATCGAAAAAAGCTTAAAAAATTACAAAATACTTTAGAAGAATCTGAGCATGCAGATGACCTACGGGTTAAAGGTGAGATTTTAATGACTTATTTAAATCAAGTTAAAGTTGGAGCCAAAGAGATTAAACTACCCAATTTTTACAATAATAATGAAGAGATCATTATCTCACTAGATCCTTCCCTATCAGCTTCTGAAAATGCTCAAAAATACTTTAAAAAATACGATAAAAAGCGAAATGCAAAGGAATATGTAGTTAAGCAAATCCAGGAATGTCAGGATGAAATTGATTATTTTGAGAGTATTGAATCCCAAATTGAAATCGCGGATCCACGTGATTTAGATGACATTAAGACAGAATTAAAAAATGGTGGATACATTAGGAAGCCAAAAAAAGGTAACAGTAAACATCATAAAACTAAAGTTAGCAAACCTGAAAAGTTTGTCTCAGATGATGGTGAGATAATTTTGGTTGGTAAAAATAATTTACAAAATGATCAACTTACCCTTCGGACAGCAGATAAACGTGATACTTGGCTTCATGTCCAAAATATCCACGGATCTCATGTAATAATTAGATCTTTCAATCCAACTGAACAGACAATTCTTCAAGCTGCTGAACTGGCTGCTTATTTTTCCAAAGCACGAGCATCTGCCAACGTGCCAGTTGATTACGTTAAAGTAAAAGCTGTAAAAAAGCCCAATGGAGGGAAACCCGGTTTTGTTACCTATCGGGGGCAAAATACGATTTACGTAACGCCAACGGAAGCAATTGTTAAACATTTAAGAGAGAATAGTAAAAAACAAGATACTAATTAGTATCTTGTTTTTTTACTTCAATAACTTGTTGGTTGCTTCGTTAATAGTATGACCTATTGATAATTTAGCCCCTGACTCGAGTGATCGGTCTTTTTGATAATCGTACACTCCAAGTTGCTTAAATGGGAAAGAAGCCTGCATCACCGTAAAGTGTGTTGAAGAATCAATTTTGGGAACGGTATTTACAATTTTATCAATATTTAAATATCCGGTTGCCATCCTGACCAGCACCCCAATCCAGTTAATTCCAGTGGACATATTTAAAAGAACGGTCTCGGTAATTCGAAGTGGTCTCACACCAGTAATTTTAATCTTGTCTTGATCCCTGTAAAAAAGAACCTGAACTAGTCCATGAAGACTTTGATTTTTCACCGCTACCTTAGCTCGTTCAACTAGCCCTTCCACATTCAAAACATCTTTACCATAAGGAACATAATAATCTGTTTGAAGACTGATATCGTCATCGTTTCCATCACCGGATTTAAACCCCACGGTTGAAATTGGAACTATTTTGTTCTCCGTTACTAATAAATCAAACGCAAAATCAACATGAGATCCATACCAAACTGCATCTTTTTGATTTGGTGGTAAAACCACCAACTTGAAATCATGATACTTGCTAAGTTCACGAATTAGGAAGTGACGATTACCCGGCAGAAAGACGTACTGGGGTTTCTCAGTTTGAATGACGTCTAAAATTTCTCCCAGTTGAATTGGTTCAATGTACTGCTTGTCACTCATCATTGGCGCTAAGGAGGCAGAATTAGGATTATTATTTAAAATTACAGTGTCAAATCCAATCTTTTTAAGTTGAATTAATATTTCACTAGTATAGAAATCAGAAGCAATATTGGGGCCAATTTTATTTCTACCCTTTCCAATTACTAGTGCGGTGTTATTCCCGATTTGATTAGATTCGTTGTCAATTTCATAACTAGCATAAAAGGAATTAATTTTTTCGGGAAATTCTCCAGCAGTTGGTTCGATCATTTTATAGGTTTTATAAGAATCCTTTTGACGAAGTTGATTGATATCTGTATGCCAAATGGATGACAACATTCCATCACCAAATCCCATTTCATGAGCTAACCTGAAAGCTTTAGCGTCATTTTGGTGTTTAAAAATATACGATCGACTCTTATCAATATTTGCCATGATCACAAAGAAAAATTGATCAATTTTGGTCAATTCTTGTAAATCTTCAATACTATAATGACGTGAGAGGGCTTCAAATAGAATTGGGAGTTGGATATCGGTTGGGTGAATTAATTGTGAAATTAGTTCATCTTCGGAAAGTTCAGAATAACTTGGCAAAACATCTTTTGGACTCGATTGCGAACTTCTAATGGCCTTTAACAAAGCGGCTTCGCAACTACGACCTACCCCAATTACTGATCCAATGGATTTGGTTTTAGTTCCAAGTCGTGAATCAGCATCAGGTAATTGCTCAAACGGCCAGATGGGGATTTTTACCGTGATATGATCACTGATTGGTTGAAGCACCGTCGTAAATTTATGAAAACGTGCTGGTAACTTAATTTTAGTAATTGGATAATTTAATAATAATTGTGAGATAACTAAGGCAATTGGATATCCCGTTGATCTTGCTGCTAAGGTAGTACTCATGTTAAAACTAGGATTTACCTTTAGAACAAAACAATCATTTGTTTCAGTATTCAGAGCAAATTGTACATGACAAACGCCTTTGATTCCCAAAACGTCCATGACCTGAAATGAAATTGATCGCATCATTTGAATCTGGGTATCACTTAAAGTTTGTGCCGGGGTATAAACGACCGAATCATTTGAATTCACTCCGACTGGATTCATATCTTCTAAAGAAGATACCATCAATTTTGTCCCCATTGTATCACGCAGTGAAACCGTTCCAACTTCTTTGTAGCCGACAATTTCCCGTTCAATTAGGCATTTACTAGACTTTGACTCCTCAAAGATGGTATCAGCATCGTTAGTTATTTGTTCCATGTTTTGAAAAATCAACCGTTGTTGTCGAACTTTAGGATCTAACGGTCTAACAGAAATTGGAAATGAAATTTTATCAATTACATTCCTTAAATCATCAAAATTATCAACAATATAATAATCAGGGGTGGGAATCCCATATTCTTTTAATCTTTGATTCAATCGATTTTCATTGTTAAACAGATCAATGTTATCATCATTTAAACCAATAATCTTTACATTATTTTCTTTTAATATTCCATTTTTATTTAAGCGTTGAATAACCTTTAGTGCATTAACTCCGCCGAAAACTGAGGTAACTGCATCAATGTTCTCTGTTTCAATAACATGTTTAGCATTTTCAGTATTAACAGGTTTAATGGAAACATTATCAGGATTCATTTCCTGTAATATTACTGAATATGGATTATTATCCAAAAGAAAAGTAGTAATCCCAAGTTTCTTCCAAACCTTTAGTGCTTGAAATGCAGCGGAATCAAGCTCACATTCTTGACCAATTCCAGACGGTCCTGCTCCGATTATTAAGATTTTTTTGATATCGTCTTTCATTAGGCTATCTCCCATGAGCTGTGATACTTTCTAGAAATTCATCAAATAAGTCAATACTGTCAGTTGGACCACTAGACCCATCCGGAGAAAATTGAACTGAGAAACTTGGATAGTCACGGTGCCTAATTCCCTGAACTGTTCCATTGATTAAGTCTATGTATGTCACAATTAGTTTTGATGTGTCGATAGAATTTGGATCTACGGCATAATCCTGAGCTTGATTAGCATAAATAATTTGATTAGTAATAATTTTTTGAATGGGATGATTGCTTCCATGGTGTCCAAGTCTCATTCGATAAACACTGGCTCCATTAGCCATAGCTAACAATTCATGCCCTAATCCCATACCAAAAACTGGAAGTGCCTGTTCTAATTTAGCAATCGTCTTTAAAACACTTTCATCAATTTCGTGCGGAGATCCAGGCCCTGTTGATAAAATAATTCCTTCTGGGTCAAGATCAATGATTTCTTGGTATGAAGTGTCAAAGGGAAGCACAATTACATTGCAATTCCTTTGAGATAATTGACGAATAATCCCTTCTTTTAAGCCAAAATCAAGTACCGCAACGGTTTTGCCATTCCCAGGGACCAAATAAGGTTTGGGTGTGGCAACCTGTTGAATCTGCTGATTACTTAAAACGGCTGCATTTAACTGATCAAATGCATGTTCATCATTAACATCAACGAGACTCGCTTTTGAAATATCATGTGCCATAATGTATTTCAAAAGATAACGAGTATCAATTGCAGTTATCCCCGGAATATTACGTTGCTTAAGAAATGTATCTAAAGATATATTTTTTAAGTAACTAGTTGAAATGTCTTCACTATGATGAACAACCACACCCTTAGCTGATGTCAAAATAGACTCATAGTTTTTTCGATTGATTCCGATATTTCCAACTGAAGGCTGTGTGAATGCCACGATTTGATTGTGATAAATTGGATCTGTGATTGATTCCTGGTAGCCATTAAGATTCGTATTCATAACAATCTCGCCCGTTACGGTTGATTCAGCCCCCATCGATCTTCCCACAAATGAAGTGTCATCATTTAGGATTAAATATCTTTTAGTCATAATGAAGATCCCTTACTTGTTAGAAACGATTTCGACAGAATCACGATCATCAATTTCTGAAACCAAGACATTAACTTTTTCGTCCTTTGAACTAGGAATATTTTTCCCAACAAAATCAGCCCGAATTGGTAGTTCACGATGACCACGATCAACTAATACAGCTAAACCAATTCTCTTCGGTCTTCCCATTTCATTGATTGCTCCTAATGCTGCCCGGACAGTCCGACCAGTGTATAACACATCATCAACTAGGATTACATTTTTATTATTGATGTCTACCCCATCATTATTAGTTGGATTAGGCTTTGCCTTTCGGTTCTTTAAGTCATCACGATATTTGGTTACATCTAGTTCCACAACCGGAATTTTAGCATTTTCAAGTTTTTCCAAGCGTTTAGCAATTCTTCTTGCCAAATAAACTCCACGAGTCTTAATACCAACTAAAACTAAGTCGTTGATACCTTTATTTTTCTCAATAATTTCATAAGTGATTCGTGTCAAAGCACGTTGCATGGCCATGCCATCAACTACAACTTTCTCTTTTGCCATAAATGTCACTCCTTAACTGATATCAGAATACTGTTTTCTTAATTGATCGATTGTTTTTTGAAAAATTGGTGGTGCTGGAACTTTAAAATTGAGTTCTTCATGTGTAACTGGATGTTTAAATCCCAGTTCAGCAGCATGTAAAAACTGTCCTTTCCCTTTAATGGTATTTTTAGGTCCATAAAGTGGATCGCCAACGAGTGGATGACCAATATATTTCATATGGACTCTAATTTGATGAGTTCTTCCGGTTTCTAACTGACATTCCACTAAAGTATATTTCCCACCAAACCGTTCAAGAACGTGGAAATGAGTGATGGCATTCCTTCCGCCGGGAATTACTGCCTGTTTCTTGCGGTCTTTAAAAGATCTACCAATCGGAGCATCAATGGTACCGCGTTCTTCATTAATATTACCATGAACCAACGCTAAATACTTTCTGCGATTAGTTTTTTCCCTTAGTTGTTTGGACAATGATCTATGAGCAATATCGGTCTTAGCTACCATCAACAATCCAGAAGTATCCTTATCGATGCGATGAACAATTCCTGGTCTGACTGTTCCATTAATAGAAGATAATTTTGTATGATATAACAGCGCGTTAACTAACGTATGATCAGGATGACCGGGAGCTGGATGGACTACCATACCTTGGGGTTTGTTGACCACAATTACCTGATCATCTTCATAAATAATATCCAGCTTAATGTTTTCTGGTACTAAATTCATTTGTTTAGGCTCAGGGATAGAAATTTGAATGAGGTCATTATTTTGGGATTTGTATTTTGGCTTTTTAGTATCACCATTAACTAAAATTAAATGATCCTTGATCAATTCATTTGCACGACTACGACTTAAATCTTCATAGTGATCCGAAACCAATTTATCAAGTCGCTCGTTTTCATTATCAGCTCTAAATTCTCTATTTTGCATTTTTCTCACTCTCAGGTTTTGCTAATACGATAACTAAGAACAGGACGATCACACCAATCGTGACACAGGAGTCAGCTATATTAAAAATTGGAAAATTTATAAAATCTAATTGAATCATATCGGTAACTGCTCCTAGAAACAACCGATCTAGCAAATTACCAACCGTTCCAACCAACATCAATATTAAACCAAACAAGTATCCGATATGATATCTTTCGATGTAAATAAATATCATAAAAAGCAAAACGGCTCCCGTGGCGATGAATTCAAAGATGACAGATTTCCCAGCAAGAAAACTCCAAGCAGCACCTGTGTTATTAATATTAGTCAATGATATAACTCCAGGAACGAATGGAATTTCTTTTCCAAGTGGAATGTTAATCCGAATCCACCATTTCGAAATTTGATCAAAAATCAGGAGGATAAAAAACATTAGTGCAAAACATATCCATGCCAAGATTTGTTTTTTAGAATAATCCGGTGATTTTTTCATTTTTATCAATATCCATTTCTGCTGCAGCTGGATGCTTAGGCAATCCTGGCATAGTGATTACTTTTCCAGCCATCGCCACAATGTATCCTGCTCCTAGTTTCGGCAATAATTCAGTAATATGCAAAGTAAACCCACTTGGATCGCCTAATTTTTTGGGGTTATCTGATAAAGAATATTGAGTTTTAGAAATACAGATCGGTAGTTTATCCCATCCATTTTTTTCAATGCCCCTTAATTGCTTCATGGCTTTCCCAGAAAGGACAACGTCCTTTGCTCCATAAATCTTTTTAGCGACTTTATTAATTTTATCAATCAAGGAGTCCTCGTCATTGTAAATTCGCTTAATGGATGCATTATTCTCAACAAGTTTGATTAATTTCTGAGCAAGGTCAATTGAACCCTTACCACCCTCAAGAAATGACTTACTAATACCAAATTCAACGTCTTGTTTTCTTAAATGATCACTTAACCACTTAATTTCTTCAGGGGAATCATCAGTAAACTGATTAATGGCGACGATAATTGGTTTGTTAAAGGATTTCATTGCCTTAATATGATGATCAAGATTTTTTACTCCAGATTTTAATGCTTTAACGTTTGGTATAGCTAAGTTTTCTTTACTAATCCCACCATTGAACTTTAGAGCACGAATTGATGCAACCATAACGACTGCACTCGGATCTGCATTTAAGTGTGGTGATACCAAATCCATGAATTTCTCACCACCTAGATCAGAACCAAATCCTGCTTCAGTTAACGTATAATCAGCAACTTTAAGAGCCACATTAGTAGCTTGAACACTGTTACACCCCATAGCTAAATTAGCAAACGGCCCCCCATGAACAAACGCTGGGGTATGTTCTAATGTTTGAGCTAGATTAGGATTAATCGCATCTTTTAAAATAATTGTTAAAGCACTTTCAACCCCCAGATTTGAAACAAAAACTGGTTCATTATTATAAGTGTATCCAATTAAAATATTCTTAATACGTTCTTTTAAATCATTTAAATCAGTTGATAGACACAAAATGGCCATTAATTCACTTGCAGCTGTGATTTCGAAATGCTCTTCTCTAGGAACGCCGGACTTAGATCCACCTAGTCCAATCACCATATTTCTTAGTTCACGATCGTTAACATCCATCGCTCTGTGCCACTGAATTTTACGTGGATCTAAATGTAAAGGATTTCCCTGTTGAATCGAATTGTCGATCAGTGCCGCTAGAGTATTATTAGCAGAAGTTAAAGCATGAATATCTCCCGTAAAATTAAGGTTAATGTTAACCATTGGTTCAACTTGAGCAAATCCGCCTCCGGCTGCTCCACCTTTCATTCCCATCACAGGACCCATAGAAGGTTCCCGCAAAGCAATGGCAACTTTTTTATTTAGTTGATTTAACGCATCGCCAAGACCAATTAATACAGTGGATTTCCCTTCTCCAGCCGGAGTGGGATTAATAGCAGTTACTAAAATCAGTTTCTTTTTAGTATGTCGATCACGAGTATTACCTGATATTTTTGCCATGTACTTTCCATATGGATCAACTTCGTTTTTGGGAATCGAAAGTTTACTTGCGATATCTTGAATCGGATCCAATTGACTTTCCTGTGATATTTCAATGTCAGTTTTCATTCATACACCCTCTATTTTTTTACTTCAGTGCTAAAAGCTTCTTTTAATTCGATGATAGAATTGTTGGGAAGTATAAAATTATAGTTTTTATTCTTATAGTTGAAAGATAATTGAAATTTTTTGGAATGAATATCAATAATGTCCTTAATATTCATTTGAATCCCCTTGGGATGAAACACGCTCCGCACTGTTAACGTCTTATTTGATAAGATTAACTTTCTAAAGTGAATTTGAATCCATGATAGTAGGATAAAAACAATAAAAAAACCTAATGTAATTTCTTGAAAGTGAGTTATTTCTAACCAAATGATCACCCCAATTAGCAAAACAATAAACGTCCAACTCCAGCAGATAATACTAGTAGTGATATTTGGTTGATACAAAAATTTTCTCTTTTGAGTTATCATAGTCTAAACCTCTTTATTAAACGAATGGAGTAATTTATTAATGTATAAATTATATTCTGATGCAGCCATTAAACCTAAAAGTAATCAATGTGGAATTGGAATTTTAATTCTTCATCAAAAACAACAAATTCAAATTAAAAAGCAATGTAAAGCAAAGAATAATCATATTGGTGAATTCAAAGCATGCCTCACTGCCCTAAGAGAGCTTTGTGATCATTTAAATAGTATTAACAAGCATCCAAGTGATATTACTGTCCTGTACTATACTGACAGTTCCATTTTAAGCGACAGTCTTAATAAACAATACGCCAAACATTATCAAAAATACGTTGATGAAATCGTTAAATTACAAAATCATTTCGCAATGGTGTTAACTAAATGGATTCCAGACACTCAAAATCTAGGTGCTCACGAATTAGCTTTTCAAGCTCTTCATTCTAATTAATTAACGTAGTTAGAGATTGGTTTTTCGTACATATCCCAGTCTTTAGTAGTGCCAAAAACGATATAATCCGATAATAATTTTCCAATCATTGGTCCAGTAGTTAGACCCGACGATCCAAGACCACTACCGATCAACAATTTTTTGTAATTGGGGATTGAACCAAAGAAGGGAGCAAAGTCATCTGTATAAGCTCTCGTTCCCACTCTACTACCAATAATATCAGAATAATCCAAGGTAGGAATTAATTTTTTGGCTGAATTAAGCAATTCATCATTAACCTTTGGTTCCTCTTTTAAATCAAAGCCCTTTTCATCGTCGTGAGTAGCTCCAATAATCAATTTTCCGTGTCCAAGCGGAATAAAGTCATATTCTCCTTCTGGCATCATCACCGGCATGTTCTCATGGGCTGGAATATCAGATACTTTTAATTCTACCAGTTGTCCTTTTTGAGGTCTGACTTTTACTTTAATGTTAAGAGGAGCAAGTGTTTCTTTTACCCAAGCACCGGTAGCTATGACAATTTGATCGAAACTTAATGGTTGATCTTTAAAACTAATGGTATGGTCACTAGTAAGTATCACTCTGCCCTTATAAAGAGTCAAATTTCGTTTTTTGGCGATTGCAACTAAATGCTTGCAGAAGAGATTCCCATTAATCCGACTACCTCCGGAAACAAAAATTCCTGGGTGAGTAATCGTAAGAATGGGAATTTTATTTTGCATTTCTTTTTTATCTAACCTCATTATGTTTCCCATCTCAGGAGTTGTTTGAGCCCTTCTTTTAGCTAAAGCATAAAGGTCATCTAAATCGTTATTATCTTGTCTTGTAATGATGGTCCCACTACTATTAAAAGTTGCTGAATTCATTTGAGTTTGATCAGCAATTTTAGGAATCAACTTAGCTCCAGCCTTTGCTAAGTTATACCATTGTTTATTTCTACGTTTCGACAACCATGGTGATATGATTCCTGAAGCTGCTTTGGTTGCTTGCCCATAACTATCGTCAAACATCGTTACCTCTCGTTCATCAGCATTTGGAAGTTGACTTAGGTAATATGCAATGGTGGAACCAACTATTCCACCACCAATAATCGCAATTTTTCTTTTCAATTACTTGTCCTTCTTGTTAAAAGTTTGCTCAGCCCAGTATTGGAAATAATCCGTTCTGATTCGTCCATTGTACAATTTACGTCGTTTAGTGGCTTTTTTGCCATATTCTTTTTCAAAATTTAAATCACTGGTTAAGTAATACTTAGACCAAGTTTTCATAGGAATAAACACCTTTCCCATGTCATGATAAAGCTGAGCTGCTTCTTTAGTATTACCCATTCTTTGACCATATGGCGGATTAGTAACTAAAACCCCATCTTGTTTATCGGTATGAAAGTCTTGGACGGCCACTTGTTTAAACTGAATGTCATGAAGTAAACCAGCTTCCTCAGCGTTCACTTTGGCATAATTAATCATTTGTTCATTAACATCGGAGGCCATGATATCAAACTCAGTGTCATAATCAGCTTTTGAATCTGCATCGGCACGCACTTTCTTTACAAGTTCTGGATCCACCCAATCCCAGTGTTCAAATACGAACTCACGATTATAACCTGGTGCAATATTTCTAGCAATTAAAGCCGCTTCAATTGGGATGGTCCCCGACCCACACATTGGATCCAGAAATGGCATTTGTTTGGGATGCCAATTTGTTAAAAGAATTAGAGCAGCTGCCATGTTTTCTTTTAGGGGTGCTTCACCCTTTGCGACCCGATATCCACGTTTAAACAAACTGGGACCGGTAGTGTCTAATGTATCCATAACTTCGTCTTTATTAACCCGAACTTCAAGTGGATAGAGTGCACCTGATTCAGGTAATCTGGTGCGACGATGATAAAATTTACTTATCTTCTCAACGATTGCTTTTTTAGTAATGGCTTGAATGTCTGGAACACTATGAAGAACTGATTTTTGTGAACGTCCCTCAACTGGAAATTTTCCGTCCATCGGGATCAGGTCTTCCCAATCCAACCTCTTAGTATTTTCAAACAACTCGTCGAAAGTTGTCGCTTTAAAACGACCCACAATAATTTTAATTCGGTCTGCAGTTCTTAACCATAAATTAGCCTTAATAATGTCAGTAATCGTTCCATTAAAAAGAACCATTCCGTTCTTAACTTCTGGATCGTATCCCAATTCCCGCAACTCATCTCCTACTAAGCCTTCTAAACCAGCAGAACAAGTTGCCATTAAATTAAATTTTTTCATTTTATTTCATTCCCTTTTATATAAAAAAAGAGTGGAAAGATCCCACTCAACCTGAAAAATGGTGCAGGCCCCTATAAGCCATGTTTTGTGCTTAACCACAACTTCAGGAAAAAGTGGTTAAGTAGTAATCATCTATCTCAAGAACAAATTGTTCTTCCCCCACACTTGGTTCAATTTCCGTGTGTGAAGCTCCCCTACCAAAGTTTGGGTTTCCCGCTCGCGGGGTTTACTGCGTTCCAATAATTTGATTTCTCAAATTAGTCGTTTCTGTGGCACTTTATGAAATACTAGAGCATAGCAATTGCCTTAGTTCTTTCTTTCGCCGTAATCAAATCAATGATCCCTCGGCTTATTTTTTCACCGAGCACGAACACTACAAGCATCTCAGCTTGTGCGAGAGTGGACTTTCCTCAGCCAACAATTGCTGACCGCGATTACTCAGGACCTGCACCAAATCTTTAAAACCTATTAGATTTATCTGAATCCTCGCCGTATACACGACGCTCTAAGCTGGATAACCGTTTTAAGATATCCATGTCAGTAGGATTCTGACCTTGAGCTGGCTGACTTGGGGAAGTATTTTTTGGTGCTTCCTCAGGTTTAGTCTGCTCAGCAGTTGTCTCTTCTGGTGCCCGTTGAGGAGCACTTGAACGTTCGATAGGACGTTGAGTACTTTGTGTGCTCGATCCCATTGATACTTGACGAGATAATTCGTCAACTTTTAACTTGAGATCTTGATTCTCCTGATCTAACTGATCAATCTCACGTTGAAAAGTCTCATAGTCCTTAATGATACTATCCAAGAAAGTATCAACTTCAGCAGGATCGTAACCCCGCATTTTTTGCTTAAATTCCTTTTGTAGAATTTGTTTTGGAGTAAAATTAATATTTTCCATTAATGCACACCTCACCAATCATTTCCGCATAATTCTATTCTATCAGAAATAAAACTAAAAGTCATCATTTAACTGTCTTTGATAATCATCAGCAAGATCTTGTAACTGATCAAAATCGATCAATTGCATCGGATATGCATGATTTTTTTGAAACTGGTGAATAGCTTGATAGTCATACTTAGTTTTACCTTCATTTTCTGGATCATACACTAATAATGATTGGTCTGTATGCATGAGCATAAATCGTTGATAATTTTTTAGTTGTTTAGGTGAATCATATGGATGATCACTTACTGAACTTGAAAAATCAGCTTTAGAAACTGCTCGATTTAATTTTGCTTGATTATCTTCATTCCAGTTTGACCCAAATTTTTTAAATGGTAACATTACTGCTAATTGAAATTCATGTGGATACTTTTTTTGAAGTTCTTTAGAAACATCGGCCGTCCATTGTTCAATTCCGAGCTGTCCGCCGGTGATAATCCAGTCACATCCATTTTCAATTAACTGTGAAAGTTGATCAAACAAAGCTTGCTTAATAATTTTTAACTTAGGATCATCATTTTGAAAGATTCCTAATTCATAACTCCGGTACCCTGATACCCAAACGCGGCTCATTTCTATCCACCTTTCAATAATTATTTCTCCAAGTTACCTACAATTGCTATAATATACTACGTATATGATAACATGATCATTTTTAATAAATGGATTGAGGTTATACAATGAATTTCCATTATCCTAACGGTAATTCCTATCGAAGTACCAGTAAATCAAGTAAACTTATCATTAAAAAAAATAAATCTACCATTAAGTACGGTGATCGGGGGATGTCCCTTGAAGCTGAATTAAATGAAAGCAACCAATATTATTTGGAAAGGGATATTGCAGTGGTTCATAAAAAACCTACCCCAATTCAAATTGTAAATGTTGACTACCCCAAACGTAGTGCAGCCGTTATTAAGGAGGCATATTTCCAGCATGCTTCTACAACTGACTATAATGGTATTTATCGGGGCAAATATATTGATTTTGATGCTAAAGAAACTACTAGTACCACTTCTTTTCCTCTTAGTAACTTTCATAAACATCAAATTGAACACATGAAAAAATGCACCAAATTAGGTGGGATCACCTTTGCAATGATAAAATTTGTTAAAAGTAATGAACTTTTTGTGCTTGAAGGACCGAATCTATTCTATTATTGGGACCGACAAAATCAGGGCGGAAGAAAGTCAATTTCAAAAATAGAGCTTCAGGAGAATGCGTACCAAATTAAGTACCATCTTCAACCCTTGATTCCATACCTCAGAGCGGTTGATCAGATTATCGATAATAAGAACAATATGTAAAGGAGAAGTCTAATGGCTGATTCAGATGAAAATATTTCTAGGGTACAAAGGTTTAAGCACCATCAGCAACCACGAAAGAAAAAGATGAAGCTTTGGAAAAAAATCATTTTATGGATTTTGGCAGTAATCGTTGCCATACTTATTTGTGGAGCAGGGCTTTTTACTTACTATGCAGCTAGTGCTCCAAAGATATCTTATAATACCCTCTCTAGTGATAATTCAACGACGATATATGATTCAAGTGGTAAGATAATTTCACGTTTAGGTGCCCAAAATCGGGACTACGTGAAACAAGATCAGATTCCTGATAACCTAAAAAATGCGATTATTTCAATTGAAGATCGTCATTTTTATAAAGATCATGGGGTTGATCCTGCCAGAATTGTTGAAGCAGCCTTTTCAAATCTTCGTGGCCAAGGTGGTTTACAAGGTGGCAGTACCCTTACCCAACAATTAGTCAAATTATCAGTCTTTTCGACTAAGGCCTCGGACCAAACGCTAAAACGCAAGGCTCAAGAAGCCTGGTTAGCGGTCAAAGTCGACCATGATTATAGTAAACAACAAATTTTAGAGTTTTATATCAACAAGGTTTACATGGGTAATAATGCTTACGGAATGCAAACTGCTTCCGATTATTATTTCAATAAACCATTAAAGAAGATTAACCTCCCACAAACGGCTTTTTTGGCTGGTTTACCTCAAGCTCCTGTTCAATATAATCCTTATACAAATCCTAAGTTAGCAACTGAACGAAGAAATCAAGTTCTAGAAGCAATGGCTAACAATAAAGTGATTTCTAAGGAGCAAGCTAGTGAAGCTGAAAAGACCAGTATTCAAGATGGTCTGGTTAAACAACACAATTCAAATTCGTCTCCATACGCAAAAAATGAGAAGTATGCCGATGCCTATATCCAACAAGTTGTTCAAGAACTAGACAAAAAGGGATACAAATTAAATGCTGGAAATAAGGTTTATACAAATTTGAATATGGACACTCAAAAACAAATGTATAAACTGGCCAACGATCCCAACTCACCTATTCAATTTCCTAACAATAACTTCCAAATTGGTGCCACGATGGTAAATTCCAATAACGGTAAAGTGGTTTCGATGCTTGGATCAAGAAAACAAAAAATTGCCTTTGGATTAAATCGTGCAATTCAAACCGATCGTTCAAGTGGATCAACTATGAAACCACTAATGGACTATGGACCAGCAATTGAATACTTAAAATGGCCAACTTATCAAGCCGTTCAAGACACGCCCTTCACGTATCCCGGAACAAATAAAGAACTTCAAGACTTTGACAATAAGCACGAAGGTACCATCACGATGCGAAAAGCACTTGTTGAATCACGTAATATTCCTGCGATCAGAACCCTTCAACAGGTTGGAATCCAACGATCACAAGACTTTTTAGCTGGATTAGGAATGACATTTAATAAACCACTTGAACTACAAAACGGAATTGGTGCCTATATCTCATCAGAGCAGGAAGCGGCTGCGTATGCTGCATTTGCAAATGGTGGGACGTATTACAAACCATATTTAATCAATAAAGTAGTTAATGTCAACGGAGTTGAAAAGCAATACAGCCCTAAGGGGCATCGAGCCATGTCACCAGATACTGCTTTTATGATAAATGACATGCTCAAAGGCGTCATGACTTCCCCTAATGGTTCTGGAACTGCTGCTAAGATCCCTGGACTTTATCAAGCTGGTAAAACTGGTACTACTCAATATCCAGACGATTGGATTAAGAAAGTGCCTGGCCAATCATCAATGGATTCATGGTTTAGTGGGTACACGAAGAATTTCTCACTTTCTATTTGGACCGGATATGACCACCAGTTTAAACCTGGAAACTATATTTCCGAGCCACAAACACGAATTGCTCAAACCTACTACAAAGAAGTAATGTCACAGGCATCTGCTAATAAACCTAATATTGATTGGCAGAAGCCGGATAATGTGATTGAAACCAAACGAGATGGCGTAAACGAATACTATATCGAAGGCCACATGGGAACCGCGGTTTCAGCTAATAATGCTAGTCAATCTGGACAAGCATCCAAGAATCGTTCAGTTGTCTCAAATTCATCAAGTTCAAAAGACTCCAACAGTTCATCATCTGACGATAATTCTAGTTCAAGTCAGACGTCATCGGGGTCTAGTTCTAAGGTTGAAGAGCCATCTGAATCGAGCAAACCTAATGATCAATCATCTTCTGAATCATCAAATAATCAAGATAACAATAATCAGAGCACTCCTGCTTCTAATAATAGTCAATCATCAAGCACTTCTACTCCAAATCAATAAATTGAATATTCTCTTTAAGACTCATCTACTTTATGATTTATGTGGCTTGGGTCTTTTTTGTTGTTGTTTTGTTTTTTTAATTAAGTTAAAGTAACTTTTAACTTTTCACCTGAATTTTAATCATTTAACCACAAAAAAAATGCATAGATCTTTTACATCCATGCATCATTGATTAATTTTAAAAATCGGAATATTTTGTTTTGGTTTTCTTGGTTGATCACTGTTTAAATTTCTCTGTCGCTGTTCATTGGCTTCCTGAACTTGTGCAGCGGTTTTAATGTTGCGATGCTGCCAATTCAAAAGAATTCGATCCATATACTTCAAACTATAAACCTGACTTAGCACCGCCTCTTTGAGGGCTAATTCAATAATCTTTGGTGAGTAATGATCTTGTTCAAGCCATTGATTGATTGTTTCCAACTCGATTGAAGATAATGGCCGACCAAATTCCTCTTGAATTTTTTTAAATAATCCTTTTCGTTCCTTAATATCATTACTTTGTTTGTTACGCTCTTTTTGAGCATGATTATTAGTGTTTACTAACGATGTAGAATCAAGCAACTTGTCCATTTTATGATTTAAAAGATCAAACTTATATTCGTCCTTCCCAGACTTCGTACTAGAAATGTTGATAATCTTTTTAGTAACTAATTGATGTAATAAATTATAAATATCGTCTTCTTTTAAACCAGTCGCTTTCGACAACTCAGTAGCACTTGGAAACAAATCCCCTTTAGAACGAGCTAGTACTAACTCCAAGAAGACCACTAATTCAGTTGGGTTCATCCCCAACTCAGAGAAATGCTGCAATAAAAAACCAGAAACGCTAATTGAACCACTTTCTAAATAGCGCTCTAAATTTTCACTCATTTTATTCCTCCTTCAATAATTCATCATTACAAATTCTTAATGGTTTGCACAATCTTGCCCGTCTTATAATTTACCGTGACGTAGTTCATTCGATTGTTCTGATTTAAATAGGAAACCACCCAGGCTGGCTGATCTTGATAAATCCCAAGCCCGGTGTTAATAATCTTAGAAGCTTTCCCAATTTTTTGAGCCGTCTTTTCTGCTTCCTGTTGTGTAATCCCACTCTTTTGGGTAACGACCTGCATACTTTTCCCGTTCTTAGGTAAGATGGCATACGCATACTGATTCTGTTTATTATAACCACCAACTGAATAGTATGTCTTATTTAAATTAGACGAGTAGAAATGATTAATATCATGAAATCCAGCACTATTTTCTGCTACCGTAGTGACATGAGAACGAGCGCGTAATTGGGGTGCTTTAGCAACATGAAAGAAAATAATAACACCCAGAATGATTAGAACGATCACCGCAACAGTTATCCATCGAATCCGATGAGTCCTTTTTCGTTTTAATTGTTCTCTGTACATGAAAATTCCTCTTTTATTTAGCTTTTACATGCATCATTATAGCAAACTTTCCTTGTTTAATAATTAATTAATCCCTCTTATTAAAGAAATCTTGACCATCTTTAACAATCTTAGCGATCGACCCCGTTTTAATTGGTAAATCAGAGGGAAGCGCATCGATGATTTGCTTACCATACCGTTTGTCAATCAAACGACTGTCCAAAAAGTTAATGATACCATAATCAGTTGAGCTTCTAATCAATCTTCCCACACCTTGTTTAGTTTTGATAATAGCTTCTGGTAAGTCAAAATTATAAAATGGATTCTTGTTTTGTTCCTTTAAAAACTTAGCCCGACTTGAAACAACCGGATTATTGGGAGATTCAAACGGTATCCGGGTAATAATGAGTTGCTTGAGTAAATTATCCGGAAAATCAACACCCTCAAAATAACCATTAGCTCCAAGTATTACCGGAACTGCATCCTTGGTTGACTCAAACCTTTTGATCATTTTTTCTTGACTCCCAGAAGCACCGGCGGCTTGAATCATAAAATTACCGTTATTGTTCTGATCTAATTTTTCGTACACTTTTTTCAAAATATCCAATGAGTTAAACAGTACTAGCGTTGGTACTGCATTAGCGTTGATAAGCTTCCAAATTGAGTTAGCCAGATAAGAGATATATTCATCATTATCTACACTAGGCGGCATCGGTGTCGTTTCAGAAATCATCATTTCAGTTTGCTTGGAATAATCAAAAGAAGATTTTAGCCGTTTCATTCTCGTATCACTCCGACTTAAATCAAGCTGATCAAAAATATACTGTGACTTTTTTGATGTAAACAACGTCGAACCAGTAAAAATTGCTGGCTTAAAATAGTGATAGATATTTTCCTTTAACTTATTTTTGGAAGCAAAATCGCCAGTCATGAGGATGACATGATTAGGATCTAGATCCTCTGTATAATAGATCCAGTAAAAAGAGGATCGCTCACTAACCCTTTGCTTAACTTGGTCCACGTTAACACTATCAATGTAATCAGTAATTGTAAGTAAATGACGTTCAAACTTCTCAATCAAAGCTCGATCAGAAATCGTCCAACGATTCTTTTCCTTCTTAACTAACTTTTTGAAGGCATTTATAAATTCTTCTAATTTTACGTTGATATGAGTCAAATGGCTTATTTGACCCTGATGATCTTTCACAAATTGAAGTAGTTCTTTTGCACTAATCGAAGACTCAGAACGCCTAGTAGTAACGGGTTTCATGAATTTGACCCTAAAATCCTGTAAAATCAACTGATTCGTATCAAAAACAGCATCTAGCTGCGAATCTAACCCATTAAGTCGATTTAACTCATCAACGTCATCAGAAAAGATTTCATTTAAATTTAGCCCGTGGGTTTGAAATAAATCATTCTTAACCCTTCCAATATTTTTCTTTAAAGTATTGAATTTAATGACTTTTTCTTGCGATGAAAACGCAACGTCAGCAAGCTTATGAGCTTCGTCAACCACTAAGTATGGCTTTGAAGTCATGTAACTACTTAATTGACGACTATTCTCAAAAAGATAATTATGGTTAACGATAACAATATCAGCACGTTCCACCCGCTTCAATTGAGCTAGTAAAAAGTCAACATCCCGAAAAGAGTTCTTCTTATCCGTCTCCACATGAGAATTTTGATAATTAATTTGATCAATAAACGGAACTTCATTGGGAAGATTTAATTCGTCAAGATCACCCGTGCTTGTCTCAGTGAGCCAGACCAAGATTCGTGCTTTCATGAATTGTGACTGTTTAGATTTATCGTGAAATTGAAGTGTTTTGCTAAACCGTTCTAGATTAATATAATGATTGACACCCTTTAACATGGCAACATCAAAACTAGTATTAAGTAACGGTTCTAGTTGACTCTTAATTGTAGAATACAACTGTTCCTGAAGTCCATTGGTAGAAGTACTGACCACTAGCTGTTCACCTTCATTAACCAAATAAGCCATTGGAACCATATATCCCAGGGTTTTCCCACTCCCGGTTGGTGCTTCAATTAATAAATTATAGGTGGGTTTTTCTTTATCATGATAATTATTATAAATTAAGTTCATCATTTTACTTTGTGAACTTCGCCAATTTAACTTACCCATAAATTGGCGTTTCTTCTGCTTCTTAGTCCTAGGATACTTTATCAAATTGTGCTCTGAGATTGAATAGGATGGTACTTGGTTTTTTAACGCAATCCCATTTACAACCACATATTGCGAATTCAAATTCTTTAAATGTTCCCGCTTAATCTCTTCACGATCTTCAATAAATTGAACCGTATCTCTAGGGAGATCAGGATGAACCTTAAGAATAGACTGAATTGTCACTAAGGGTAATTTTTCAATCTCCTTCATGATTGTTAACAGTAAATGAGCAGTTGCGTCAGCATCACTTTTAGAGGAATGCGGATGGGTGTGTGAAATCCCAAAATGATGACTTAAGTCTTTTAATCGATATCCCGTTAATTCCGGAAAAAAGATTTGACTCAACGTGACCGTATCAATGGCTTTAATATCTAACTCAGGATAACCCACTCTTTCTAATTCCGCATTTAAAAACGGAAAGTCAAAATTAACGTTATGGGCAACGAAGACAGTACCACTCAGTATCTTATAAATATGGGGAGCAACCTGATCAAACGTTGGTGCTCCTTTAATTGTCTGGGCGTTAATGCCAGTTAAGTGGGTGATATCTTTAGGAATCTCTTCACCATTATTAACATATGTTGAGTAGGAATCGACCACTTGACCACCTTGAACAAAAGTACAACTAAATTGAATAATTTGGTCACCATTAGAGACATCCGTTCCAGTTGTCTCCATGTCAACGACTGCATATTTTGTATTCTTGGGCACCTGTCTCACCTACCTTTAAAACTAATTCCACTACAATATTACTACATTTATCTTAATATTTATATAAACCAACATTTAATCATTAGTAAAGTATTCTAAAATATATTGGTCATGTTCTAAATTATGATAAAATAGGTATGTTTGGAAAGTGAGCGATTGAAATATGAACACGACTGCAACCGGGTTGAGTCATGCAAAAATAATTTTTTTAGGTGAGCACAGTGCCGTCTACCAAAAGCCTGCGATTGTTTTTCCTGTGCCACAAATTAAAGTAAAAACCACCATTACTTCTGATGGTAACAATCAACTATTCAGTAAATACTACCATGGTCCAATTAGTGCTCTTCCTTCTTCAATGAATGGATTACAGACACTTATTAATCGTCTTAACCAATCATTAAATCCTAATAGCATCCCAATTAATATCAAAATTGATAGTGCAATTCCGTTGGGGAGAGGGATGGGTTCATCCGCTGCAACCGCTAGTGCAGTTACCAGAGCCTTTTTTCATTTCTTTAATCATCAACTAAACGCCGACCAGCTTAAGAAATTTACCGATGTAGAGGAAAAGATAACTCATGGTAATCCAAGTGGAATTGACGCTAAAACCGTCAGCGCACTTAATCCCATCTTATTTGAAAAGGGTCAGTTTTATGATTTCCCCGTTTCAAGCACAGGAACTCTCATCATTGCTGATACCGGCATTTCAAGTAATACTTCCACGGCGGTTTCAATGGTAAGAGATGAAATGGACCATAACTTTCAAAATACGAATGATTTAATTAACGACCTCGGGGATTTAGCTGAAGCAGCTAAACATTCTCTGACATACAATAAACTCAAACAAACCGGCAAATTAATGAATCTGGCCCAAAATGATCTTTCAAAATTGGGAGTTAGTTCAACAGAAATTAATACCCTGGTAAATGCTGCTAATCAGGCGGGTGCCCTCGGTGCTAAACTAACGGGAAGCGGACTCGGTGGATGCATTATTGCTCTGTCAGATTCTAAAACCACCACGCAAAAAATCAAGACAACCCTTAAACAAAGTGGAGCACAAGGAGTTTGGGTCCAATCATTAAATGAAATGAAGTAAGGAGATTTATTATGTCCGACAATACTAATATCTATAGAACCCAGAAGGCTCGTGCTCATACTAATATTGCACTAATCAAATATTGGGGGAAGGCCAATAGTCAACTCATTATTCCAGAAGACAGTAGCCTGTCTTTAACTTTAAATGACTTCTATACCGATACTGAAGTTCGCTTTGACCCATCTCTAAGTTCTGATCAAATCACTTTTAACAATCATCTAATTAATGATTCGGAAGGAAAAAAGATTGTCAGTTTTCTTGACATCGTTCGAAAAAAAGCCAATGTTGATATTCACGCCCACGTTAAGACAAATAACAATATCCCTACTGCTGCTGGGCTTGCTTCATCTGCTTCAGGTTTTGCTGCTCTCGCTGCCGCTTCTAGTAAAGCCATTGGAATGAATCTTTCTAAAAAAGATCTTTCTAGGCTCGCTAGACGAGGATCAGGTTCAGCAACGCGCTCTATTTTTGGCGGTTTCGTCAAATGGGAAAAGGGTCATAGTGACGAAACTTCCTTTGCCATTCCAATTGAAGAAGACATTGATTGGGACATTAACCTAGTAGCTGTTATTATTAATCGAAACGAAAAAAAGATTTCTAGTAGAGAGGGTATGAAAATTTCTAAGTCCACCTCCCCTTACTATCAAGCATGGAAAAAAGTTACTAGTCATGACATGACCACGATGAGAAAAGCAATTCGTACTCATAACTTCGACTTAATGGGCCACACTGCTGAGGAAAATGCCATGAAAATGCACGCCCTCACGTTCAGTTCCGATCCAGCTTTTACATATTTTAATGGAGATACACTTAAAGCAATTCAAATTGTTCACGAATTAAGAGACAATGGCATCAGTTGCTATTTTACAATTGACGCTGGTCCAAATGTAAAAGTGTTAGTCCAACATGATAATTTAAACCAAGTTGTAAATCGATTTAAAAGCACTTTTGGATCATCAAACGTGGTTGCTACCACTCCAGGTCCTGGAATCGAATATTTAAATTAAGGGAGTAATTAATTACATGATTTCCGCAAAAGCACCCGGTAAATTGTACGTAGCTGGTGAATATGCAGTAGTTGAGACCGGCTACCCTGCTATCATCGCTGCATGTGATCGCTTTGTTCGGGTTGGCATTAAAGCAAGTTCAGATTTTGGGAGCATCTATTCGAAACAGTACGATGAAAATATGCTTCATTGGAAGAGATTAGGCCATCGCATGGTCTTCGATAATCGTGATAATCCTTTTCAGTACATCATTTCAGCGATTAAAGTAACTGAAGAATACGTTGAAACTCTCGATAAAAGTTTAAAAACATACGATATCATCGTAAATAGTGAACTCGATAGTGCCGATGGACGTAAGTACGGATTAGGTTCTTCAGCTGCTGTCACGGTTGCAACCGTTAAAGCCTTATGCGAATTCTACGACATTAACCTTTCAACGATGCAACTCTTCAAGCTAGCCGCAATTGCTCATTTTGAAGTTCAAGGAAATGGTTCATTAGGCGATGTAGCTGCTAGCGTATTCGGTGGTTGGATTGCTTACCATTCATTTGACCGACAGTGGTTAGCCAATGCCCGTAAAGATGTGGATTTAGTGGAACTGTTAGATTTAAAGTGGCCTAGTTTAAAAATTATGCCGCTAACAGCACCAAAGAATTTACAATTATTAATTGGATGGTCAGGTTCACCCGCTTCAACTTCAAATCTAGTTGATCGAGTGGAGCTAAAAAAAGCCAGAAATTCTGAACTTTATCAAGACTTTCTTCACTTCAGTCAGGAGTGTGTCTTAAATATTGTCAATGGCTTTAAAAGTTCTAATCTGGAAATGATCCAAAAGAACATTGAAAACAACCGCAAGCTCCTTTTAAAACTCGGTGAATTTGCCAACGTTGAAATTGAAACCCCAAAGCTAAAAGAATTAATTGACATTGCCGATCATTTTGGTGGTGCAGCCAAAACTTCGGGAGCTGGTGGCGGTGATTGTGGGATCGTCATTATTAATAAGGATGATAATATCGATGATCTTGTTAGCGATTGGAACCGCCATGGAATTGAGCTACTAGACCTTAAGATTCATAATAATTAGGAGAAACAAATGACTAACCAACAGTCACATCGAAAAGATGAACACGTCTCGCTTGCTAAAAAATTTCACCATACGGAATCTGAAGCTGGATTCGATCAGGTTCATTTTATGCCAGTAACATTCCCTGAAATGACATATCAGGATGTAGATATCTCAACTCAATTAGGCTCGCTGCCTTTAAGGGTCCCCTTCTACATTGAGGCGATGACTGGTGGCAGTGAGTATACCAAAAAATTAAATTTTCACCTAGCTTCTATCTCAAGGCGCTGTGGAATCGCAATGGCATCCGGCTCAGAGAGTGTAGCAATCAAACATCCGGAACTAATCGATACCTTTTCGATCATTAGAAAGCAAAACCCAGATGGACTGATCTTTGCTAACATTGGTGCTGGGACAACCCCAAAAGCGGCTGAGCAAGCAATTGATATTCTTCAAGCTAATGCATTAGAGATCCACGTTAATTCAGTTCAAGAACTCATCATGCCCGAGGGATCAAATTCATTTAACTGGCTATCCAATATTTCAAACATTGTCCAAAATATTAAAGTACCAGTAATCGTCAAGGAAGTTGGATTCGGGATGAGTTCTAAATCAATTCAAACCCTTTTGGACCTTGGAGTTGAATATGTAAACATTGGTGGTCGTGGCGGAACTAACTTTGCTCAAATTGAGAACTTCCGTCGTCATCAAAAAGAAATGGACTATTTTAAAGACTGGGGGATTACCACGGTGGAATCTCTCTTTGAATCCCAAAAAGTTCCTAGCATGAACATCGTAGCAACTGGTGGCATCACTAATCCCATGGAAATCGTCAAATCATTGTATTTGGGTGCCGATGCTGTTGGCATTGCGAGTCAGATTTTGGTGAAACTAATTGATGACGGTGAAGACGAGACCGTGAAAATGATTAACGATTGGATTATTGGCATTAAGTCCATTTTCACCGCACTAGGCGCACACAACATTAATGAACTGCGTCAATGTGAATCAGTAACCAGTCCAGAATTACAAAGTTACTTAAATCAACGCAAATAAAAAGACCTTCGTTTAAAAAACGAAGGTCTTTTTATTTTCTCATGCTTTAAACCTTAATCCCTTAGGGAAAAAGTTTTTTAACGTCCCATTCACGACTTTACCAAATCCAACACTCATTCCGCGACATTGAATTAAGTACCACCCTTTCTTTAAGTTGGGATCCACGGCAACGGTGTCACCGTGGACATAACTCTGCCACTGATGATCAGTAATTTTAACGATGTTTTTTACGTCATTAGGATTAATTGCCAATGCCAATGCATACGAAGGATCAATCCGATTCTTTTTAATCGTTCCAAGTGGCGTTCCGGGTCGCATTACTTTTAAACCATCTAAATCGGGAATTGCCGGATTAAATGAATAAAGGGTACTCCCAAATTCTAGAAGATCCTCTGTCAAAAAATCGCGCTTAAAGTTAACGTTACAGAACTCTTTCCACTCTTTTTTTATACTACTTGAGACATTACTTCTTTGATGTTTAATCTTTTTGGATTTTCCAACATCTGTACTCTGCAACTTGGCAATAAAATGACCATCACCCTTAAATAAGTTAGGAAACAGACGAGCCGTTTTAGTTAACTCTTCGTTTCCATCCGCCCATTCCGGTTTTCCGTCGATCATCCCATCATACTTCTTAATCGGGAGAGCCTTAAAATCATAATTAGCTAAGATCCAAGCAATTATCTGTTCGTCTTCTTCTGGTGAAAAAGTACAAGTTGAATAAATCAATTGTCCACCTGGTTTTAACATCTTAACGGCTTCTCTTACAATGTCTTTTTGCCGCACAGCACACTCTTTCGGATAATCAATTGACCAGTATTTTGTTGCGTCATGATTTTTTCTAAACATCCCCTCACCCGAACATGGCGCATCAATCAAAATTTTATCAAAATACCTTGGAAAATGCTTTGACAGGTTATGTGGATCTTCATTCAAGATTAACGGATCCCACACCCCAAACCGTTCCAGATTTTCAACTAGAACCTTAGCTCGACTCCGGTCAATTTCATTTGACACAAGCAAGCCTTTGTTTTTCATCATGCCAGCCAAATGAGTCGACTTTCCTCCTGGGGCAGCACACAAATCTAATACCTGGTCTCCCACACTAGGATCAACCATCTCTGCTACGTACATGGCAGATGGTTCCTGACTGTAAACGTAACCACTCTGATGCTCGACGGTTTTCCCGCTCACTTTCCCATAATAACCATTTTGGGTATAGGAAATCGGGCTTGTCATATCCAAACGAACATCAGCTTTAGTTTTGAGCGGATTAGTTCGAAAGGCATTGTAAGAATCTTCATCAAAAGAATCAATAAAACTTTGATAATCATCTTTTAACAGATTATGATATTTACTTTTAAAATCTTCAGGTAATTTCATACTGATAAGTCCTTATTATTCAAATTGCTTGGCAGCTCTCACGGCCATCTTCCATCCCTTGTATAGTTTTTTTCTTTTATCGCCACTCATATATGATTCAAAAAAAGTACCAACACGCTTACTTCTTTTAATTTCATCAATATCCTTCCAAAATCCAACAGCCAAACCAGCCAGATAAGCTGCTCCCTGTGCCGTAGTCTCTGAAATTAATGACCGTTCAATTTGATCATTTAAAATATCGGCTTGAAACTGCATTAAGTAATCATTTTTAGCAGCTCCACCATCTACTACTAGTGATTTAACCGGAATCTTAGTCTCTTCTACCATCGTATCAAGAACATCCTTTGTTTGAAATCCTAACGATTCAATGGTCGCACGAACTAATTGATTACGCGTCGTTGATGATGTCAAGCCAAAAATCGATCCACGAATTTCCTGATCCCAATATGGTGCCCCTAGTCCAGTAAACGCTGGCACTACGTAAACTCCGTCACTCGTTTTGGCATCATAAGCCATTTGCTCAGAGGCCTTAGCCGATGAAATTAAACCCATCTCATCCTTTAACCATTGAATTGCCGATCCAGCCACAAAAATGCTACCTTCTAAAGCATATTTAACTTCTCCATTCAATCCATAGGCAATTGTGGTTAACAATCCATTACTAGAAAACCTTGGCGTTTTTCCTGTATTCATCATAATAAAGGCACCCGTTCCATAAGTATTCTTCGTCATTCCGGGTTGTAATGCTAATTGTCCAAATAATGATGCTTGTTGGTCACCAGCAATTCCGGCAATTGGAATCTGTACCCCTAAAAATGAATATCCCTTCGTATATCCAAAGAAGTGTGACGATGGTTTCACTTTAGGTAACATTTTCTTAGGAATATCGAAGAGCTCTAACAGATCATCATCCCATTTCAAATCGTTGATGTTATATAACATTGTCCTACTGGCATTAGTATAATCAGTGGCATGAACGGTTCCGCCGGTCAGATTCCATAGCAACCATGAATCAATGGTTCCAAATAATAAATCTCCATTCTCCGCCCGTCTCTGGGATCCCTTTACATGATCTAAAATCCATCTAATTTTCGTACCAGCAAAATAAGAATCAACAATCAGTCCCGTCTTTTGGTGAATTAAATCAGCGTAACCATCAGTTATTAACCGATCAGCAATTTCACTGGTCTGTTTTGATTGCCACACCACAGCATTATAGATGGGCTTTCCACTTCGTCTATCCCAAATTACAGTCGTTTCACGTTGATTAGTAATGCCGATACTTCGCACTTTATAGGGAGGAACTTCAGAGTTAATCAATACCTCAGAAATCACAGATTCAACGGCATTCCAAATTTCAATTGGATCTTGTTCCACCCACCCTGGATGAGGAAAAGATTGTTTAAACTCACGTTGTACTTTTCCCACAATCTGGCCATCATGATCAAATAACATTGCTCGAGCAGAGGTCGTTCCTTCATCAATTGCCATTATGTATTGCTTGCTACTCATATTTTCCCTCGTTTTTTCAAATAAATGTTATGTGTTAATTATACCCTAAGTAATTTAGCATACCAAACGCGAAATTATACCATAACAAAGGCAATATGGTAGAATACTTACATGTGATTTAATAGGAGGCAATCTAAATGACAAGTTTTAATGAATATTCCGCATGTACCAGCATTTTAGTTGGAAAAGATGCCACGGTTGATGGCAGCACTTTAATTGGCCGCAATGAAGATGCTAAAGCATCATGGCCAAAACGATTTGTTGTCCATGAACATAAGGAGTTTCAGGATGATCAGGAATTCAAATCAACTGATAACGGCTTCAAAATGCCACTACCAAAAACACGGGGAAAATACACTGCTACTCCCGAATGGACCGACCAAGATGGTTTATTTGAAGAGGATGGTATTAACGAATATGAGGTTGCTATGAGTGCAACTGAAAGTACGTACGCTAACGCACGTGTCCTAGGTTATGATCCCCTTGTAAAAGATGGAATCGGCGAAGAAGCCATGGTAACCGTAGTCTTGCCTTATGTCCATTCCGCAAAAGAAGCCGTCAAACGTCTTGGTAACATTGTTGAAAAATATGGGGCCAGTGAAAACAACGGAGTCCTTATGTCCGATAAAGAAGAAGTTTGGTACTTAGAGATCGGTTCCGGACACCAATGGATCGCTGAAAGAATTCCTGACGATGAATACGCCGTCGTTGCTAATCAAATGGCCATTGAAGAAGTTAACTTTAAAGATAATGATCACTTCATGTGGTCACCAGGGATTAGGGACTTTGTATCAAAACACAATTTAAATCCGGATCGTTCTGGTTTTAACTTTAGACACATTTTTGGAACCCATGACTTATCAGACACCTACTACAACACCCCTCGAGTTTGGTACGGGCAAAAAATGTTTAACCCAGAAATCAAGCAGGATCCTACTTCCCAAGACCTCCCCTTTACAAGGAAAAGTGAAGAATTAATATCGGCACTCGATGCCCAAAAGTTGCTCAGTTCACACTATCAGGGAACTCAGTTCGATCCAATTGGTGCAGGCGCAGAAGCTGATCGAACTCGATTTCGTCCCGTTAGTTTAGCCAAAACCCAAGAATCACACGTGCTCCAAATCAAACCTAATCTACCAATTGAAATTGGTGGAATTCACTGGCTTGCTATGGGTGTAGCAGCACAGAGTACTTACGTCCCATTTCTTGAGGGAATTTCCGATACTCCAAAAGCATATAAGTATCACGTCAAGATGGATTTTGATCCTAAATCGGCTTACTGGATCTTCAAGCTAGTTGGAATCTTAGTTGACCCACACTACCTTGAATTCGGTGACAAACTTAAAAACGTGCAACAAAATTTAATCGAACAATACGAACAAATTTTACAGCAGATAGAACAAGAGTCCCACGGCTTGGATTCAACAGAACTAACTCAGCTTGCTAATGAGGCCAGTTCTAAGACAAGTAAACTCGCTTTGCGTAGCTTTAAGAACCTTGGTCAATACTTGATTACAAACTCAACGGACTTCTCTCCTCTTAACTATCACCAAGATTTAAATCTATAAAAAAAGAGAGTATACTTTATTAGTATTTCCATTAAATTTAATCAAGGAGAGTGACTTTATGTCTAAAGGGAAAAAGCAAAGTAAATTAGGCTTAATGTCTTTAGTTTTAATGATACTCACTGCGATATTTGGCTTTGGTAATACGACCGTCGCCTATGATCAAATGGGCTACGCCAGTATTATCTGGTACATATTTGGAGCACTAGTATTTTTCTTACCGGTTTCATTAATGTTTGCCGAATATGGTTCGACTTTCAGTAGTGCTAAAGGTGGAATTTATTCCTGGCTTAAAGAGTCAATTGGTGAACGCTTAGCCTTCATCGGAACCTTTATCTGGCTATCATCATGGATCATTTGGATGATCTCGACTTCTTCTAAGGTTTGGATTCCATTTTCTAACATTATTTTTGGAACGGATAAAACCCAAACATGGCATTTGTTCGGAATTTTTACCCCAATGCAAACAATTGGAATCCTCGGGATTGCCTGGATTTTAATTATTACTTTGTGTGCGACTCATGGTTTTGATTCAATTGCTAAGATTGCTAACATCGGGGGAGTATTATCAATTGCTCTACCACTGATCTTTGCTATCTTATCAGTAATTGTCTGGGTCTTAAATAAGGGCCAACTTGCTGAACCAGTCAATGGCGCTAAAAGTTTCATTCAATCCCCTAATCCATTATTCGTCACTCCAATCGCCATCATGTCATTTGTTGTTTATGCGATTTTTGCGTATGGAGGAATGGAGTCAATTGGTGGAGTCGTTGATAAGGTCAAAAATCCTACGAAGACTTTTCCCCGTGGGGTCATCATTGCGGCAATCATCATGGCAGTCATCTATTCTGGATCCATTTTTTTGGTTGGTATTACAGCTAACTGGCATGAAGTTGTCGGAAAGGGTTCGGTCAACCTGGGTAACATCACTTACGTTTTAATGAATAACCTTGGTTATGTTTTCGCTAAAACCCTTGGCTTTTCAGCTGGATCAGCAATGGAATTTGGTCGCTTCATGGCCCGAGTAGCCGGTTTAGGGATGTTTATTCCATACTTAGGTTCTTTCTTTGTTCTGATATATTCCCCAATCAAATCATTTATTGAGGGATCCAATCCAGATTTATGGCCTAAAAAAGTGGTTAAATTAAATAAACATGGTATGCCAGGGTTTGCAATGTGGATTCAAGCATTCGTCGTTGTTGCCGTTATCTTTGTCATTTCTTTCAGTGGCAATAATGCTCAACAATTTTACTTAATTTTAACTGATATGGCTAATATTTCGACAACTTTCCCCTACTTATTCTTAGTTGGAGCTTTTCCATTCTTCAAGAAACTAAAGAATGTTCCTCGTCCCTTTGTCTTTTACAAGAACCGAATTGTCACTAACATCATGGTAACCATTATCTTGGTTGTACTAGTGTTAGGAATTGGTTTTACTGCTATTCAACCAATCTTGACTCATGATTACACCACCGCCTTCTGGACCATTGTGGGACCACTAGCTTTTGCATTGGTTGGTTGGTTAATGTATGAATACAACAGTCGAAGAGGTACTAAAACTGCTAAAGAAGTTGATGACCAATAAAAAAAGAGTTCGCAATGCGAACTCTTTTTTTTACATAAAATTAATGCTTACGACTTGCTTCTTTAATACGAGCAGCCTTACCAGAACGATCACGTAAGTAATACAACTTAGCACGACGAACTGAACCACGTCTAACAACATCAATCTTAGCAATTCGTGGTGAATGTAATGGGAAGATTCTCTCAACCCCAACCCCACTGGCAATTCTTCTTACTGTGTAAGTAGCTTGAATGCCTGAACCGTGACGTTTAATTACAACACCAGTAAACTTCTGAATACGTTCGTTACTACCTTCAACAACCTTTACGGAAACCGTAACGGTATCACCGACACGAAATTCAGGAATATCTGAACGAAGTTGATCACTATTGATCTTATCAATCAATTTATTTTGACGCATAATCATTTCTCCTAACTAGCATTCTTATCTTCTCGACAGCGGAATACCGTTTTATTTAGCCATAAAAGACCACTTAAAATTATAACATACAAACCAAAAAACTCAATACTTACCGATCTTCTTCCTCAATTTTAACGTCCGCCAATAATTCCTTTTGCCTTTTTGACAGTTTATTGTAATTAATCAGATCTGGTCGTCTTAAATATGTCTTTCTTAAAGATTCCTTCTGTCGCCAATCATCAATTTTTTGATGATCACCACTAGTTAAAATCGGTGGAACTTCTAATCCCCTAAAGTCTGCTGGTCGCGTGTATTGAGGATATTCAAGCAATCCACTTGAAAAAGAATCTCCTGGAGCTGACTCTTGATTACCAAGGACACCCTTAATGAGTCGAACGGTCGCATCAATCATTACTAGCGCAGGCAATTCACCACCCGTAAGGACAAAATCACCAATTGAATACTCGTCAGTTACTACGGATTTAATTCGTTCGTCAAAGCCCTCATAGTGACCACATAAAAAGGTCAAATGGTCCTCTTTGGCAAGATTTGCAGCATCGTTTTCATCAAATTTTTTCCCTGCCGGATCAGTTAAAATGACTCTACCAGATGAATAACCCTGTTTTTCTGAAACTTCTTGAGAATGCGCAAAAGCATCAAGCATTGGTTGAGGCTTAAGTAACATTCCAGCTCCCCCACCAAAGGGGGTATCATCCACGTTATGATGTTTATTAGTCGAAAAATCACGAAAATTAGTAATATCAATATTTATGATTTCTTTTTCAATGGCCTTACCGATAATGGATTCACTCAAAGGGCCCTTTAAAATATTAGGGAAAAGGCTCAATATATCGATCTTCATCGTTACTGCATTCCCTCCATTAACTCAACGACTACTTTATGATTAGGAATATCCACTTTTTTTACGACCGAATCAATCTTTGGAAGTAACAAATCATCTTTATTTTTACGCTCCACTACCCAGACATCATTGGCAGGCATATCCATAATATCACTTATTACACCAATTTTATTATCATCTTTATCGATAACATCCATGCCGATAATTTGTTGATAGAAATATTCGCCTGGTTGTAAGTCAGTATTTTTTCTTTGCTCCGACGTAATTTTTAGGATGGCAGGTTTAAGGTATTCAACATCATTTATGGAATTGCGACCAGAAAAATGCAACAGAATAAATCCCTTATGGCTTCTAACCCCGTCAATCTTCAATTCTTCCATTTTTCCGTCTTTGGGGAATACATAAACAAGATTACCAACTTTAAAGCGTTGATCAATAAAATCAGTAGTAGGTTTTATTCGTACTTCACCTTTAATTCCCTGAGTATTTACTAATTTCCCAATTTCTAAGTAATCCATAGTTCACCTATTTCTATAAAAAAACTCTTAAATAAAAACGAGTTTTATCTAAGAGCTAATCTTTGCCATCATCAATAACGAGTTTAATTCGCTTTCCATCATTAACGTGAACACTATAAATTATGGTTCGAATCGTCTGAGCAACTCGACCCTTTTTTCCAATAATACGTCCAACGTCATTAGGATTGGTAGACAATATATATTCGCTAAATTGATCAGTATCCTGATGATTAATACTAATATCATCAGGATATTTAACTAATGGCTTAACGATTGTTTTAATTAAATTATCAAAATTAACCATAATCAATCACTTATTTCTTAGCTGCTAATTTGGCATCATGTAATTGTTTCATAATACCTGCATCTGACAAAATATTACGAACAGTATCAGAAGGTTTAGCACCTTTTTCCAACCAGTCCATGATTGATTCTTCTTTTAAAGTTACTTGATCAGGTTCAGTTAATGGATTGTAAGTACCAACATTTTCGATAAAACGACCGTCACGAGGACTACGTGAGTCAGCAACCACGATACGGTAAAATGGACGCTTCTTTGAACCCATTCTTCTTAATCTAATTTTTAATGACATAAACACACCTCCTAATAGTTTTCTTAACAATTACTAATATTACCAATAAATATTAGTGATGTAAAGGTTTTTTTCTTTACAGTCTGAAATTAATGTCTTTTTTTATTTTTTCGTCGCTTCTTTTTATTCTTTTTGATCTTGCGACTCATCCGCTTCATGGCGAGGTTCGACAATTTACCAGTCATTCCGCCGCCCATCCCAGCAGAATCCATCATATTTGACAACCCTGACATATTTCCATTAGACACTTTGTTCATCATTTTCTTCATTTGATCAAATTGTTTAATGAGTCGGTTGACTTGTTGAATCGGTTGAGCCGATCCCCGAGCAATTCGACGCCTTCTAGAGGGATTTAAAACATCGGGGTTGGAACGTTCCTCATCAGTCATTGAATAGATAATCGCTTTAATGTGGTCTAAATCTTTTGGATTAACGTTTAAATTCTTTAATGCCGGATTATTGGCCATTCCTGGAATCATTTTAACCAAATCTTGAATTGGACCCATCTTTTGAATTTGTTCTAATTGATCAACAAAATCATCAAAATCAAAAGAATTTTCCTTGATTTTTTCGGTTAATTCCTTAGCTTGATTTTCATCATACTCTTTCTGAGTCTTTTCGATGAACGAGAGCATGTCTCCCATTCCCAAAATTCGAGAAGCCATTCGATCTGGGTGAAATACGTCCAAATCATCTAATTTTTCACCTTGACCAACAAACATAATTGGTTTGTCAGTCACCGCCCTGATTGACAAAGCAGCTCCACCACGAGTATCTCCGTCTAACTTTGTTAGAATAACACCGGTAATATCTAAAGCATCGTTAAATCCGACCGCCGTATCAACGGCATTTTGACCTGTCATAGCATCAACAACTAAAAGAATATCATTTGGATTGGCCACCTTTTTAATATTCTTTAATTCATCCATCAAGTTTTCGTCAATTTGAAGCCGACCGGCCGTATCAATTAACACATAATCGTTATTATTATTGCTAGCTTCCTTTAAACCATCTTGAACAATTTGTACTGGGTCAACATCCGTTCCCTCTTGAAATACTGGAACATCAACTTGTTCGCCCACCTTTTCTAACTGTTCAATTGCTGCGGGACGATAAACATCGGCAGCGATCATTAATGGACGCGCATTATCTTCAGATTTAAGCCTTTTAGCTAATTTACCTGCTGAAGTAGTTTTACCTGCTCCTTGAAGTCCTACCATCATAATGACTGTAGGAATCTTGTCTGATTTAACTAGCGGAGTGGCAGATTCACCCATCATGTTAGTCAGTTCATCGTTAACGATCTTAACAATTTGTTGGGCCGGATTTAATCCTTCAAGAACATCAGCGCCCTTAGCTTTTTCTTGAACCTTCTTTACAAACTGACGAACCACCTTAAAGTTAACGTCCGCTTCTAGTAATGCCAATCTAATTTCCCGCATTGTTTCACGCAAATCAGATTCGCTGACCTTGCCTTTTCCTCTTAAGTTTTTAAAAGCTTTTTGTAATCGATCGGTTAAACCTTCGAAAGCCATCTTTTCACCCCTAATTTTCTTCCGTAATTTCTAAGTGATTCACCAACGCATTTAAGTGTTCATCATTTGGATAGTGCTTTTTAATGTAATCTCTAATCTCATCGGTTTGCCGATTGCGTAACACAAACAATTGATATAGGTGCATTTTACTTTCATAGTCTTCAAGAATTTGCTCAGTTCTTTTAATGTTATCATAAACCGCTTGGCGACTAATATTGAAATTTTCTGAAATCTCACCTAACGAAAAATCATCTGCATAGTATTCTTGAATGTACTCTGCCTGTTTCTTAGTGAGTAATTCACCATAAAAATCATACAAAGCATTAATCCGATTATTCTTTTTAATGTCCATCTAAAGTCACCACTAATTGTCTTGAATTAATCCCTTAAATAAACCGTCAATAAAGCTCTTAGAATCAAATTTACGCAAATCATTAACCGTTTCTCCAAGTCCAACGAACTTTACCGGAATATTAAGCTTATTTTTGATTGCAATTACAATTCCACCCTTGGCAGTTCCATCAAGCTTTGTTAAAACAATTCCCGTAATGTTAGTGATTTCATTGAACATCTTGGCTTGATTCAAAGCATTTTGACCAGTAGTTGCATCAATCACCAGCAACACTTCTTGAGGTGCGTCTGGAATTTCACGCTTAATGACCTTATCAATTTTAGCAAGTTCATTCATCAAATTAACTTTATTTTGTAATCTTCCGGCAGTATCAACAAATAAAATATCATAATTTTCTTTTTTGGCTTTATCTACTGCTTCAAAAACAACCGAAGCTGGATCACTTCCAGCTGACTTTTTAACAATATCAACACCATCATGTTTGGCCCATTCATCTAATTGTTCAATGGCACCTGCTCTAAATGTATCAGCAGCCGCTAAAAGCACCTTTTTATTTTGCTTTTTAAAATTATTGGCCATCTTACCAATGGTTGTCGTTTTTCCAACTCCATTGACACCAACAAATAAAATCACGGTTGGGCCCGTTTGGGATAATTTGATTGAACTATCTTTATCACTTGGTGCATCATACAAATCGATCATCTTTTGGACGATTAGATTTTGAACTTCTTTTGGTTTCTTGGCATTTTTTAATTTAACCTCTTCTTTTAGTTCATCAGTTAGTTGGATTGCAGTTTCAAATCCAACATCGGATTCGACCAGCGTATCTTCTAAATCATCAAAGAAGTCATCATCAACTGAGCGAAAATTAGCAAATAGCGCATTTAATTTTTGTCCAAACGAAGACCGTGATTTTGCCAGACCATGTTCGTATGCTTTTTCAGCTGATTCAGGCTGCTTAGTTACATCATCAGTAGACTCTTTGACATCTTCATTTTTATTAGAAGAATGATCTGTATCAACCACAGACTGGCCTTTTTCATCTGACTTGTTATCGTCAGTGCTTCGAACACTATTTTTTGATGTTTGCGTTTGTTCTTCCGGTTCTTCAGAAACATCAGCTCCATCATTCTCACTCTCACTTGATCCATCATTTTTCTGACTAACTTCATTTTCTTCAGTTTGTTGAAAGTGGTCACCTCGATCAGAGGTGTCGTCACCAGTAGCCTTTGCTTTCTCATCTTCTCTTTTAGACTGCTTGGTTTCGTTCTCTTTGTCGTCAGATTCCTTCTTCTTACTTTTAAAAATATCAAATAAACCCATAATTATTCTCCTAGCTTTTTAGATTCATCCAAGTTGACCGAAACAACCTTAGATACACCCGAATCTTGCATTGTAACTCCATAAAGATGATCCGCATAGACCATCGTTTCCTTTCTGTGAGTAATTACAATAAATTGTGTATTATTCTTTAAACTCTGCATATACCGCGCAAAACGATCCACATTAGCAGGGTCAAGAGCAGATTCAGCTTCATCCAATATTACAAACGGAACTGGTTTTACCTCAAGAACTGAAAAAAGCAGTGCCAAAGCCGTTAGAGCTTTCTCACCACCAGAAAGTAAATTAAGATTACGATATTTTTTTCCGGGCGGTTTTACCAAGATATCAATCCCAGTTGTAAGTAAATGATGCGGGTCATCCATTTTTAGTTTGGCTTCCCCTCCACCAAAAATATTGCGAAAAATATGACTAAACGCAGTTGCAATTTTATCATAAGTTTCGCTAAATTTAACTTTTACCGTTTGATCCATTTCATTCATTATCCCAATCAATTGTCCCTTAGCTTCAATTAAATCATCAAGTTGATGATTCATAAATTCGTAACGATCCTTTACTTCTGCATAGGCATCAATTGAATTAACGTTAATCGGACCCAACTCGTCAATTTCAGATTGGATTGATTTAATCAATGAATCAATTTCGGGTAATTCAAGTTCCAACTTCTTCATTGAACTAGTTCCTTTAATCATGTTATCGCGTTGATAACGCTCAGAATCAAGGTTATCTACAGCTGTTTTTAAATTCGATTCTAGCTTTTGAACTATTTCTGTTTGAGAAATTAAACGATCCTGAAGATCGGAAACTTGCTGATCATATTTTTGATCATCTTGGTTAAACTTATCAATTTTTGAATTAAGATCGTTAACATCCCGCTTAGTACTTTGGATTTGTTGTTCTAGTTCGGGAATATTAGTTTTTACTGCCACCACTTCTTGATTAATTGATTGTTTAAGTCCGTTTATACTATTGACTAAGCTTTTTAATTGAGTTTCAAAATTCAACCTTTGTTTTAAAAGACTTTCCCTACTGGACTTGAGTTGACTATTTTGTTCCTTTAAGCGAATCAACTTTTCTTTGATTTCAGATGATTTGATATTATTTTCGTTAACATTCCGAGTAATCTTTTCAATCTGACTTTTGATTGAGGTATTCTTAGACTGATTTTGCTTAATTTGCATTTTTAAATCATTAATCTTATGAGAAAGATCAATCTCATTTACACCATCATCACTAGTTGTGTTTTTTAATTGTAATCGAATTGCATCAGCACTTCTTTGAGACTCCTTTAAACTACTTTGATTCATACTAATGCTTTTTTGCTTAGCTTGAATTTCTCCTTTTAATTCATTTAATTTTTGGCGAAGTTCATCGTGCTTATCCTGCTTTATTGTGTGCTGATCTTGGAATTTTTTGATAGTCTCCTCACCAGCATTCATCTTCTGGCTCATTTCTTCAACTTGCTGATTTAAGTGGACCAATTTTTCTTTTTGACTTAGTAAGCCAGTGGACTGGTTGCGATTCGATCCACCGGTGATTGCACCTCCAGCATTAACGACATCCCCATCTAAAGTTACCACTTTAGCCTTATGACCAATTGTCTTACTGATCTTTGTAGCACTTTTTAAATCAACCGCAATCATCGTACCACCCAGCAGGTGATTCTTAATCCGTGTCATATTCGATGGCATTTTGACCAGGTCCGAAGCAATTCCAACAAAGCCAGAAATCGATTTTACCTCATTTAACACATTAGAGGATAAATAACGTTCATTAACGGCATTCATAGGCAAGAACGTAACTCTTCCCAGTTTCTTCTCGCTTAAATAGTGAATTGCTTCTCTAGCGTCTTTAACGTTCTCGGTGATAACCTGCTGAATCTGACTTCCCAGTGCTGTTTCAATGGCTAGAACATAACGATCAGGAACTTCAATAAAATCACTTACTGTTCCTTTAATACCAATTAAATTCGTTTTGCTTTTTAATAAGTTTCGCGTCCCGCGATAAAGCGAATTATGATTTTCCAAGATTGACTTAATACTATCTCGTTCCGTTTTAGTTTCCTGAAAAACACGTAATGCAGCATACCAGCTTGCCTTTAATTCTTTTTCTTTGTCCCTTGAATCTGACAACTTATTATCAACTTGCTTTAATTCATCCACCATTTGCTTCTGGTTGTTTTGAAGTTTCGATAATTCGGTCTCTTCTGAAGTGATTTCTTGCTTTAAAAGGTTGCTTTGATCTTCAATCGCATTAATCCGCTGGTACTTCTCTTTTACTTCACTATCACTACGCTTGGATAATTTTTGCATTAACTTTAAATTATTCTTGGCACTGGCTAATGACTGCATCAAATCTATGTAATCATTTCTTATATTTTCAAGTTCTGTTTGTTTTTCTAATAAATTTTGCCGAATAGAAGCTGCTTCAAGCTGCTTCATCTTATGAGAATAGTCGGAAATGAGAGCTTGCTTTTTACTAATTTGGCTTTGATTATCAGTAATATTGTTTTTAACGTTTCCCAGTTGCTCTTTTAAATCACTTACTTTACTTTCTAAGTCGTTAATCTTTTGTTGATTAAATTCACGTCGTTGCTCAGACAACTGCTGACCACTATGAGCTGATTCGAGTGATTTAGTGTCGCTTAAAAGTTGATTTTGAAGTTGTTCACGCTTCCGAGCTAAACTTTTAATCTTGCTCGTTAACCCCTGTTTGCGTTCTTTAACTTCCTTAACTTGTATTTTTAAATTAGTAAAAGTAGTATTTTGCTTTTTGAGCTCCTTTTCCAGATTCATTTTCACGTTTTCATGATTTTTAATCTTAATCACTAATTTAGAATACTTCAATTGATCAAGATACTTTTTCTTATCTAAATAGAGCGAAGCAGCATCACTTTGCTCCTTTAGAGGCCCAATTTGTTTGTCCAACTCGTTAATAATATCTGAGATTCGATCCAAATTTCCTTGAGTATCAGCTAACTTTTGTTCAGTTTCCACCTTTTGTTTTTTATATCGATAAACTCCAGCAGCTGTCTCAATAATTGATCGCCTTTTTTCAGCATCATCATTGAGAATTTCATCAACATTCCCCTGAGAAATAATGGAAAGGGAACCTTCACCTAATCCAGTATCCATAAAAAGATTATTAATATCCTTCAAACGACAATCTTTATCATTGATTGAATAAGAACTATCACCATTTCGATAAACTTTACGTGTGATTTTAATTTCGGTATAATCAGAATCCAAAAAATGATCAGAATTATCAAAATAAATGCTAACTTCTGCACGACCAAGAGCTCTGCGCCCCTTGGACCCAGAGAAAATGACGTCTAACATTTTTTTACCACGTAAAGTTTTGGCCGACTGCTCACCTAAAACCCAACGAATTGCCTCGATGACATTACTTTTTCCGCTACCATTTGGACCAACAATTCCAGTAAGCCCATCCTGAAAGTCAATTGTGGTTTTATCTGCAAAAGATTTAAATCCTGCAATCTCAATTGATTTTAACTTCACCTTAATGCCTCATTTACTTAATACTTGTGCTTACTCCCAGTTCATTGAGTGCTTCCTTTGCCGCTTTCTGTTCTGCATCTTTCTTGGAATGTCCTAACCCGACTCCCATTTCTTTGCCGTTAATTTTTACCGCAACTTTAAATTTACGGTCATTATCAGGACCATCTTCACTAACTAGTTCATAGTCTAAATCAACTGGTCCATTTTCTTGAACAACTTCCTGTAATTCAGTTTTATGATCAAAGAATTCGTCAAACCAACCCTCATCAAGCTTAGGAAAAATCACAATCTGACAAAAATACCTCACCGTTTCTATTCCTTGATCGAGATACACCGCTCCAATAAATGATTCAAAAATATCACATAAAAGTGAGTCACGTTGTCTAGCATTCGCCTTTTCTTCACCTTTGCCGAGTCGAATATACTTGTCAAAATGACATTCACGGGCAAAACGACTAAAACTATGCTCATTAACCATAGCAGCTCTTAATCTAGTCAGTCGACCTTGTGGTAATTCAGGAAAACGTCTAAAGATGTAGTCTGAAACCACTAATTGATAGACAGCATCCCCTAAAAACTCCAGACGTTCATAAAATTTTAATCCTTGACCGGGATGCTCGTTCACGTATGATGCTTGGGTCATTGCTTCATCTAAAAGTGCTTCATCGTTAAACTTAATATTAAACTTGTCTTTTAACAAGTCATCAAACTGCTTTTGCAATTCTATTTCCTCCAAAGGTAACATTTTTTCTTTTAATTATATCATTAATGCCTAAATTACGATAATTGCATAATAAAAATGACCCGTCATAACAACGAATCATCTATTTCTTTGCAATGTGTTTTTTCGTTTTTGGATCAATATCTCGCATAATTACATTCACTAGATCGCCGACATCACTGATATTCTCAGTATTTTCACTGGTGAAAACATCGCCAAATTCATCCTCTAATTCAACGATAAATCCCGCCATATCAATAAAATCAGCGCCTAAATCATTAGTAAAGTTTAAGTCATTCGTTACCTTATCAACCGGAACCTTAAAACGACTTGAGGTGATTTCTGCTACTTTTTTAAATACTGTTTCTCTATCCATCAGTGATCCCTCCTACTGTTCACCATTTTTAATACTATCCATTTCATCAGTATGATTAGAAAAATATTCTTTCACTGAATCAACAAAATTAGAATTAATAATTTGCTGAATTTGAAGTATCGTATTTCTAATTGTCTTAGCCTTACTGCTACCGTGGCTCTTCACCACTGGGGCCTTCAATCCAAGTAGGACGGCACCCCCGTACTTAGTGTAATCCATCTTGTGGGCAATCTCTCTTAAAGTATCCTTGAGTAATAAAGCACCCACTTTGGACTTCACTCCACCATTTATAATGCCGTCTTTTAACATATTAATCATTGACAATGCAGTTCCTTCAATACTCTTTAAAACCGCATTACCGGTAAAGCCATCGGTTACCGCTACATCGGTAACTCCATCCAGCAACCCTCGTGATTCGATGTTACCAATAAAATTAATGTCATCATTTTTTCTTAAAGCATGATACATTTTTTGATGGATCTTATTTCCTTTGTCAGACTCAGTGCCATTATTAATCAGCCCAACCCGTGGATTTTTAATCTTTAAGACTCTTTCAGCATAATACTTACCTAGTAGTGCATACTGATAAACGTTAACAACCTTAGCATCAGCATTTGCTCCACAATCAATTAACGTGAAACCAGTATCGTTATCAATTACTGGTAAAGTAGTAACCAGTCCCGGACGATCAATTCCTTTGATTCTACCGATTATCAATAAACCAGCAACTAGAATGGCCCCAGTATTTCCACAGGAATAAAATGCATCAGCTGTTCCATCTTTAACAGCTCGAGCAGCCATTACCAGACTTGATCCCTTTTTTTCTTTTACTGCTTTAACGGGTTCATCTTCCATTTTAATAACTTCATCTGATTGAATCACTTTGATATTTTCTTTGTTATTTAACAACGAATTGATTTTATCAGAATCACCAAAGAGTTGAAACTCCACGTGATCCATTTCATCACGAGCAAGCTCAATCCCTCTGACAATTTCATCAGGTGCATTATCGCCACCCATTGCATCAACAGCAATTTTTATCATTATAGGCAAAGCTCCTTAATCAAACTTAACATCTTGATTTAAAGATTTAAGTCTTTTTACTAACTTTCGATTCTGCGGTTCATGTTCCCAGTTAACATCATCAACAATTTCTTTTGCAACGGTCTGCGCTGTGCTCAAAATATTAATGTCAGCAACTGGATCTCCAACTTTAAAGGTTGGCATTCCAGACTGATTTTTACCAAGAATGTCCCCAGGACCTCTTAATTCTAAATCTTTTTGTGAAATAAAGAAACCATCAGTTGATGAACACATCACATTCATTCGTTTTCTACCAGTTTCATTTTTAGGATCAGCAATTAAAATACAATAAGCTTGCTGGTCCCCTCGCCCCACACGACCCCGAAGTTGATGTAGTTGAGCCAACCCAAAATGGTCAGCATCATAAATCACAATGGTACTTGCGTTGGAAACGTCAACTCCGACTTCAATTACTGTAGTAGAAACTAGAACTTGTACCTTATTAGTCTTAAAAGCATCCATTACTTTATTTTTGTCTTCATCACTCATTTGACCATGGAGTAAGCCAACCGTGTATTTATCACCAAGTTCTTGCTGAAAGTTTTGGTATGTATCAGTCACGTTTCTCATATCCACTGCTTCAGATTCACCGATAAGAGGGACTACCACGTAAACTTGTTCTCCATGATTTAAGCGCTTTTTGACAAAATTAAGCATTGCATCAATCTGTTGATTCTTAATCCAAGCCGTTTTAATTGGTTTTCTACCACCTGGCAACTCATCAATTACCGAGACATCTATTTCACCATACGCTGTGATCGATAGAGTTCGTGGAATAGGCGTAGCGGTCATCGATAACACGTTCGTTGATTTACCCTTTTCTCGCATGGCCTTTCTTTGGTTAACTCCAAACCGATGCTGCTCATCAATGACAGCTAATCCTAAATTATGGTATTTAACCTCTTTTTGAAACAATGCATGAGTACCCACCACCAAGTTAATCTCGCCACTTTCAATACGGGGTAAAAGTTCATTTCGAGCCGCTCTAGAAGTATCACCAGTCAGTAGTCCAATGTTAACACTAGTATCCTTAAAAAGCTCAGCAAGTCCGTCAGCATGTTGTTCGGCTAAAATTTCAGTGGGAGCCATTATTACGGCTTGTTTCCCAGAAAGAACCGCAGCATAAATTGCGATAGCCGCTACAACCGTTTTTCCGCTCCCAACATCTCCCTGTAAAAGCCGATTCATCTGATATGGACGTTTTAGATCAGATAAAATTTCTGAAATAACCTTTTTTTGTGCCAGGGTCAATTCGTACGGAAGAGAACTCACAAACGTCTGTAATTTAGCACGATTAATGGTTATCGCAGAATTTGGGGCCTGATTTTTCTGATGTTTTAAAGTTTGCATTCGCATTTGAAACAAGAAAAATTCATCAAACTTTGCGGTTCTACGTGCGAGTGCTGCTGCTCTTTGATTTTTTGGAAAGTGCATGTTAAAAATGACATTTTTTAAATTTTCTAATTTATACTTTTTTAAAACCCAATTGGGGATGAAATCTTCAATTTGACCTTGGTACTGATCATAGGCTTCGGTTACCAATTGGCGAATGGTATTCTGGGTAATCTTATGGTTAGCGGGATAAATTGAACCAAATTTTTCGCCATCACCAGCTTTCAAAATTTTAATTCCGGCCATCGATTTTTTATTTGCATCAAACTTTCCGTAAATCAAAATTTCATCCCCGGCTTCAACCTGTTTCTTTAGCCACGGCTGATTAAAAAAGGACACCGGAATCACATCATTACCAACTAGTAACTTAATAGTTAAACGACTTCTACGTCTTCCAAAAAAATTAACCGTTGGATTGATAGCAACCTTACCCTTCAGAGTGACCACCTGCTGATCAGAAATTTCAGAAAGATCTTTAGTTCGAAAATCTTCATAACGAAATGGAAAGTATGTCAGTAAATCATAAATGGTCACAATCCCCAAATCATTTAGAGCTTCAACTTTTTTGGGACCGACTCCTCTAAGCGTTTCCACATGGTCATCTAACCCACTCATCAAATTCACCTCCTAAAAAGACTGTTAATCCACAAGGACTAGCAGTCTTATTAAGTATCTATCTATATAATATTACCTATTCAACGGAAATAATCAACGGATAAACTGGTTGATCCCCCTCATGAGTCTCAACTTCTAATTCATCGTCCACTGATAAGGCAGCATTCGAAACTTTATCAGCATCATCCTGATCAGCGTCTTTTCCAAAAATAATCGTAACGTTTTCGCTATCATCATCTAACATTTTTTTCAGCATCTTAATAGCTGCATCATCTAAAGAAGAACCAAGGACCTGAATGTCTCCATCAATAATTCCCATGTAACTACCCTTTTTAATGTCCATTCCATTAATCTTTGTATCACGAACAGCAGTCGTCACTTGGCCACTTTTAACGGTATCTAAAGAGTCGTCCATCTGGGTCTGGTTTTCTTTAAAAGTATTATCAGGATCAAATGAGAACATCGCGGTTAATCCTTGTGGGATTGTCTTGGTGTGGACAACTTCCATCGGAATGTCTGTGATTCCCTGGGCTTGCTCTGCCGATAGGAAAATATTCTTATTGTTAGGGAGAACGATCGCTTTTTTAGCATTACTGTTATTAACAGCGTCAACAATATCTTGCGTACTAGGGTTCATCGTTTGTCCACCACTAATGATGTTAGTTACTCCTAAGCTCTTAAAGAGCTTCTCTAAACCTGCTCCCGCAACCACCGCAATAATTGCTAAGTCACGCGGCTTTTTATGCTCTTTTTCTTCCTTTAAATCATCGGTCTTTTGAGCTTTTTCATCGCTTTCCATGATTGATTCTTGTTGCAGTCGCATGTTATCAACTTTAACGGTTGCTAAGTCACCAAATTGTTGTCCCCACGATAAGACCTTGCCAGGATGCTCCGTGTGAACGTGAACGCGAACCACTTCATCATCATTAATAACCAAAAGTGAGTCCCCTAATTTCGCCAGATAGTTATAAAAAGTATCGTAGTCGAATTTCTGGGTAACCTGCTTTCCCTTCCCAATTCGCACCATAATTTGGGTACAATACCCATAAACAATGTCTGCTGGGTTTAATTTACCTTGAGCACTCTTATGATGCTCAACATCAATCATTTCGTTCATTTCTTCAGAATTAGGTTGATGTTCGCCTTTATCTTCAATCTTTCGACCATTTAAAACATCATCAAAAGCTTGAAAAACAAATACCAATCCCTGTCCACCAGAATCCACCACTCCCACTTGCTTTAATACTGGGAGAAGATCTGGAGTTTTTTTAAGAGCTTTCTCAGAAGCATCAAGAATTGAGTCCATTACCTTTATAACATCATCAGTATCTGAAGCAGTATTTTCACCAGCCTTAGCAGCTAGTCTAACTACCGTCAAGATGGTCCCTTCAGTGGGCTTCATGACCGAACTATAAGCAGTCTTAGCTCCAGCGATAATAGCATCTGCAAATTCTTGAGCATCAAGATCCTTTTTACCTTCAACGTTTTTTGCAAAACCACGGAAAATCTGAGACATAATGACACCAGAGTTACCTCGAGCTCCCATTAATAGCCCCTTAGCAAGTGCAGAAGCTTTACCGCCAATCGTATCATCATTTGATTTATCGACGTAACTTTCCCCACTTGATAATGACAAACTCATGTTCGTTCCAGTGTCTCCGTCTGGAACTGGGAAAACATTTAACGAATTAATAAAATCCGTATTATTATTAAGAACGACCGCGGCGGCTTGAACCATTTGGTCGAACTCTTTAGTAGTAATCTTAGTTAATGACACTATTATCAAATCCTCCTTATACTCAAACCACTAGTCGTTAATAACCTTAACACCCTGAACAATTACGTTTACTGAATCCGCATTAATCCCTAACATCGATTCCAAATTATATTTAACTTTTGACTGAACATTACGAGAAACTTCAGAGATCTTGGTTCCATAACTCACAATGACGTTGACGTCAACTTGAACTTTCTTGTTAACTTCTCTGACAACTACTCCTTTTGAGTAACTATCCTTTCGAAGAATTTCATTCATATTATCTTTAAATTGGTTTTTGCTAGCCATGCCAACAACTCCATAATTATCAGTTGCGGCACCGCCGACTACTGTAGCAATTACATCATTATCAATATCAATTGATCCATATTGAGTGTTTAACTTTACAGCCATCGTTTGCATCCCCCTTATCCTTTCGAGCTCATAACGATATCTAATGTTACCACACCCCATTATAAAACAAAAACATGAATCATGGTGTCAAGGACATTTACTTGAAAGAAACTTTGCATTTATGACGGTATTATGGTAAGTTATTTAGGTGAACTATTGAATATAAAAGAATTCCAAAGTAAGGAGGGATATTATGGCTAAGGATCAAATTAATGGTAAGAGAACTCATTTCGGCAATCGTCGTTCTCACGCTTTAAACTCATCAAGAAGAAGTTGGAAGCCAAACCTACAAAAGGTACGCATCTTAGTTGATGGTAAACCCAAACGTGTTTGGGTTAGTGCCAGAACTTTAAAATCTGGTAAGATTACCAGATTATAATCATTATTATTTTAATTAATTAATTAAAAAACAGTACAACCATTCAATGGTTGTACTGTTTTTTAGTCTCGGCTTTGAATCACCATCAATACTCCTTCATCAAAAACAAACGAAGCACTATCTCCAACAAATTCATTACTTGAATAAGAAGTTGGATACCCCACCCAATGATGATTTAATTGATATCTTTCATCACTAAGCGTTAAATGCATTGGTAACAGAGGACAAAAGTCTAAATATTTCATTCCAGTGATTTTCTTAATATGATACGACCCACTTAGAAAGTATCGGATTACATTTTGACTATCAATGAGTCTCAGCTTTGAAAGATAGGGTTTAATATTTGGCTTTAAGACCATCAAAAAATTGGTCAGCAAGTGATCAAGACGGCCGCCTGAAAAGCCATAAATATCAATCTCATGCTTAGGAAAATACTTGCCAGCGGTCCTGATACCCAATTCAGTATCAGTCTCATCTTTTACCGGATCAACCCGAATAACGTGCTTGGCTTTTTGTAATATTATTTTAAATTCCGAATCTGAAACCGAATCGAAGTCACCAACAGCGTATTCAGGAATAATGCCCAATTTGATTAGTCGTAAGCTTCCTCGATCAACCCCAATGAAAGGACCCTTTATTTTTTTAGTCTTTAAGTTAGATGGCCATAACTCAATTGGTCCCCCAACAACGACATTTACCTTATTCATAACTAAAAATTAGTAGCATTCTTAAGAGCCTGAATACGAGCAGCAGGATCTTTTGCATCAAAAACATATGAACCAGCTACAGCGACGTTTGCGCCAGCTTTATAGGCGTCAACCACCGTCTTATTGTTAACTCCACCATCAATTTCAATGTCATAGGAATATGAATCATTTTCTTCACGTAATTTATTTAATTCTCTAACCTTACTAATCGTTTCAGGAATAAACTTTTGACCACCAAATCCGGGATTAACAGTCATCACAAGAACTTGATCAACCATGTACAAGATTGGCTTAATCATCTCCACTGGGGTTCCCGGATTAATTACGACTTCAGCTTTAACGTTTTTATCTTTAATCATTTGAAGAGCACGATGAATATGGGGAGTTGATTCAACATGAACCCCAATAATATCTGCGTTAGCATCAGCAAAAGTATCAATATATCTTTCAGGATTCTCAATCATTAAATGACAGTCAAGTGTTAATCCAGTAATGGGACGAATCTCTTTGACCCAGCCTGGACCATAGGCAATCGCTGGAACAAACATTCCATCCATAACATCGATATGTAGTAATTCCGCACCACCCTTATCGACCTTTTCAATGTCTTTTTGTAGGTTTACGTAATCCGCACTTAAAATTGAAGGAGCAACTTTAATCATGTTTAATTTCCTCTTTTCTTATTATAAATTGGCTTTTGTGCTTTTAATAAATGGTATTCTTGCAGATAATCATCATACCTGCTCGATAGAATTGTACCACTTTCAACCCCAGCTTTCACGGCACAACCAGGTTCATTAACATGCAGACATTCACGAAACTTACAGTTGGGTGAAGCACGTACAAATTCCGGAAAATAATTTTTTAATTCATTTGACTTAATTTCCAAAGTATCAAAAGAAGAAAAACCTGGTGTGTCAGCAATCAAGCCGCCATTTACCGTTAGTAAAGACACCTTCCTAGTGGTATGCTTCCCTCGACTTAAAGACTTAGATACGACTCCAGTTTTAAGTTTTAACTTAGGGTCAATTTCGTTAAGCAGCGTTGATTTACCGGACCCAGTTTGACCCATTACGATTGATTGTTTGTGAGGAAGTAACTTCGAAACATCGCTCACTGCATTTACATCATCTTTTTTATCAGGCAACACAACTTCATAACCAATTTTCCTATAATCAGCCGCAACCGTTTTAAAAAAATCAACCTGCGCTTTTGACGTTAACAAGTCAGTCTTACTAAGATAAATAATCGGGATAATCTTCTGCTTTTCAAGGGCCACAAGTTGCTTATCTAATAGTGAGAAAGAAAAAGCAGGTTCAATGGCTGAATTAACTACAATTGCTTGATCAGTATTAGCAACTAGTGGTCTAACCAATTGATTAAACCTTGGTAAAACCCTTAAAATGTATCCCTCGTTCACATTAGTTTCATCAAACTCAACCAGGTCGCCAACGATGGGTTTAATATTTCTTTTTCTAAAGTTCCCTCGTGCTCTCGTCCGGTACATTTTTTCATCGGACTCAACGTCATAGAACCCACTCAAAGATTGATAAATCTTGCCTTTTCTCACATTAATCTCCTATTGAATCCTCTGAAAGCCCACGATAAAGAAGCCATCAGAATCATAGTCGTCTGGATAAATTTTTAAAGCATCTGTATCACGATTTGGCTTTAGGTCTTTTCTTGTCTTGACCCAAACCGGTTTAAAGTTTTGGTGCTGATCTAAAAACCTGCTGACATTCTCACTATTTTCTTGATTCATGATGGTACATGTACTAAATACCAACTGTCCGCCCACTTTGAGTGTTGGTGCCACAGCATTCAAAATTTCAGTTTGAATCTTTACAAGATGTAAAACGTCATCAAGTGTCTTATCGTATCTAATCTCTGGTTTACGCCTCATCAATCCAAGTCCCGAACAGGGAGCATCAACCAGGATTTTATCAAAAGTACTTTCACCAAATAATTCAGAAACATTACGAGCGTCAATGGCATGAACTTCAATATTATCTTTCACACCCATTCGGGCTGCATTTTGCTCAATTTTGGTTAATTTTTTGAGGTGCAGATCTAAAGCTTCAACCTTACCAGTAGTCAAATATTCAGCAATTTGCGTGGTTTTACCACCAGGAGCCGCACAAGCATCTAGTACATAGTCATCATTTCTAATGTCCATGGATTGAACTGGCAACATGGCACTTTCGTCCTGAATCGTAAACAAACCCTCTTTAAACAGAGGACTACCACTAGCACTTTTACCAGATAAGATAAGCGCATGATCAGCTACTTCACTACTCTTAACCTCATATCCCTCTTGGACAAATTTCTTCTTTAAATCATCATCAGAAATCTTACGATGGTTTACCCGGACTGATTGCTTAGCTGGCTGATTAATACTCTTAAGTATATCAACCGTCTTATCCATACCAAGTTGCTCATTAAGTTGCTTTACAATCCACAGCGGAACACTATAAAAGATTGAGTCATAAGTGGCAGTGTCTTTAATTTTATCAATTGGCGGCAATCCATTTCGTTGGATGTGGTGAAGGACTCCGGTAACAAGTCGTCTAATACCATCATGCCCACGCTTTTTGGCAATCTTAATTGATTCATCAAAAATCGCACGATCTGGTATTTTGTCTAAATACTGCATTTGATAAATTGCTGTATACAGTAATTCTTTCACCCAACCATCAAGTTTGTCAGATCTTTTTACTAAGTGGTCAACATAATAAGCTAACGTCAACCGGTGCTGAATCACACCATAAACGATATTAGTATACAGGGAAATATCTTTGGGACTCATCGTGCTAGAATCGATCACATTGTTGATTTGAAGATTAGAATATGCACCGCCATGAACACGCTCTAGTGTTCTTACGGCTAAGTATCGTGGATTACTTGAGTTATTTTCTGTCAATAAATTGATCTCCAATTTCTAATTTCTGGTTGCCGTTCAAATATTCGGTAATTGATTTTTTTGGCTTCCCAGACGGTTGAATTTCTTCAATTCCCAAAACCGTTCCGTTCCCAGCAGCAATTTTTAAATGGTGTTTATCTTTACTAACCACCTGACCAGGATCTAAATCAGTCTGCTCATCAATAACCGTTGTTTTCCAAATCTTATTTGGTTTCCCATTTACCATTGCAAATGCGGTCGGATCGGGTCTTAACGCTCTGACTTTTGCATCAACCAAACTAGCAGGTTGAGAAAAATCTAACTCTTCTTGTTCTCGCTTAATGTTTGGCGAAAACACAACTTGCTCTTCATCCTGTTTTTGGAAATGTGCAGTTCCATTAATAACTTCTTTTAAAGTCTTTAAGAGAAGGTCACGTCCCACTAAACTCAACTTTTTAAACATACTATCAGTATCGTCGGTGTTTTCAATCTTAACAGGTTGTTGAGCTAAAACGTCACCAGCATCCATCTTTTTGACCATGTACATGATCGAAATTCCGGTTTCTTTATCTCCGTTCATAATGGCATATTGAACCGGAGCCCCACCACGATATTTCGGCAGTAAAGATCCATGAACATTGATATCCGCAATTTGCGCTGCTTCAAGCAATTTAGTCGGCAAAAATTGGCCAAATGCAGCAGTTATAATAAAATCTGGCTTCATTTGAATAATTTCTTCCATTTCGGGACTTCCACCTAATTTTTGCGGTTGTAGTACCGGTAACCCCAAATCTTGACTAGCTTTCTTAACCGGTGATTCTTCAATTTGATGTTTTCGTCCCACCGGTCGATCTGGCTGGGTTACCACTGCCAACACTTTGTAGTTCTGATTTAAAGCTTTTAGGATTGGAACACTAAATTCAGGCGTTCCCATAAATACAATTGATTTCATAATAATTCACCTACATAAAACTGACTGGTTCTGGATCAATCCCGATCCGTAAACCCTTTCTAACTTCTTTTTGTGATATTTGTAAAATATGCTTTAAGCTTTCATTAAGTTTTAAGTCACGTTTGTACTTAATAATGATTTGGAAATAATAACGTTTTTTCATTCGAGCAATCGGCCTAGGGGTTGGCCCCAAAATAATGGTAGTTTGATCAAGCGACTTTTTAAGATAATTAGCAACCTCATAAGATTCATTAGCCGCCTGCCTCTCATTTAGTGAACTAATTGAAACTTTAATGGTAAAGAAGTATGGAGAATAATCAGCTAAATGTCTTAATTGCATTTCTTTTTGATAAAATGCTTCATAATCCTGGTCTTTAGCCAATTGAATCACATAATTATCTGGATTATAGGTCTGAATAATGACCTCTCCATCCTTATCAGCTCGTCCAGCTCGTCCGGAAACTTGAGTTAACAAATCAAACGTTCGTTCGCTGGACCGAAAATCAGGTAAATCCAATCCGGTATCAGCATTTAATACCCCCACCAAAGTTACATTCGGAAAATCCAGTCCCTTAGCAATCATCTGCGTTCCTAGTAAAACATCAGCACGATGTTCACCAAATTCACGAAGCAACTTCTCATGAGAGCCCTTCTTCCGGGTTGTATCGACATCCATTCTGATTACTCGTGCTTTTGAAATGAGTTCATGTAATTGTCGCTCTACCTTTTCAGTTCCAGTACCAAAGTAACGAATATTTTTACTGTGACAGTTGGGACAATACTTAGGAATTGGTTCCTCAAATCCGCAGTAGTGACACTTCATCGTATGAGAATCCATGTGAAGCGTCAAAGAAATATCACAGTTGGGACACTTTAAAACATAGCCACAATCACGACACATCAGAAAAGATGAGAATCCTCGTCGATTAAGCATTAACACCACTTGTTCGTGCTTTTCAATTCTTTGCTTAATCGCACTAAGTAATTGGTGCGAAAAGATTCCATCATGAGTCTCTTCTTCTCTGGTCATGTCAACAACTGAAACTTCTGGTAAACGCCTTTGATTAATGCGATCGGGAAGGCGTAAAAATTTATAAACTCCCTTTCCAGCACGAGCCCTTGACTCAAGCGAAGGTGTTGCACTCCCAAGTACGACTGGGCAATGATGATAATTGCCACGCCAAATGGCAACATCCCGCGTGTGATAACGCGGATTATCATCCTGCTTGTAACTTGTATCGTGTTCCTCATCAAGAATAATAATCCCAATATCAGAAAGAGGAGCAAAAACTGCTGATCTTGCCCCTACTACTACCTTTGCCTTTCCATTATTAATTCTACGCCACTCATCATACTTTTCCCCAGTTGACAAACCACTATGAATTACAGCAACTTGATTACCAAACCGATTTTTAACTCGATTAACCATCTGGGGGGTTAAAGAAATCTCTGGAACTAACATCAACGCCGTCTCACCTAAATCCAGAGCCTTTTGGATGGATTGAAGATAAACCTCAGTCTTACCTGATCCAGTTACTCCTTCAAGTAGATAGGTTTCATTTTGATGGGCTTCAATGGAACGATCAATTTCACGAACGGCATGTGCTTGATCAACGGTTAACTTTTTTGGTTGATCAATTGTAATATCATGTTTGTACGGATCACGATACTTCTCAACCTGAACTTTTTTTATCCAATTCTTCTTTTCAAAACTGCTAATCGCTGAATTGGATATTTTAAGATCATTAACGAGGTGGGTCTGAATAATTGGTTGATCAGTATGGTGCTCTAAAACAGAAAGTAAGTTTAATTGAGAAGTGGCATTCTTACGAAGCTGTTTTTTTGCCTGACCAAAATCACTTAATTGATTTAAAATGGCCGTTTCCGTTTTCTTTTTGGCTTCATTTTGAACTTTGTAAATCACTTGGATTTTATTGTTCTTACGCAACTTAGCAAGTTTTCCCATCTCAGTACTATTAAAATGCTCCGTGTCAAACGGAACCATACTCTGGTCTTTAAACTTATCATTAAGCTCTTGATCGGCAAGATTTCCAGTTGCTTTTACATAGGTTGTATATCTTGCCTTCATCGCATTAGGAAGCATGGTCAAAAGACAACTAATTCGAAAAGAATAAGTTGTATCAGCCAACCACTTAGAAAGTTCAATCATTTCGTCGTTCAACACTGGGCTCAAATCCATGGTACTATCAATCTTTTTGAGTTGATTAAGCTGGTCCGGTTTCTCATCTGTAATATCAACGACAAAACCTTCAACTTTTCTGTTTCCATTCCCAAATGGAACAATGACCCTCATGCCTCGTTTCAGTTGATCTTCTAATCCAGTAGGAATTAAGTATGAATAGGGTACATTTGTTTGCATGGTCGGAACATCAACAATCACTTTTGCAATTTTCAAATTACCCCTTCTTTCCATTCTTGCATATTACAGATTAGCTATAAAAGGTCAACAACGACATTTAACACTTCACTAGCAACTTTTAATTTAGACTCAACTTCTGTCTTTTTGACCAAACCATCCTTTGAGATGATTGAAACCTGATTATCATCACTATTAAAACCAATTAATGAATTGGAAACATCATTTAATACCACTAGATCTAATTTCTTTTTCATCAACTTTTGCTTAGCATTTTTAAGAGGATCATTGGTCTCGGCCGCAAAACCGACCACCACCTGATTAGGGTTCTTCTGTTGTGCCACTTTTGCAACAATATCATCGTTCTTAATTAGATGGAGATCTAAAGAATCATGGTCTTGATTCTTCTTGATTTTTTGTTTTTCCGCATGAGCAGGTTTAAAATCACTAACTGCAGCAGCCATAATCAAAACCTGATTATCTGAAAATAAGCGTTGTACCTGGTGCTCCAGTTGATCAGCAGAACTAACTTTGATAACTTTCACACCATCTGGAATCTGGCACTGACTGTTGGCACTTACAAGTGTCACTTTAGCCCCCATTTCTTTAGCAACCTCAGCAATTGCATATCCCATCTTTCCTGATGAATTATTTGATAAGTACCTAACCGGATCAATTGGTTCTCTAGTACCACCAGCAGTTACTAGTATATTAACCCCAGAAAGAGGTTGGTCATCATGATCACTTAATTGACTAACCACAAACTGATAAATTTCTTCTGGTTCAGCAAGTCGACCTAGAGCTGAATATCCTTCGGCTAGTGGACCAACTTGTGGCTCAATAAATTCGATACCATCATCTTTTAATCTTTGAAGATTTCTTTGGGTAGCTGGATTTTTTAACATGACATCATTCATTGCTGGCGCAAAATACTTGGGGCACTCCATGGCTAACATAGTCGTACTTGCAAAATCATCCGCAATCCCATTTGCTGTTTTAGAAATAAAATCAGCGGTAGCTGGGGCAACAATTGCCAAATCGGCCCATTTAGCTAGCCCAATATGATTAATCGTTGTTGAGTCATCAAAATAACTTTGATCATCATAGACATCATTCTTCGATAAAACTTGAAAAGTTAATTTCGAGACAAATCGTTTGGCAAACGGTGTCATTACAACTTTGACACTAGCACCATTCTTTTTTAAAAGTCTCAATAAATAAAGTGCCTTATAAGCAGCAACGCTACCAGATACAAATAAGACAATTTGCTTCCCGTTTAACAAAATTATACCCTCCAAAGTATTTCTTATTAATTATACTACACATCCCTTATTATTCATTTAATAAAAAAAGACCCTGTGATGAGATTCATCACAAAAGTCCTTTCTTACTTACTTTTTGGAGCGATGGTTAACACGCCGGCAGCAATTTCTTCCAACGCCATTCCAACTGATTTTACTGACTTATAATGGGAAAGCAATGGCTTCGCACCTTGATCAAGTTCTTCAGCTCTTTTGCTGGCTAACATAACGAGCGAATATCTTGAATCAACGTGTTGCAATAAATCTTCAAGTGGTGGATAAATAAACATTAAACTTCATCTCCTAATTTATTAAGATAATTTGGCATAACGCGGTTTACCTTTAAACGTTCGCTTTTAACAATTGTTTTAATTCGGTCTACCGCATTTGAAACCTTATCATTCACAACTGCATAATCATAGTTTTGCATCATTCGGATTTCCTTAGAAGCTTTTTCAATTCGTTTGTTGATAACCTCAATATCATCAGTCCCACGGCCAACCAAACGATCCCTAAGTGAATCAATGTCAGGTGGAGTTAGGAAAATAAAAACTCCATCGGGGCAGTTGGCACGCACCTGTATGGCACCATTAACTTCAATTTCCAGAAAAACATCTCTTCCTGAATCTAATGTCTCGTTTACGTATTGTAACGGGGTGCCATAATAATTGTCAACATACTTAGCATACTCCAGCATCTTACCATTTTTAATATTCTGTTCAAATTGATCCTTTGAAACAAAGTAATAATCAACCCCGTTAACTTCTCCCTCACGGGGTTTTCTGGTAGTCATCGAGATTGAATACTTGAAATCGACATCAGGCTCATTAAAAAGGGCTTTTCTAACCGTTCCCTTCCCCACTCCACTTGGACCAGAAAGAACAATTAACATTCCTCTTTCACTCACTTAAACCGCTCCTTTTTCGTAACTTCTTTATATATATTATGCAATTTATAAATCAATTAATCAATAAGAGATAAAATGAATGCTATTTAATTTTTTGTCTTTTTTGTTGATTGGCCAAGTTTAAAAGTTCAGAAGCGTGTTCCATGGTTAACTTAGTAACTGTGGTTCCTGCTAACATTCTAGCAAGTTCCTTAACTCGTTGCTCACCTGATAAGGGTTGAACCGAAGTTTCCGTTCGATTATTAGAATCAACATGCTTCGAGATGAAATCATGATTATCAGCCATGGCGGCAACCTGTGGCAGATGGGTGATACACAAAACCTGGGATTTCTTACCAATTGCACTAATTTTATCAGCAATTGCTTGAGCCACTCTTCCCGAAACCCCCGTATCTACCTCGTCAAACACGATTGAAGTTACTCCTTGGACGCGGGAAAAAATCGTTTTAAGAGCTAACATAATTCGAGAAAGTTCACCACCTGAGGCAATTTTGGATAACGGTGCCATGTCCTCACCCGGATTCGTTCGGATGTAAAACTCAACTTCTTCAATTCCATTTCGATTAAAAGTATCTTTAGGTAAATTGGAAAAACGAACTTCGAACTGCGTTTTATCCATGTACAAATCAGCTAATTGTTGATGAATTTCATCCGTTAACTTTTCGGCTTGCTGATGTCTAATATCACTTAACTTTTTCCCAAGTTTATTTAATTCTTTGACGGAAGCATTGAAGCGTTCTTCTAAATTATTGCCACTCTTTTCATCCGTCTCCATATCAGTTAATTCACCAGAGATTTTATCGTAATACTTTAAAATCTGTTTAATCGAATCACCGTATTTTCGTTTTAACTCAAAAATAGTATTTAAGCGTTGCTCAACTTCGTTCAATCGGTCAGGGTCAAACTCCAAATTATCCATCTGATTACTAATCTCTCCAGAAGCATCTTGCAGCGTATAATAAGCATTTTTAACATTCTCAGAAATTGACTTAAACTCATCATCTAACCGTTCTAAATCTTCAAGAGCATTCATGGCATCCCCGATCATATCAATCGGACTAATACTTTCATCACCATTAATATCATTAAAACTTCTTCCTAGACTATCGCTAATGGCTTGAAAATTATTTAAACGATCCCTTTCGGCTATCAGATCTTCTTCTTCGCCATCCGTTAAATCAGCCGTTTCAATTTCATTTACCTGGTACTTAAGCATATCAATGCGTTGAGCCCATTCTTTTTCATTTTTATTTTTATTATTTAATTCTTTCTTTAATTTAAGGTATTTTTCATATTGTTCCTGATAAAGCTTAAGCGTAGGTTTGAGGCTGTCGCGAGCAAACTCATCAAGTAACCCAATGTGCTTATCAGGTTGCATCAGCGCTTGATGTTCATTTTGTCCATAAATATCAACCAAAGTTTCGCCAACTTTTTTTAGCGTATTTGTATTCACCAATATACCATTGATGCGACATACGTTGCGGCCATTACGATATAATTCACGCTGTAAAATTACCGTATCATCATCATGTTCGATCCCAAATTTATCCAACACATGAGCAGTAAGACCATCTTTAGGAATAGCAAACATTCCCTGTAAAATTGATTTGTTCGCACCCTTTCTAATAAAGTGAGACGATCCCCTACCACCAGCAAGTAGACCAACGGCATCAATAATAATCGACTTTCCTGCACCAGTTTCTCCTGACAGAACTGTCATCCCTGAGTAAAAATTAACTTCCAATTGATCAATAATCGCAAAGTCTTTGATTGAAATTTCCTGTAACAACTTCTCACCTTCTTAATTATTTAAACTTTTATAAGCCCGATCCATGACACCTTCAACTGCAACATCGTTTCCTACTTCAGGGTCATCAGATGACTTTAGATGAATCAAGAATTCGATATTCCCTTCACCACCCTTGATGGGAGAAAAATCAAGTCCTAAAACAGAAAAACCAGCCTCAGTCGCAAACTGAATGACGTTATTAATCACCTGTTTATGCACGTTTTTGTCCCTTACAATGCCATGCTTACCAACGTTTCCACGACCAGCCTCAAACTGGGGTTTTATTAATGCCACTACTTCCCCATTTTTAGCTAAAATTGATTTTAAGGGCTTTAAAATTAATTTAAGAGAAATAAAAGAAACGTCAATTGAGGCGAAACTAGGTTCTCCACAAGTAAAATCTTCTGGTTTACTGTACCGAAAATTAGTATTCTCCATTACAACAACACGAGGGTCGTTTCTAAGCTTCCAAACTAATTGGTTTGTCCCAACATCTAAGGCGTAACTCAATTTAGCTCCATTTTGTAACATTACATCCGTAAATCCACCGGTGGAGGATCCGATGTCCAAAACGATTCTATCACGAACACTAATATTAAAACTTTTGAGTGCTTTTGCTAATTTTAATCCACCCCGACTGACAAAGGGAAGTGCATTTCCCTTTAAATGCAGCTTGGTTTCAACTGGAATCTTCACCCCAGGCTTATCCATGCGTTGTTCATTTTTTCCAAGTACTTCACCAGCCATGACGGCTCTTTTTGCCCTTTCGCGTGTGTCAAACAATCCTTGCTTGACAAGTAAGACATCAACCCGCTCTTTATCCTTTGCCATTATAACCTCACTTTTTCACCACAAAATAAGATAAAAATGAATCTAACAAATCGGGTGAAAATTCATCCGGCAACTTACTTAATGCCTCTTGACTTTTACTAACAGTCTCATCTAATTTTTGAATTGCTCCATTAATTCCCAACAAATTTACATACGTATTTTTATCAACATCATCCTGATTTTCAAGGTTAGGAGCATCTTTAATATCATCAAATATTTGAAATGCTAGCCCAAAATTCCAAGCAAACGCAGATAAACATTTCCGACTTGCTTGATCAGCATCAGCAATGGTCGCTCCTGCTATAACACAATAATGAAACAGCTCACCTGTTTTGTTTCTATGTAAATGCATTAATTCATCCAGATTCAAATGTTGGTTATCTGAACTAACATCTACAGTTTGACCAGCTACCATTCCGTCTGGACCAGCAGCATGGGACAATAACTGAATCAATTGAACTTTTTTTACAGCTGACAAATCAGCTCTTGAAAGCCAGTTAAACGCTAACGTCAACAATCCGTCTCCAGCTAAAGTTGCAATATCAGCGCCAAATTTTTTGTGATTGGAGAGTTGACCACGACGATAATCATCATTGTCCATGGCTGGTAGATCATCATGAATTAAAGAATAGGTATGAACTAACTCAACCGCAGAACTGGTTTTAATGGTGGACTCGTCAACTTCGTAATTCAAAGTTTTTAGGGTGGCTAACGTCAATAATGGTCGTAATCGTTTTCCACCAGCCATCAAAGAATATTTCATGGCATCTACAATTAATTTTATCGAGCTCGACTTATCAATGTTTGTTTCTAAAGTTTGATCGATTTTCGGAATATATTTATCTTTAAATTCTGAAAGAGTTTGTTTATTGGGTGTCATCACTGTCTCCACCTTGTTGATCACGATCAAATGGGATTTCATTATCACTGTCATCCATCATTTTAGTAAGCGTTTTTTGTGCATTTGAAAGTGTCTTTTGCATTTCGTTACTTAACTCAACTCCATCTTTAAATTCTGAAAGGGCTTTTTCTAAAGGTACGTCTCCTTGTTCAAGTTGATTAACAATTTCTTCTAATTTATCCATATTTTCTTCAAAAGTTGGTTTTTTATCTGCCATTATTTACTGTCTCCTTTAAGTCCAACATGATCAACGGTTGCACTAGCACTTCCATCACTGAACTGAATACGAATGTGTTCATCCTTTTTTAAATCCTTAGCCGACTTAACTAATTTATCATGATCGTTTGTAACCATCCCATATCCAGAACTCATTAAACGTAGCGGGCTTAGATGGTCGAGTGCACTGACGTTTGAATTTAACTGAGTCCGTTTTGTTTTCAAAATCACTTGAACGGACTTTTTCATCGATTCAAGATAATAATTAACCTGTTTTTGGTTTGCATTGATGCTATGAACCGGTGAGTTTAATTTTAGTTGTTCTAAATAAGCTTGAAGTTGATTATGGTAATGATTTAGTAAATCTTTCATGTTAGTACCCAGTTTGGTATTTAAAGTATCTAATTGCTGGACATAGGATTCATAAAGACGTTCGGGCTGGTTAAAAACGTAAGAATTCATTACTTTATCGTATTGTGACCTCGAACGGGCCAAAATGTTATCCATGGCGTTATAAATCCTAGTCTGTTTAGTCTTTAAATCAAGAATTACATCACTAAGCACAGGAACTGCCAACTCAGCAGCTGCGGTCGGGGTTGCTGCCCGTTTGTCAGAAACTAAATCAGCAATCGTTGTATCAGTTTCATGTCCAACTGATGAAATCACTGGAATTTTACTATTATAAATAGCTCTTGCTACAATTTCTTCATTAAATGGCCATAAATCTTCAATAGAACCACCACCACGACCAATAATAAGAGTATCAAATCCGCCAATTTCGTTGACTCGGTTAATTTGATGAGCGATCTCACTTGCTGCATTCTCACCCTGAACAGCTGCTGGAAACAAAACAATTTGAGCAATCGGGAATCTCCGTCTAACGGTGGTGATGATGTCCTTAATAACTGCACCACTTTGAGACGTGACTACGGCAATTCTCTTAGGATACATTGGAAGAGGTTTTTTATGAATTTCCTCAAACAAGCCCTCTTTGGCAAGTTTATTTTTTAACTGTTCGTAGGCTTCATAAAGTTGACCCACTCCATCCGGTTCCATGTGATCAATATAAAACTGATACATTCCGGTTTTTTCATACACGGAAACATGTCCAGTAACAAGGACTTTCATTCCCTCCTCTGGCATGAATTTAATCTTAGAGAAGGCTGATTTAAACATGGTAACGTTAATTTTTGAGTTATCATCCTTTAAACTAAAATATTGATGAGTTGGTCGCAAGCGAAAATTGGAGATTTCACCGGTAAGATAAACTCGTCCTAGGTATGGATCAACGTCAAATTTCTTTTTGATATACTGTGTCAAAGCTGATACAGTTAAATATTTACTTGCCACTCTTTTTGCTCCATTCACACATATCAACCGTTTGTTGCATCAAGGTTGCGATTGTCATTGGTCCTACGCCACCCGGCACCGGAGTGATATATTCGATATTGTCACTTTTTGATTTGTATTCGACGTCGCCAGCCAATTTACCATTCTCATCCATATTTTGACCAACGTCAATAACAACGGCACCTGGTTTAAAATCATCATCATTTAATATGGCATACTTGCCGACCGCTGAAATAACTACATCAGCTTGCTTCGTGTACTTTGAAACATCATCAGTGTGACTATGAACGTCAATCACAGTTGCATCGGCGTTAATCATCAAAGCTAACATTGGCTTTCCAACAATTGAACTACGGCCAACAATCACAACGTTTTTACCATCTAAGTCAATATGGTACTCCGATAGTAAAGTCATAATGCCCTTCGGAGTACATGCAACCGGGTAATTCTCCTTAAGATTAAGAAATAACTTGCCGACATTAACGGGATGAAAACCATCCACATCTTTTGTAGGATCAATTGCCTCAATCACTTTGTCTTCGTTAATATGATCAGGAAGTGGCGATTGAACTAAGATTCCATTGATTTCAGGGTTCTCATTCAAACTTCTCACAATTTGGATCAATTCGTCTTGCGTGGTTGATTCAGGTAAAGCTTTCTTAACGGAATAGATGCCTAACTCTGTTGCCTTTTTTTCTTTGCTTCGAACATATCTTTGACTTGCCTGGTCATTTCCAACGATTACTACCGCTAATCCTGGAGTAATTCCAGCTTGTTTTAGTTGAAAAACTCGCTTTTTTGTTTTTAAGTTCAGGTCTCTTGCAACCTTTCTGCCATCAATTATGCTAACCACGAAAACATCTCCCGATACATTATTATTAGTACAATTTTAGCATATTATTTTTGTTCTAGCTAAATGTAAAAAAATAAGAACCCATCACGGGTTCTTATTTTTCAATCGCACTATCTAAAACGCCATTAATAAAGTTTCGTGACTTATCATCACAAAACTTTTTAGCTAATTCTAAAGCTTCATTAATGGCAACTTTATTTGGCGTTGCTTCTTCATACTTAATTTCATACAGCGCAATTCTTAAGATAATCAGGTCAGCTTTACTAATTCGATCAATCGACCATTTATTCGCTAAGTGATCCGTGATGATCTTATCAAGTTCACTTTTATGCTCTCTTACCCCATTAACAATTTCCAAGTAATATTCTGGTGCCTTTACATCTTCATTTGTAAGATAATCAAAAAATTCACTTGGTTCAACAGCATCATTACTTTCCATCGCAAATAGGGTTTGAAAAGCTAACTCTCTAATTTGATGTCGACTTATTTTCACTTTTTATCCTCATTATCGAATAATTTATCAGTATCAACTTTACCAGTACTCTTTGGAGGAATCATTCCTTCAACGTGAACATTTACGGAACCGATACGAAGGTCAGTCATAAACAACAACTGTTGTTTTACTTGGTTTTGAATCTCTAAAGCAACTTTAGGAACCGAAACCCCGTAATTTAGGTATACAAAAATATCAACATTCAATTTGCCATTTTCAATTGCTAATCTGATACCCTTACCGCGCTCTTTTCTTCCAAATAATTCGTTAACACTGGAAGAAAAACTGCCACGCATCCGGTTAACACCTTCAACTTGCACGGCCGCAATTCCAGCAATGACCTCAATCACACGAGGTGCAATTTTAATCGACCCTAGGTCTGATTTCTTATTGTCGAGTGTAATGAAACTTTCGTCTGCTGCCATAATATAACCCCCAATTGGCTACACAATCAGATCCTTCTGACCATTATGCCCGAGAAATGTAAGTACCGTCATCAGTATTGATCACTAACTTATCACCCTTATTTACAAAGAATGGAACTTGAAGCGTTAAACCAGTGGTCATAGTAGCAGGTTTTGATCCACCAGAAGCAGTATCACCCTTAATTCCAGGTTCAGTATCCGCTACTTCAAGTGTGACCGTCTTAGGCACTTCAACTCCCAGAGTTTCACCGCCATACTGAATAACTTGAACTTCCATATTCTCTTGTAAGTAGTTCATTTCTTCTTTAACTTGCTCTCTTGGAATCGTTAGTTGTTCATAATTATCCATGTCCATAAAGACAAGGCCACTACCATCATCGTAGAGGTATTGCATCTTTTTGGTTTCAATGTTAGCTTTTTCAACTTTAGCACTAGCTCTGAAAGTCTTTTCCTGAACGGCTCCCGTCCTTAAATTCTTTAACTTAGTACGAACAAATGCTCCACCCTTACCGGGCTTTACGTGTTGAAAACTAACAATCTTCCAGATGTTATTGTCAGCTTGAATGGTCATACCATTTTTTACTTTTACAATTGAAATTGACATTTTCATGCCTCCCACATATTTATGTTCCTATCATATCAATATCGATCACGTAAAAGCAAGTTACGATATTGATAAAAAAAGAGACCCCTGCATTAACGCTAGGCCTCTTTGGATTTACTTAGTTGCTACTTCTGCTTCAGGGTAAACAGAAACTTGACGTTTGTCACGACCTAAACGTTCGAAACGAACAATCCCATCAACTAAAGCAAATAATGTGTCATCTCCACCACGTTTAACGTTCTTACCTGGATAGATATGAGTTCCACGTTGACGGTATAAAATTGTACCAGTTGTTACTGATGAGCCATCAGCAGCTTTAGTCCCTAAACGACGTCCAGCTGAGTCACGACCGTTAGATGATGAACCACCGGTTTTATGGTGAGAGAAAAATTGTAGATTCATTTTTAACATGCGTTTACACCTCCAAATTAAAAGTGTTATTTTACTTCAACGTAATTCGAATACTGTTTTGAAATATCCATAAGTCCATTCATAAAGCTTTTAAGTAACGTTTGGACCTTAACATCATTCAAATGTTCAACCGGAATCTTAACTTGGAGATATCCTCCATTTTTTTCATCCTGTTCTACATATGGATCAATGTCACAAACGGTAATTAACCCGTTCACAGAAGAAATTGCTAACGCTGATACTGCTGCACAGACGATATCATGCCCATACTCACCAGAATCAGCGTGGCCAGTCACTTTAAATCCAGTTATTAAATTATGATTTAAATCAAATGTAGCTTTAATCATACGACTTAAGCGTTAATCTTGTTGATAGTAACCTTAGTATAAGGTTGTCTATGACCCTTCTTTGATTGAGCACCCTTTTTAGGTTTGTATCTAAAGATACGGATCTTCTTACCCTTACCTTGCTTATCAACTTTTCCTTCGACTGAAGCACCATTGACTAATGGTGAACCAACCTTAGGGGTTTTGCCACTAACAAAGACAACATCATCAAAAGTAACCTTGTCACCTTCGTTAGCATCAAGTTTTTCAACAAAGATGGCTTCACCTTCAGAAACTTTGTATTGCTTGCCACCTGTTTCAATAATTGCGTACATGTAGTGCACCTCCTTATAATTTGCTTAGACTCGCCAGTATTAAGTGCCCACTGGGCTTTAAAACTCAAACTGAGCGGTTGTAGCTGTGGAAGTCCACAATTACAACATCATAAGTATATAAAAATTAATGTTATAAGTCAAATAAAAAAAGGACACGCCAGATATTAAGCGTGTGCCCTTTTTTCGAGATGTCGCAGGAGCGATTCGAACGCTCGACCTACGGTTTAGAAGACCGTTGCTCTATCCAGCTGAGCTACTGCGACATAAACTCAAACAACAAGAATAATTATATTGAATATCGAACTATAAGTCAATGGTTTTTAGTACATTGCTTGATTTAATGATCATTTAAAACCAGCTTTAAATCATCTTGCAGTAGACTATTAAATCTATCGATGATTGTATCTGGGCTAAAGCCTAAATCAACAATGCCGAACTTTAAGAATAAAGTCCAAGCGTGCTTATATCCAATCTTGCTTTTCTCATAATAACTTTTTAGTAACATATTCAGCATCGACAAATACAAAGAATTAAGGTCGTCAGTCTTTTTCATTCCTGATAACTTATTTAACATCTCATCATCCACAGTAATCACATCCACCCAACTTTGTAGGTTAGCAATTAGCAAAAAATCCCTGAAAGTCCTAATGTAACTTTCGAGCTGGTTGTCACGATTATTCTCAGAACTAGTGATGTCCGTTTTAAGCATCCCAGAATTTTTAGCCAATTCAGAAAAGTGAATGTCTAAAGAAACATAAGAACTTGAAACATGAGTTCCAGGTTTCCAAATTGTTTGATTCTTAGCATCTAACTGCCGATATAAGTTGACTGTGTCCGAAACCATTTTGTTAATATCCATTATTGTTTTGCCACTCCTTAATTTGTTGTTTAATTTGAGTAATTTCTTCGGGATGTTGAACTAAATCATACCAAGTAACGTCCATCTTGTTTCTAAACCACGTTAGTTGTCTCTTAGCGTAGTGTCTTGAGTCTTGCTTAACATCTTCTACTACTCGATCCAAACTTTCGTTACCATTGAAATAAGGGATGAATTCTCGATACCCAATTCCCTTACTAGCAGGAATTTTACTCCCACCATTTTCAAAAAGCCATTTATTTTCTTTAATTAACCCGTTTTCCATCATCTGGTCTACTCGTTGATTAATCCGCTGGTATAGGACATCACGACGCGTATTAAGTCCCACAATCAACTCATCATACTGCTGTCCCTGATTATCCTGCTTGGAAATTGGCTTTCCACTAACAAGGTATACTTCGAGAGCCCGTAAAATGCGTCGTGTGTTTTGCATAGGTGTCTTTGATGCCGTTACAGGATCAACCAGATTTAATTTATCCCACATTTTCATTGGACCAAATTCGTTAAGTTCATTAATCAATGTTGCTCTAATTTCAGGATCATTCTTACTTCCTAAATTTAATCCCCTTAAGAGTGAATTAAGATAAAATCCAGTGCCACCAACAATAATTGGAAGATGCCCTCGATTCGTAATTTCCTTAATTAATTTTTCAGCAGCTTCAACAAAATCAACCACCGAATATTGTTCGTTAACATCAATGATGTTTATTAAATAATGAGGAATTCCCTGCTGCTCCGTTCGAGAAATCTTGGCAGTACCAATATCTAGATGACGGTAAACCTGCATTGAGTCGCCAGAAATAATTTCTCCATTAAACTGTTTTGCAATTTTAATTGACAAGTCCGTTTTTCCAACAGCCGTTGGACCAACAATCGCTAATAATTTGTTCATAAATTCACCTAATTAATGATGTTCTATACTGGATATATTAGCGCAAATAACGCATAATAGACAAGTAGATAATAAAAAAGGAGGCAATGACTATGAGTAAATTTACACAAGGATTTACTACGGGAGTTGCAGCATGTATTGGAATCGCTGCAGGAGTTTGGCTTTCATTCAAGAAAACGGTGGTTCAACCAATGGAGGAACAAGAGTCCAAAATTAATGAAAACCGTAAAAGAGCAAACAGAAAAAGTCATTCAGCTCATTTAAGTTAATTATTAATAATAAAAAGAGAACTCGATCGAGTTCTCTTTTTAGTTAACCCTTTTTAATTTTGCCATCCCATCGCTGGTAACCCTCGTTAAGAATTGAAATATTTTTAAAACCCTTTTTGTGAAGGAATTTGGCAGCTTTCATACTCAAAGTCTTATTCTGATCGTACAAATAAACTGGTAGATCTGGTCTCAGTTCTTGATAAAAACTTCGAAAAGTTGAATATGGCATGTTTCTTGAACCAAGAATATGACCATCATTAAAAGCTTTACTTTCACGTAAGTCAATAACTTGCGATTTGCGAATCCCACTTTGAAATTCATCTTCATTTAAAAACTTACAATAACGTTTGGCCATTAAAATAGTAAATTCGTGGTATAACCACCAAATTAACAGAACCACTCCTAGAGTGATCAGAAAATAAAGAACTGAAACTATCACACTACTCAATTAAAATCTCTCCAATACTTTTATCTAAATTGTAATGCTAACGAAGCTGCACCAATTACCCCAGCATCATTACCCAACTGAGCTAATTTAACTTTAGTTGAATCTCTAATTGATGGAAAGGCATTTTCCTGGAAATATCTAGTAGTTGGTTGAAGCAAAGTGTTTCCAGCATTCGAAACTCCACCACCGATAATGATACTTGCTGGGTTCAAAGTATTCCCAATATCAGATAAGGCTAATCCAAGGTAAAAACAAATCTTATCCACAACCTGATTAGCAAAAATGTCGCCATTATCTGCTAGGTAAAAAACCATTTTTGAAGTGATTTTTTCATCAGTATTTTCGAGATCCTTTAACCGTGAATGTCCCTTAAAATCTTTAGACATATCCTTAGCTACGTGAACAATTCCAGTTGCTGAAGCGTACTGTTCTAAGCAACCCCTTTTGCCACAGGTACAAAGATAACCATTTGGTTGAACAGCAATGTGTCCAACTTCACCTGCTCCACCATTAACACCATGAAGGAGTTTACCGTTAGCAATGACTCCACCACCAACTCCAGTTCCTAACGTAACAAAGACTACGTCGTCTTCAGTACTGCCTGCACCCTTCCAGTATTCACCTAAGGAAGCCACATTGGCATCATTGTCTAATTGAAATGGTAATCCAACCCCATTCTGAATCAATTCTCGAACTGGTTGTTCATCTTTCCAGTTAAGGTTAAAAGCTTCGGAAACTGTCCCCTTTTCACGGTTTACAGTTCCTGGTGTTCCCATTCCAATTCCAACAAAATCATTAATGGTTTTGTCAGAATCCTCGATATGTTTGTTGATTGACTTAACAATATTCTCAACGATGTGAGCGCCCTTATCACTAGTATCAGTGAGTACTCTCCATTTATCAAGAACCTCACCATTTTCGTCCAAAAAAGCCATTTTAGTAGTGGTACCACCTAAGTCAATTCCAATCAAATTCTTTGCCATTCTATAGACCTCCCGTCTCATTTTTAGATTTTAAGTTTTTTTCTTCAATCCTGTGTTCACGTGTTAATACTAGTTTTGCGGATGTAAACTCTCGATCACTAACTACATGAGCATCATGAAGATGGTCGAGTTCTAAGGCCATTACTTCAATATCCCAAAGTCGTTTACCGACATATACATATATTCCAAATTTTTTTAACAGTTGTTGAACATCATATAGAGTTGTCATTTTAATCATCATCCTAAATTAACTATGTACAACGTGTCAACGAACAGAACCTAAATAGTACATTATTATTATACCAATAATTAAAGCGGTTGCATAAAATAATCTCATAATTTTATTTAAATTGATATTGTGCTTTAATCCTACAACAAAACTAATCAGGTAACCACCAATGAATCCGCCAATATGACCAAAAATATCAATACCAGGCGTAAAGATATCAAATACAAGGTTAATTACCACAAAAAGAATAAACGTCTTTGCAGTACTTCTGACAAATGAATCACCACGATACTGAAAAGCAATCATCAAAAAGGCACCGAATAATCCAAAAATAGCGGTACTGGATCCTGCTGAAATTCCACTTCCAAACGCGAAGCTCATTAAATTTCCACAAAATCCTGCAACCATAAAAATGACAAAATATCTTAAATGACCAACGATTGGTTCAATTAATTTCCCCAAATAATATAAAGTGATTCCATTAATTAAAATATGTTGAAAACCAATATGAACAAAAATGGGAGTAATTAGGCGCCACCACTGACCACCTTTTACTAAGGGGTTATATTGCGCACCAAACTTTAGTAGATTAACGGTGTTCTCTGAGCCACCACTTAAAGTCATCATTAAATATACAACTACCATGATGAACAGTAATAAGTACGTTACCCAGGGATAATTATTGACTCTTTTAAGTTTTTGTTTGATCATCTTAAATCCTCTAAAAAATAATCCGATCCAATCTAACGTCAAATGGATCTGGCTTCCAATTTAACTCAGAAACGATTTGTGCTTTTTGGGCCAGTGAAACCTTATAGCCGTCAAATCGAGATAAATAACGATCATAAAATCCCGCACCATAACCAATTCTCTGATTACTATCAGGATTAAAAGCAACTCCTGGAACCACCATCAAATCAATCAAATTACTGATGATCGTCTTTCCATTAACGGGCTCCCAGATCCCAAACTTAGTCTTTTGAAACTTTAAAGTATGGCTAAGCTCAACAAACTCCATCTGATGCTTAGGAAGTGTATGAGGAACCACCACCTTTTTCCCATCATTTAAAGCCGCAAAAATTATGGGAGCTGTAGGAATCTCAATGGCTGTATTCATGGTTGTGGCAACCACCTTGGCGTTCTGCCATTCTTGAAGGTCAAAGAGCGCTTCATACAACCCATAAAAGAATTGATCCGATGGCTTAGCATTTTTCATTCTTTTTAAAACCAATTCTCTAACTTTATTTTTATTCATTTACATCACCCATTAATTTTATAATAAAAAAGATTTTGGGTAAAAACCCAAAATCTTATTTTGTTTCGCGATGTAAAGTAACTTTTCTATCACGTGGGCAATACTTTTCTAATTCTAAGCGATCGGGATTATTTCTACGACTCTTAGTTGATAAGTAATTGCGTTCGTGGCATTCAGTACATTCCAAAGTGATATGAACACGCATGTCAAATACCTCCAAACATATTCGTTTTTTATAACTAATTCAACAATCATAATATTAACATCTTTAGCACTATATATCCAGTCTCATTTAAAGAACGTTAAGTAATTTTACTTAACAGTATTTTATGGCTTATTCTGAACATCATCCCAGTATGCTTGATAAATTTGTTTAGCAAGATTCAAGTTATTACTTTCAGCGTCAACCGGAAGATTAGGAATGGCTAATGCGACCACTACCTGTGGATCCTTTGATGGTGCATAGGAGGCCAAACTCAGAGTAACAGTTGGTTTACCATTGTAAAATGTTTGGGCAGTACCCGTCTTAGCAGATACTTCGGGAGATAGACTTGACAAATCTCCACCGGTTTTATATTTATTGGTACCATGAACTACTTGATACAATCCCTGTGTAACAACGTTTCGTTCTTGTTGTGTCATTGGAATTTCATTTAACACCGTTGGCATCGTCGTATTCTGAACAGCTCCAAGTTGTCCGTTCTTGGTATTGGTTGATCTTACATTTTGAACCACATGTGGCTTCAAACGATATCCGCCATTAGCAATGGTGGACATGTATTGGGCTAATTGAATCGTAGTGTACGAATCATAGTTACCAAATGATTCATCCAAAGATTTCCCAATATTAGCAAACGTTGATGGTCCTTGAATGCCAGCAGTTTCACCCGGTAGATCAATCCCAGTCTTAACACCTAAACCAAATTGATTGAAGTAGTTTCGTTCGATGTTAAAAATGTTGGGACTCATGTTAAGTGATCCTCCCGCTTTATACCTGAAGCCCCCTTCTTTCATAGCAAGTTGCATCATGTAAGAGTTAGAGGAAACCTCTAGAGCACCCTGGGCGTTAACCGGCATATTGGCCTCACCATTTTTGTTAAACCAAGAACTCTTTTTAGCTCCACCAATATCAATTGGCATATCTTCCATTGTACTGTTATTCGGTGTAATAACCTTATCCATTAGGGCACCTGAAACCATCGCACCTTTAACAACCGATCCCATTACAATGGCACTGTTGATGGTTCCTAATTCGTTTGGTGTCACTTTACCAGTCTTAGGATCACGGTTAACACCAGCCATTCCAATTACCGCACCGGTCTTTGGGTTCATAACAACGGCATAAGCCCCCGTTGAATCACCAACGCCCCCAGACTCTGCACCTTTAACTAAATCTTGGAGTTTATTTTGAAACTTAGAGTTAATGGACAACTGAAGATTCTGGCCCCGTTGGCCTGGATACTTCTTAACTTCTTTAACAATCTTGTTATCCCCTCCAACTTTAACCTCGGTCTGAGACTTAGAGCCACGTAAAATTGGTTCATATTGTTGTTCCAAATTACTTTGTCCAACTGAATCATTTCTTGAATACCCTTCAGCTAAAAGTTCATTAACCCGATCAGAAGGTAACCCAGTTTTACTAGATGAAACATTTCCAACAATACTTTGAATCTCGTTTCCAGATGGATAATCACGAGACCAACTTGTTCCAACCTGAACTCCAGGCATTTCAGAAGCATGTTCACCAACTTCAGCAATTTCTTTGTTACTTACACCATCCGTTTTAATGTTGGTAGTTGATAATTGATAAGCCCCACTCATTTCCGTAAAAATAGCAGCTGCGTTCTTCATTCGAGGAGTAACCTTTACAATTTTCCCATTCTGGATCATATCTAAAGCTTTATTGTAGGCTGCTTGTGGCGCTAACTTTGTTCCATTAGGAACTTCCTTAGTAGCGTTTGTAAGGTTAGTCTTATCGGCCAAGTAGTATTCACCAATCTGCTTTTTAGTAAGCCCTTTAGTTGGGAGGGTGATGTAACTCCCAAGTTTATTGGCATCATTATAAATCTCCTGAGGCATTACGCTTAATCCTTTAGTATAGGTGATGGCCCGATGAGTTTTGTTACCAACTAAAACTTTCCCGGTTGAGTCATAGATCATCCCACGCGGAACATTACCATACTTAACTGAATTATCGCTCTGATTAACATCAGATTTATAAACTGATCCTTGAAAAATCTGCATGTATGCTAGTCGAAATACTAAAACCGCAAACAATATTCCAACAATTGCGAAGATAAAATTCAGTCGAAATGGAATTTTAGAATTACCGTTTCGTCGACTTGAGTCCCGACTCCTTCTTCTGAATAACCGATCAAAAAAGTTTCTCACGATGCTAACGCTCCTTAACTAATTAATAACTCGAATTCATCATTTATAGCGTTTTTCTTAATTTATATATGATACTCTATTTATTAGAAAAACGGCAAACCTAGTCTTATTATAATTCATTACTTTATAAATTAATGAGGTAATTAAATGTTTAACCAAAAAATAAAAAAGAGCCTATCTAAAAACTTCGCATTAATCCTAAGCTTTTTAATACCACTAGTTATTATGGCATTATACGCAGCATATCGCAATATGGCACCCTTCGGAAATAATACGATTCTAACGGTTGATTTAGGACAACAGTACATTGATTTTTTTGCATATTTTAGAAGAGCCATCTTGCACCATCCTTCATCAATTCTTTATTCGTTTTCTAATGGACTAGGGAATGAAATGATCGGGACTTGGGCTTACTATCTAATGAGTCCATTAAACCTTATCTTACTCTTTTTTAATAATACATCCCTCCCATCAGGGATTCTCATCCTATTACTTTTAAAGATTGGCTTATCTGGTTTGACCTTTACCATTCTAGTTCGCAAACTTCATCTTACTAATTCTTCACTCATACTGTCATCATTTGCAACTGCATATGCATTAAATGGTTGGATGATTGCAAATAACCTAAATATCATTTGGCTCGATGCCATGATTTTACTTCCTTTAATTTTGCTTGGTTTAGTTAAACTCTTAAAAAACAACCAAAAACTACTTTTCATTACATCATATACCGCTATGTTGATCATTAACTATTATATGGCATACATGATTACGATTTTTATCGTAGCACTAACTATCTACTATTTAGCCATCAATGTTTCAAATATCAAAGATATGTTTGTTGGATTTTTGCGACTAGTCGCAAATGGATTAATTTCGGTGGGATTAGCTGCTTTCATTCTTCTGCCAACCATTTATTCACTGATTAACTCCAAGGGCCAGGGATTTTCTGATAAATTGAACTTTAAATTTGAATATCCAATGCTTGACTTAGTAACTAAATTTGCTCCTGGGGCCTTTAATTTTGACCAAATGCCCAAGGGCTTACCAAACCTTTTTATTTCAGAAACGATTTTGGTACTATTTTTGTTCTTCTTTGTTAATAAAACCTTCTCCAAAAAAACTCGAATTTTCACTTTGGTAATGACCATCTTTTTACTGTTGTCAACGTGTTTTCAGCCACTCGACTTATTTTGGCATGCATTTCAGTTTCCAATCTGGTACCCCTACCGTTTTTCGTTTGTAATATGTTTTTGGTTCATCATGGTCGCGCTAGTTAGCTTATCTCACATTCAGGCAATTAGTTTTAAGCAAATTGGAACGTGGCTCATAATTTTATTGCTTGCACTAATGGTCGCTTATACCACCATTAGAATGCCTCAATATAACTACCTTAAATGGTTCACAATTGTGATTGAGGGACTTATGATTTTAGCCGCCATCATCGTTTTATTAACCCACTTCCGGAATGAAAAATGGTTTAATTTGGGTGTTTTTTCACTAATTGTCTTTGGGATTACCATTAATCTTATTCTCTCTTTAAATAACATCTCATACTTAAGTAACTCAGAATACCGTGGTTACGTAAATAAATTAGATCATGTCACAACTTACCTGAAACATCATTCTTTAGATGGCCCATATCGAATCAGCAAGGACTTTTCCCGAACTAAAAACGACCCCTTTAACTTTAATTTTTATGGTGCTTCCTTATTTTCATCCGTCATGAATCCTAAAATGTCTGATCTAGTTGGAAAAATTGGTCAGCCAAATGGCGATGGTGTAATTGAATATTCCAGTGGGACCATGGTTTCAGATGCACTGCTCTCAATGAAATACCATCTGGCTCGTCCCTACACAGCTTCAGTTGACGTTCCAGGTATTAGAGAATTCCCAGAACGATATGACCAAAACTCATACAAAAACATGGGATCATCTGAGGGATTCTCAATATACGAAGACCCGTATGCGTTACCAATGATGTTTAGAGCCAGTAACCAATCAATCCACAAAAATGCTGCCAGTCCAGATCCCATTCAATACCAAGCACAATTATGGTCAAATCTAACGGGGGACAACCAAGTCCAAAGTCACCTCTTTTCGAGCAGTAACTTCAATCACGTCAGATATAACAACGTAACCAAACACAATCAACTTACTGGCACCATCTTCAACAAAGTCAACGTCTTACAGCCGGCCTCGCTTGATCTCACGTTTAAGCCAAAAACTAATGACTCTTACTACTTAACGATGGGAACAGCGTTAAATAACGGTAACTGTGATTTATCAGTTGATGGTAACCAACTATCACTTAGTCCTGAATCTAATTCGACTAAGATCATTAACATTGCCAATAATGCAAAAAACAAAAAGATTAAAGTAAAAATCAGCTTGAAAAAGTCATCACTTTGGTTAGAAAACTTTACTTTATACCAGCTAAATAATTCTTTATTTAAGCAAACCGATCGAAAACTTCGATCGGGAACCAAAAAAATATCCAGCCCAAACGCACGAACGGTAAAGGCTGATATAAAGACAAACGGTTCTAATTCAGTAATTGCTTCAAGTATTCCGTATTCGAAGGGCTGGAGTGCCCAAATAAACGGAAAGAAACATTCAATCACGAAATGGGATCATTACTTCATTGCACTTAAAACTGGAAAGGGAATGAAGCACATTCAGCTTTCATATTGGCCACCATTCTTAAATATAGGAATAATCATTAGTGCTTTGACACTTCTCACCTTAATTTTAAGAAGTTGGTTTAAAAAAAGATATAATAAATAGGGCAATCGTCACTTGAGACGATTGCCCTATTTTAAATTAAAATTATTATTTAACTGATAATATCTTGACATGCATTACGCCAGCAGGAATATCAATATCAACGTTTTCCCCTACTTTATGGCCAAGCAAAGCCTGTGCAATTGGAGAATCATTCGAGATTTTTCCACTCATCGGGTCAGCTTCAGCAGCTCCGACAATTGTAAATGTCTCTGGCTCTTCATCAGGTAGTTCCTTAAACTGAATTTCTTTTCCAACGGTCACTTCGTCTTCGTCGGTCTCTTCTTTATCAACCACTTGAGCATATTGTAGCATGTGCTCTACCGTAGCAATTCTGCTCTCTAACATACTTTGTTCGTTTTTGGCAGATTCGTATTCAGAATTTTCAGATAAATCGCCGTAACTTCTAGCGACTTTGATTCGATCAACAATCTTTGGTCTTTGATTGACCTTTAAATCTTTTAATTCAGTTTCGAGCTTTTCTTTCCCCTCTTCAGTCATCGGGTACATTTCATCTTCAGCCATTCTTACACCTCACTATTTTATTCAAAATTAAAATACCATTTAAATTAAAGTTTGGCAACTTAATTATATTGTCGTATCAATTGCATTACTAATCGGATCGTCACCAACATCATTTAAAATTGACTGAATTTTAGTAACTAGTAAGTCAATTGCTACTTGATTTTTGCCACCCTCAGGAATAATTATATCAGCATATCGTTTCGTGGGTTCAACAAATTGGAGATGCATGGGGCGAACGGTTGCTAAATATTGTTGAATTACCGAATCAAGCGTTCGACCACGTTCTTTGGTATCCCGCTCAATCCGCCTAATGACGCGAATATCAGCATCAGTATCTACATAAACTTTAATATCCATTAGGTCCCGGAGCCTTTTATCATCAAGGATTAAAATCCCCTCAACAATAATTACATCACGTGGTTCTTGAGTAACAGTTTCACCACTCCGGGTGAATTTGGAATAATCATAAACCGGTTTCTCAATTGATTCATAGTTTAACAGCTGCTTCAATTGCTTAACCATTAAATCAGTGTCAAAAGCAAGCGGATGATCGTAGTTAACCTGTCTTCTTTCGTCCATCGTCATATTGGATTGATCCTTATAGTAAGAATCTTGCTGCAAGATTGCAATTGAATGTCCCAGCAAACGATTCAAGATTGACCTACTTACCGTAGTTTTGCCACTACTAGAACCTCCAGTAACTCCAATAATTACAGGTCTTTTTTTGCTTTTCACTATTTTAATCCTCCACTATCGATCCATATGAGTTTTAATGTTATTTTGCTGTTCTTTTAAGGTTTTAGCGTAATAAATCTTTTTAGTTTTCGGATCGGCCAAGAAATATAAATATCCTTTAGACATATCAGTTGGATATAGCACAGCTTGAACTGAGCTTATCGAGGGATTATCAAATGGTCCAGGACCAAACCCTTTATTAACATAAAGATTATATTTGGAATTAACCATTAAATCACGTTTTGAAAGTGTCTTTGAGTTTTTATGAAGTGCATACAAAACGGCCACATCCGATTGAAGTGGCATCTTTTTTTCAATGCGATTTCTTAACACACCAGCCATCTTATTACGATCATTTTGACCTACACCTTCACGTTCAATCAAAGATGCTAACGTTAAAGTTTGCTGAACCGTCAGCTTTTGCTCTTTCATTCTTTGATAATATGGACCATACATTTGATTGCTTTTAGCGAGCATTAAACTGACCATCATCTTTAACGACGAATGTTTAGGGACGGGATATGTCGCTGGATAAAGGTATCCTTCAAAAAGATAACGGGTCCCCTTGGCATCTTTAGCGGACCCCAGTAATTCTGGATAATCCTTGGTCATTTCATCAAAGAAATTACGATTCTTCATCAGGGAAATAAATTCTGCCCTAGAAAAATCGGTATTTTTAGCCACAATATCCGCAATTTGGTCGATGTTAGCTCCTTCTGGAACGGTAACTTTACTATCAGTGCTTTGAATGGGTTCGAAACTTCCACCCTTTTGTAAACTCTTGGCAATCGTATCTAGGGACATTGACGGCTTTAATTGATAATATCCTGACTTAAAACTAGTGATGTTGTGTGATTTTACATAGTAATTAAATACCATTCCACTTTTAACTACCTCTGACTTCTGTAAGATTGCCCCAATTTTTTTGGTGGAAGCACCTCTTGGAATGTCAACTTGAGTCACTTCATTATCATGAGGATCCAGTGGTTGAAGTGAAGTTTTAAAATAGTGATGTCCAAATAACGCAATTGCAATTACTAAAATTACAATAATTGCAATCACGGAATAAATAATTTTCTTCCCAAATGAACTAGTTTTAATTTTGGAAATAAAACCACCCAAATGCCTTTTTCTCTCACTCATTATGAATCCACCCTTATCTAATCTCAGCGCTTAATTCAGTGGTCAAACGTTTTTGAATTTTATCGACCGCTTTATCAACAGTCTCGTCTTTCAAAGTGGCGTTAGGATCTTCAAAAATCAATGAATAGGCAATTGATTTTTTGCCTTCAGGCACATTTTGCCCCTGATATACGTCAAATACGGCAGCATTCTGTAAGTAGGCGCCACCTCTCCTAATAATTACATTATATATGTCCTCATTAGTAATGGTACGATCCACTAACATAGCAATATCACGATGAATAGCAGGGTACTGACCAACCTTTTGGTATTGTTGTCCAGACTTAGGAGCCACATTTAAATAATCAAGGTCAAGTTCAAAAACATAGGTTTCTTTAATCTTAAATTGTTTAGCGACTTCTGGATGAACTTCTCCCACAAAACCGATGATGTGATCATCTAGTTTAACAAGCGCTGTTCTACCTGGATGCATTTCGAGAATTTTATCAGTCGCAACATAAGTAACGTCACCCTTTAAGGAAAGACTTTCTAAGTATTTTTCAAGAATTCCCTTAATTTGATAAAAATCAACTGACTTAGCTTTCTGGTCCCAGCTTGGAGCAACTAACGATCCAGAAATGACACCAGCAATATGTTCCACTTCGTCTGGTCTTATCTGATCAGGAGTTTGCTTATAAAAAACACGACCTTGCTCATAAAGTGGCACATTAAGCACGTTTCGAGCCTGGTTATATGCCACATCATCCAATAATCCTGAAATTAAATTCATACGTAAAACGGCATGATCTTCTGTCATTGGCCACTGCAAATTAGTCTCATGACTACCATTTACCATAAACATCTTTGCCTTGGCTTTTGTAGTTAACGAGTATGACATAGCATGCGTTAATCCAAGCCCCTCAAGTGTTTCTCTAGATTTTCGAATCATTAATTGCTTTGGTGTTAGTCCACCTTCAGTCGTTTGAGTGATTGGTAATGTTGACGGAATATTGTCATATCCATAGATTCTGGCAACCTCTTCAATTAAGTCAGCATCAATTTGAATGTCCCAGCATCTAGTAGGAACCGTGACCGTCAGATCGTCTCCAGATGCCTCAACTGAGAAACCTAGACGTTTAAAGATTGAAATGATTTCCTCGTTACTAAGATTAGTCCCAAGAACGTGATTAATGTGAGAAGTTGAAATTGAAATCACTCGTGGCTTAACCTCAACATCACTCCCACTAACAACCCCTTGTTGAGATTGACCAAGAGCTAAATCTTGGGTCATTCCCGAAGCATACTCAAGTGCTTGTTCAACGTTTCCATGGTCAATTCCCCGTTCAAAGCGTTGTGAGGCATCCGTGTGTAAGAGCTGTTTTTGTGCCATCTTCCTGGTTTTAACCGGATCAAAAACTCCTGCCTCCAATAAAATATTTTTAGTGTCAGAAGTAACTTCCGAATTTTTTCCACCCATTAGTCCTGCTAAAGCAATTGGCTGATCAGCCGCAACAACAACATCCGTGTCGGTTAATTTACGGTCATTGCCATCTAGAGTCGTAATTGACTCACCATCTTTAGCATTTCTAACCTCAACCTTATTAGTTTTTAGTTTGTCAAGATCATAGGCATGCATTGGCTGTCCAACCTTAGTCATAACAAAATTAGTAATATCAACGACATTATTGATTGGTTTAATGCCTGAATTCCATAATTTAATTTGAAGCCAAAGTGGACTAGGCTTCACGTTTACGCCCTTAACAACTTTAAGCTTATAAATTGGCGCTAAATTAGTATCAGCCTTTGCTGAAACAAATTCCTCGCTGTCGTGTGTTCCAGTTGGAGCACTAGCATGTTCGATGAAGTCAACCGACTCATTAAATACTGCCCCCAAATCATAAGCAGTTCCACGAACACTTAACATGTCTCCACGATTAGGAGTGACGTCCAAATCAATTAACGATTCATTCATTCCCAAATAGTTATAAACCTCGTCACCAATTCGGGCATTCTCTGGTAAGAAATAGATTCCGTCTTTCCATTCATCAGGTACCAATGACTTATCAAACCCGATCTCATCTAAGGCACAGAGCATACCATTTGATTCAACCCCACGCATCTTGGACTTTTTAATTTTAACGTTATCGGCAATTCGAGCGCCAGATAAGGCAACAATGACTTTTTTACCTACCTGAACGTTTGGCGCACCACAAACAATCTGAATCGGTTCCTGTTCGCCGACATCGACCTGCGTAATGTGAAGGTGATCTGCATCGGGGTGATCCTTAATGGACAAGATTTTTCCAACCACGATTTTCTTTAATCCATCACTCCGCTTAAAAACGGAGTCAACTTCAACTGACGTTTTTTCAATTTTATTAGCTAGTTCTTTTGGAGAAAGCTTAATTTGAACGTAGTCTTTCAACCATTCATAAGATATCAGCAAATTTATTTCCTCCCTTAATCAAATTGTGACAAGAAACGTAGATCATTAAGATAAAAGTCTCGAATATCGTCTACTCCGTATTTCAGCATGGCAAATCGGTCGGGACCCACCCCAAAGGCAAATCCACCATATACACTACTGTCTACTCCAGCCATTTTTAAAACGTTAGGATGAACCATTCCTGCCCCAAGGACCTCAATCCAACCAGTATTTTTACATACATCGCAACCCTTTCCATTACAATTAAAACAGGTAATGTCTGCTTCAACTGATGGCTCGGTAAACGGAAAGTAACTTGGTCTGAGACGGACTTTAAATTTATCCCCAAACAATTTGTGTGTCATTACCTCAAGAGTTCCCTTTAAATCGGCCATCGTAATGTGCTTATCAATCACAATTCCCTCTACCTGATGAAATTGGTGAGAATGAGTTGGATCATCAGTATCACGTCTATAAACTACGCCCGGGGAAACCATCTTTAAGGGGCCTTTAGAAAAATCATGTTTTTGAAGTGCTCGTGCCTGCATCGGTGAGGTATGAGTTCTCATTAAAATATCCTTGGTAATATAAAAAGTATCCTGCATGTCTCTTGCGGGATGGTTCTTCGGCAGATTCATCATTTCAAAATTATAAACTTCCTCTTCTACTTCAGGACCCGAAAGAACCTGGTAGCCCATTCCAATAAAAATATCATCAATTTCATCAATAATTTGTTGGATAACATGAGGATGCCCCTTTGGAACCGAGTCACCTGGCAGGGTGACATCAATCTTTTCATCCTTTAACTTTTGGTTTAGAGCGACTTGATCTAATTCCAATCTTTTGGAATCAATCTTTTTTAAAAGTTCGTCTCTAACTTTATTCGCCAAGCTACCAATCTTTGGTCTTTCTTCGACTGGAAGTGATGATATTCCATGAAGGGCTTTAGTAATTGAGCCCTTTTTTCCTAAAAGTTTCACCTTCAAATCATTTAAAGCTTTACTATCACTAGTAGCCTCAATATCCTGCAACCCACTGGATTTAATTTGTTCTAAATCTTCTTTTAAAGCCATACTAACCTCCAATTCCATAAAAAAAGCTCCATCCCAAAAAAGGGACGAAGCATCGCGTTACCACCCAAATTCACACCAAAGTGTGCACTTATAATGATGAATAACGACATCGACCGAACATTTTAATATTCAATGCTAACATCAAAAAGCGAATTCAACCGTAACGTCCAATTTCAGCTAACATGAACTCTCTGTGTTCGTCGGTCTACTACTTCTTTTATCATTGTATTTAAATAAATATTATAGCAATTTTTATCACTGGTCAAGCATGATCAGGATCACACCACTTGTCAGACCATCCATGAACCGCCTTCATAATCGGACGAAGTTCTTCACCCTTAGAAGTTAACTGATAATAAACCACTCCAGAGTTCTTATCAGCTTGTCTTTTTACGATTCCCACTTTAGCCAACTCTTTTAAGCGTTCGGTCAATACACGATCACTACATTCCTCAACTTTATTGGCTAATTCGCGAAATCGAAGTGGTCCGGCTAATAAAAATGATTCAATGATTAAACCGTTCCATTTTTTCCCTAGAATTTGAAACGCCACTTGAAATTTAGGACACAAATGAATGATTTCTTTATCAGTTAAATCCATTCTCATATCCTCCTAACTTATCTTTTTAATAATCCTTTAACTTTTTTCTTCATCGGTGAGAAAAATTCATCAACTGCCGAATAATCATCAACAAGTGAAACAATCACACTTTCCATGTACTTGGGTCTTGCAAGGGTTAACCCCCACATATGTTTTAGAATAATATCTTGTTCCTTCGGAGTGATATCAGTGATCTTTTTGGCGTTTCTTAGGGCAACACGTGGATGAATATATGCATGTGAACCTAAATCAAACTTAGTGGTTCGCCAATCATAATAGAATAGATCATGCAATAATCCGCCACGGGCAGCCGCTCGATAATCTAAATTCATCTTTTTAGCAATTTTATAACTCTCATAAGACACTGCAATTGAATGCTTCAATCTAGTCGAATGGTGATGTTGGGTGTAATCACCTAATTTTTGAATTTGCGGACTTTCTAACAAATCAGAAATGATTGAAACATATTCAGGGTCATCTTTCCACGATTCTGTTTCCATACTACATTACTCCAATCCGTCTCTAGGTTAATTCTACCCAATTAGATAAGTTCCATTCAATCATAAGGACTCACTTTAAGAAACAATTTAATTTTTGATTCGAAACATGATAACAGCAGCCGCAATTGCCACATTTAAAGATTCAGCCTTCCCCTCAATGGGAATATACAAATTATCATCAGTTAATTTTAGTAAGCCAGGGCTCATTCCATTCCCCTCATTACCCATAATTAAAGCGAAATCATTTTTAGAAGGGACATCTCGATAGTTAATGGCACTGGAATTAAGCTCTGTCCCATATACCTTAATTTTTAGCTTCTTAAACATCTCAACGGCATGTTCTAGATTCATTTTAATAATCGGAAGATGAAACTGACTTCCCTGCATGGCACGTAAAACCTTCCCGTTATATTCACTAGAAGTTCCGTCACCAAAGATCACTCCAGAAAAACCTGCGGCATCCGCTGTCCTTACCATCGTTCCGATATTACCGGGATCTTGAACGTTATCAAGCAGAAGCCAAGCTCCGCTAACTTTAGCAACATCAATCTTTGGTTCTTCAATCTTACACACGGCAAAAATTCCTTGAGTTGTCGAAGTATCACTTAATTCAGTAGCAACTTCATCTGATATAACAATGATATTTTCACCAGAAAGGTCATCTCCATGAGCCAAATATTGATCTTCGGTTGCTAAGATGGTTACCAACTGATCTGCTTTAAGATAATTCATTGCCTCGGATACCAGATGCCAACTTTCAATTAAATATTCTCCACTCTTTTTTCTTCCTTTACTGGTATGTAACTTTTTAATATCTTTAATGGTTTGGTTTTGTTTAGAATTAATTCTTTCCATTTATATTCCCCTTAAAATGAATTAGAATTGATATTGTTGTTCTTATAATATCACAGTTACGGTAAACGCTTTTAAGGAGAATCATTTTGTCAAACAATCAGTCAGTCAAAATAATCGTTTCAGGACTTGTCCAAGGCGTTGGATTTCGATATAGTACTAAAAAAATCGCAGATCAATATTCGATTACTGGAAGTGTCCAAAACATGCCCAACGGAACCGTTTTAATCATCGCAAATGGGACTAAGTCGGAGTTAGACGATTTTATTCATTCAATTAAAACTGCACCCAATAGTTTTGCTAAGATCCAAAACATTAAAACACAGTCAATTAAACTTCCAAAAGTTCCAAATTCATTTTCAATTAAAATCTAACTTGAAATTGCTGAAATATTCTTATTAGGTTAGTATGTAACATGTTACTTAAAAGTTAGGAGTTAACTAAATGAAAAAAATTAAGAAACTAGGTTTATTCGGTTTTATTGCCATGGTTGGCATTTTTTTAACTGGATGTGTAAGAACCGATTCAAAGGGACGTCCCTTTGGATTCGTTTATCATTATTTAGCCGTTCCCGGGCAACACGTTATGGATTGGCTAGCACAATACGTTGGTGGCTATGGATGGGCCCTGATCGCAATTACCGTAATTGTTAGAACTTTGCTTTTACCAATGATGATTAGTCAGATGAAAAAATCTACTATTCAACAGGAAAAAATGAATTTGGTTAAACCACAAATGACCAAGATTCAACAACTCCTAAAAAAAGCAACGACCAAAGAACAGCAGGTTGCCTTAAATCAGCAGATGATGCAACTCTATAAAGACAACGGAATCAGTATGACAGGTGGAATTGGATGCTTGCCATTATTGATCCAGTTGCCAGTGTTTGCTGCTCTGTATGCAGCTATTCGTTACTCACCTGAAGTTTCTCATACCGTCTTTATGGGCATTAAACTAGGCCAATCCAGCATCTTATTAGCCGTCTTGTCGTTTCTGGCTTATGCACTTCAGGGATACCTTTCAACCGTTGGGATCCCTAAAGAACAGAAAAAGCAAATGGCGATTATGATGTTAATTAGTCCGATCATGATTCTATTTGTTACTCTTTCATCCCCAGCTGGATTAGGAATTTACTTCTTTATTGGCGGATTATTTGCCTGCGTTCAGACCTTTATCATCAATTTGTCCCGTCCACGAATTAGAAAACAAATTAATGAAAAAGCCCAAAAGAATCCTCCCAAAGTTGTCATTCCAAAGGAATTAGAAGAAGAGATTGAGACAGGGGCCGAACCAAGTTCAACAACCAGCTCCAAAAATACAGTTTCTAAATCTGGAGAATCCGAAACTGAGATTGAACACGAAAACAACCGAAAACGTAATGCGGGAAAACAACAGCATCATAATCATAACGAGTAAATAAAACCGACAATTAAATTGTCGGTTTTTTATTACAAAAAAAGAACTTCAAAAACCCATGGTGTTTTTGAAGTTCTTTATTTTAAATTAACCCTTTTTGGCAACTACTTCTTTACCGTCATAGTAACCACAGTTAGGACATACAAAATGTGACTTACGTAGTTCGCCACAGTTAGGACATGGACTCATGCCAGGAACTGATAAACTGTCATGCGAACGACGCATGTTTCTTCTTGCTTTAGAAGTTTTTCTCTTTGGTACAGCCATTATTCACAACCTCCTCTTAATTTGATTTCCACTAGTGAATTTTTAAGTCTTGTCATCGTCTGAAGGTTTGAAATCCTTTAATTTTGCAAGACGTGGATCAACATTTTTATCTTCTTCCACCTGTCGATTAAAATCATCTTCAGAAATAACTTCCCAGTCATTTCCTTCAGGCATTGCTTTGCCTTTTTGCTCTTCTGGTGAAAGAACTTGCATCGGAATGTTGACAATTATGTTATCAGCAACTGCTTTATCAAAATCAATCATCAAGTCATCACCAACAACTAACACTACTTCTTCATTATCATATCGATTTAGCGCAGTTTCAGTTAACACATAAATCTCACTAATGTTAAAATCCATGGGTAACTTAACTGGGGTTAACGATCGTGAAGAAGGAACTGTTACACTACCCTTGACGTGAGCATCTATAATCACATCTCCCTTGTCAGGAGTAGCAGATACATCAACGTCAAAGGAAGTGGCATCAAGAATACTTTTCGGATATCGATTCATTAAATCGTCTTTTAAATCCACTGTCTCATGGGTTGTAAACGGCTCTTTCTTATATCCTAGTAGTTTTTCAAATGACCACTTCATAATTTAACCTCCAATGCAACACGACTAATTATACATACCATAAAATTCATTGTCAAGGTCCTATCCTTGATAGCACGGTCTTCTATATAACAATGGGATAAGTAAATTTATCTTGCATTCGACCATTGATCATTCCATAAAGAATTCCAGAACGGCATTCTAGTTCCAACGTATTATTAAATTCTTCTTTTCCAATTCGATCAACGATCGGATATGGGATTGCTTTTTTAACTTGATTCAGATAACTTTTCCCGGTATCGTTCATTCCCAAAACTCGGACAACTGGATTATAACTAATCATTTGTGTTTTCTTTATTTTAAATAAAGTATAGACCAGCAGTCTTTGAATCCTAGTATAGGTATACCGTTTTGTCTTAACATCTTTAATAAATGCTTGATAGGTTGTGTCTTTGACCGCCATTTGCTTTAGACGATTCTCTAACCCCTCAGTCATCTGATAAATTTGATTTAAATCAGCTATCGAACTCTGAGTCAATTCATAACGTAAAAAAGGCCAAAAATCTGACCAGAAAACTGGTTTTTCGTTGTCTAGGACGACAGAAGAATTGGGAATAAACTTTTGGTAACGATGATCATGTGATTTAATTGAAGCGCGAATAGCTTTGCCACTCGCAATTTTTCCACTCAACTCTCCACTATTATGCTCACTACTGTACCGTTTAACCGGAACTAGCTTTAAAGGGGAACCCAACTTCTGATTGGCCTTTGCATACCAATACGCAAGTGTATCATTTGGCTTAATTAAATCAATTCCACTCTGTTCTTTAATTGTTCGTTGAAATAATTTTGGATAGGAAAAATTATAATTATGAAAATTATCAGACGGATGAACGTCAATAGATGCCAACTTCGTAAAATTCCAGTCACTGTGCTCACTACCAAACGATAAGTATGAACAGCCCAAAGCTTCTACAAGTTTCATCGACCGCTCTGCAAAAATACTGGCAGGTTGAACCGCATCCGATATTGGAAGTTCAATTACTAAATCAACTCCGTTATCTAAAGCCATCTGAGTGCGGATCCATTTATCATAGATAGCTGGCTCGCCTCTCTGAGTCCAATTACCACTCATAAATATTACCGTTACATCCGCTTCAGTTCGTCTTTTAGCTTCCTGTAATTGATAAAGATGACCATTATGGAAAGGATCATATTCGGTTATTATTCCAACAGCTTTCATTTGGATTATTCCTCACTACATACAAAGAACCAACGGGTAGTATCATCTTTAACCTTATCTTTTCCAAAGTTACTCGTCACCTTAACGTTATTAAATCCGACTTCATTCAGTGCCTGAGTGTATTTTACCAAGGGATAGGTTCGTTCTTTATGGGTTTCATTATATTCATCAAAACCGTTAATATTCCGATTGTAATCAAAAAAAGATAGATCATGTTCCACTGAATGAGGAAAATCACCAACAAAGGTATTCCACATAAAAGCATGGTCACCATCGTTGGTGTTAAACATATAGCCTGGATAAACAACATCGGTCTGATAAGGGGTGATCACATCAAATAAGAATTTACCATTCTTAACAAGATGTCCTTTAACCTGAGCAAACATTGTTTTAACTTGCTCAATATTTTCTAAATAACAAATCGAATCGTCAAAACACGTAATGGCACCATAATTGGGTACACCATCCAAGTCTAGCATATTGGCATTAATTAACGCCACGTCAAACACATGGCTTTCATTTAAATGATCATTTGCGATGGCCAGCATATCATCCGATAAATCAGCTCCAGATACGACATAACCTGCTTTTTTTAAAGTAACCAAAAGACGACCAGTCCCACAGGCTAAATCTAAAATATGTTTTTCTTTAGGGACGTTATCAGCTACAAACTCATACCACTTTCGATATAGATGATTGTCAAATAATTTATCATAAAATGACGCAAACTCAGAATAAATCATATCAGTCTTCACTGACCCAATCAGTTATATCAAGATCAGGAGCGTCAGACCAAAGCTTCTCTAAGTTGTAAAAGGACCGTTGTTCACTCTTAAAGACGTGAATAATAATATCACCGAGGTCAATTAATACCCAAGATCCTGTATTTAGCCCTTCGACCCGTAAAACTTCAACGTGCTCCTCACTCAATCGATCAATAATATCATTTGCAATTGCCTTCACCTGACGAACACTAGGAGCATCCATAATGACAAAATAACGACCGACCAACGACAATTCTTCAATGTCTAAAACCACAATATCGTGGGCGCGTTTACTATCAGCAGTTTCAACAATATTTTGTAAAATTTTATTATTATCCATATAATCCCCTACTTTTTACCAGCAACAATTACATTAAAAGCTGTAATCGCACCGGGATAAATTGCCTTTCCATTGCTTGCCAAATATGAAATGGTACTTTTAGTTTGATATTTAACACCATCCCATAAATTTTGATTGGTAATCTTACGAGCCTTTTCAACCCCATCAAAATCACGGGCCGGCTCAATGTAGTCAGCCATATAAGTAATCTGTGCAACCTTGTCCATGTCAGGCGATGCGATCGTATGATATTTAATCGCGTTTAGAATTCGATTATCATGAATCCCAAGTTCTGATTCCACAATCAGATAACCTACGTAGCCATGCCAAATAGCATTTCCATAATTAAGTAGTTCTGGATTCAAATGATGGGACTTAATAATGTCAATAAATTCCGAATCCGGCCGTTGTTTGGCATAATCATGAACCAGACCACTAAGTCCAGCTAAAGTTTCGTCCACATTAAACTCTCGTGCTAAGGTAATGGCGGTCTCTTCAACTCGCAAGCAATGTTGAAACCTTTTCTCTTTTAACGTCGCTTTTAGTTTGGCAACAATTTGATCACGATCATACTTAGAATATTTTTGATAATTAATTTTCTCTTTATCCATATAAATCATGCTCCTTAATGTACCGTAACACCGCATCTGGCAACAAATATCTGACACTTTCACCCTTTTCAAGATGTGATCTAATTAAAGACGATGAAATAGCTATCTCAGGTGAGTCAACAAAACTTACTGGGTACTTAGAAGACTCAGAATTACCCGGACGATTAACGCCAACAAATTTAACCATTTTAATAAGATCATCAATTCGATACCATTTTGGCAGATATTCGACCATATCGCCACCAATGATAAAGTAATAATCAACATCGGGATGAATTTTAGTTAATTCCTTAATCGTATCATAGCTATAACTTTTCCCCTTGCGATTTACTTCAATCATTTCAATTTTAAAATTAGCGTTATCCCTAATGGCTAAATTAATCATGTTAACCCGATCAGAAGCATCAATTGCGGACTTATGATCAACATGTGGTGGCAAATAATCGGGCATAAATAGAACTAAATCGAGGTTTAATTGGGTTAAAGCTTGTTCAGCCATAATTAAATGACCATAGTGAATGGGGTTAAAAGTTCCACCTAAAATTCCAACCTTTTTGCGCATCAATCAATCTCCTACAAATTTGCCACTTCAATCGATAATTTACGATAATTGTCCTTACTCGATTCCTTAAACAATAAAAGTGTCTTACCAATCGTTTGGACAACTTGGATGTCCGAGTTATTCTCAATAAATTGTTTAACGTCACTCACATCCACATCGGCAGACTGTTGAAGATTAATTTTAATTAATTCACGGTGATCAACAGCATTTTTAACTTCATTCATCCAAGTCTCATCTAACCCATTCTTTCCAACTGAGAAAATGGGCCGCATATGATTCGCTTTTGCTCTTAAAAATCGTTTTTGTTTTCCCTTTAAATTCATTATTAAATACTCCTAAAACATTGCTTTTCTAACTAACACTGACACACCTTTAGGAGCATATCCAGCAACCGTGGAGCCTTTCGGGACGGTAATCCATCCCAGTCCTTCAATCACTAAATCACTTCTGTCAGTAATTTTAAATTCATGTCGTTTTAACCCAACGACGTTGTCCTTACCAGTTGGTGGGGTCAATAATTCACCGGCATGCTTCTCAAAAAATTCATCAGCATTTGTTAATTTGGTTCGATGAATCATCAGATTATTGTCAGCATAAACGGTAAAGCCATGACGTTCCCCCGAGATAAAATCAAACCGGCCAATCGCACCTAAGAATAACGTCTGCCCTGGATCCAACTGATAAGTCCTGGGTTTAATCCGTTTTTGCGGTGAAACATACTTCAAGTCTTTAGAACTTAAATAGTGAGCCATCTGATCTTCATGAACGACACCAGGTGTATCGATCAATTCTTTTCCATCTTCCAACGGTATTTTGATCAAATCGAGGGTAGTACCAGGAAACTTAGAGGTCGTAATAACCTGCTTCTCACCAGTGCTTTGTTGGATAATTTGATTAATTAAGGTAGATTTGCCAACGTTAGTTACTCCAACCACATAGACATCTCGGCCCTTCTGATTTTTTGAAATGGCTTTTAACAGATCGTCGACTGATTGATTCGTCTTGGCAGATACTAATTCAATATCAATGGGTCTAATTCCATTCTTATTTGCCATTTGACGTAACCAATCTTTAACTTTGTTCTGGTTGAACGACGATGGCAACAAGTCTAATTTGTTACCAACTAAAATAATCGGATTGTTACCAACAAAGCGCTGAATCCCAGGAATCATACTTCCATCTACATCAAATACATCCACGACGTATACTACTAACGAATCAGTGTCGCTAATTTCACTCAATAACTTTACAAACTCGTCATTTGAGATGTTAATTGGTTCAATTTGATTATAATGACGAAGCTTAAAACAACGCTGACAGTATAATTTTCCAGAATCAATTCCCTTCTTGATTGCTGATTTAGGCGTGTAACCAGCCTGTTTCGGATCGGTATCTTGAATTTGTGCCCCACACCCAATGCAATATAAGGGCTCATTATTTTCATCATTATCCATTAATCAATATCATCCTTCCACTTTAAATCACTGTACTTTCGCATCAATTGTGCATATACAAACGTTTCAAAGAAACGATTAATCCGTGTGTTCCACGCATCTGAAGTAACCAATGGCTTTACCAAAATACTTCTAATTCGAGTATTGTTAGCGGCCCATATATCCGTTAAAATTTGATCTCCCACCATTACCACTTGGCTTCGTTTTAAACGATACGTTTTAAGAGCCCTTAAAATCCCAAAAGTAAGTGGTTTTAAAGCCCGGGCAATAAATGGTAACTCAAGACTAGTAAGAGCTTTCTCTAGTCTTTCCCGATTATTATTTGAAACCACAATCACCCTGATTCCATGATCTCGAACTCTTTTGAGCCAATCGCGCAGTTCTACGGTTCCCTCAGGATTATTCCACGGAATTAGGGTATTATCTAAATCGGTCAGAATTACATTAATCCCGTAACTTTCAAGTTTTTCTGGGGAAATTTGATAAATATTGTTAACCATCCAAGTCGGTTTGAATAATGATAGCATATAGACCTCTCTGTAAATAAGAATTGATGTTTCTATTTTAAATCATTTATGTATAGATTGGGAGCATCCCAATCCGATAAAAAAACTTCCACCAAACAAGAGCGGTGAAAGTTTTTTAGGCTTATTTTAATGCTGCTTTGGCTTTTTCCGCTAATGCAGAAAAGGCATCAGCATCGTTAACTGCTAAGTCAGCTAACATTTTTCTGTTCATATCGATGTTAGCAAGTTTCAAACCATGCATGAATTTACTGTAACTCAATCCATTATTTCTAGTGGCGGCGTTAATTCTTGCAATCCAAATCTTTCTGAAATTACCCTTATTGGCACGACGGTCACGAAAGGCATATTCCTGTGACTTCATTACTTGATCTTTAGCAGTTTTGAATAAACGATGCTTAGCACCGCGGTATCCCTTAGCTAATTTAAGAACACGCTTACGACGATTACGTGTGGTAGTTCCACCTTTTACTCGTGGCATATTAAAATCCCCCTATACAAACTATATTATTCGCTTATTTTTGTAGTAATTCTTTGTAAGTCTTCAAGTTTGACTTAGCCATCATACGTGTTCCACGTAAATGTCTACGTTGCTTCTTAGTTTTACCGTGAAAACGGTGACTAGTGTAGGCATGACCACTCTTTAAACCACCATTAGCAGTTTTTCTAAAACGCTTTGCGGCAGCACGATTTGATTTCAATTTTGGCATATTATATTCCTCCTCATCGATTCATAACCCAATTAAATGAGTTATTTCTTTTCATTCTTACTTGGTGCAAGCATTAAGAACATACTTCGGCCATCCATCTTTGCTCGTTGAGTTACATCGGCAACGTCAGAAGTAGCTTCCGCCATTTTATTTAAGACATCTCTTCCAATACTTTTATGGGTAATGGCACGTCCCTTAAATCTAATAGAAACTCGAACACGTTCACCCTTTGTCAAAAACTTCTTGGCATTTTTAAGTTTGGTGTTGAAGTCATTACTATCAATCGTAGGACTTAACCTAATTTCTTTAACACTAACAGTTTTTTGACGCTTTCGAGCTTCACGCTCTTTCTTTTGGCGATCAAACCGATATTTCCCGTAATCAATAATCTTGGCTACAGGTGGTTTTGCTTTGGGAGCAACAACAACTAAATCCAAATTAGCTTCTTCAGCAATTGACAAAGCTTCTTTAGTAGATTTGATTCCTAATTGATCTCCATTAGCACCGATTAATCTCAACTCGCGAGCATGGATACCCTCGTTAACCATCTTATCTCTTGCTATGGTAATTCACCTCCAGGTAATTTTAAGCAGAAAAATAGCGGATGCTACAGAGCACCCGCTACACCTAAAAACATTAGGACTTTCATTCGTAGATTGCCCAGCGATCAAAATCACTCAGGCGAGAAGCGGGAAGCTTCTGCTTTTGACTACATAATAGTACCAATTTTATTTAATTTTGTCAACTGACTTAGACTCTTCATCATCATTACGTGAGTAAGTAGCAATATCATGAAGAACTTCTGAAATAAAGTCATCAATTGACATATCTTTACTATCGTCTTCACCATACTTACGAACAGAAACCGTATTATTCTTAATCTCATCATCACCAACAACTAGTGTATATGGAATCTTCTTGGTTTGTGCGTCACGAATCAAGTATCCCATCTTTTCACCACGTTCGTCGACATTGGAACGTAAGTTTAACGCACGAAACTTTTCGTTTAATTTACGTGCGTAATCTCCGTGTTTTTCATCACTAACCGGGATGATTTGAATTTGATCGGGTGCAAGCCATGTCGGAAAAGCACCTTTATACATTTCAATTAAGTAAGCGGTAAATCGTTCCATGGTAGAAACAATTCCTCTATGAATCATAACCGGACGGTGTTCCTTACCATCTTCACCAACATAATGAAGATCAAATCGTTCCGGTAACATAAAGTCAAGTTGAATGGTAGATAACGTCTCTTCATTTCCTAGAGCCGTCTTAGTTTGAACATCAAGCTTAGGACCGTAAAATGCAGCTTCACCCTCGGCTTCAACGTAATCAAGGCCCAAGTCATCCATAGCGCCCTTTAACATCGTTTGCGCTTTGTTCCACATTTCATCATCGTCAAAGTACTTTTCGGTATTCTTGGGATCACGATAACTTAATCTGAACGTATAGTTATTAATGTCAAAATCATGATAAACTTCCATCATCAAATTCAAGATTTTTTTGAATTCTTCTTGAATTTGATCGGGTGCAACAAAAGTATGACCATCATTTAAAGTCATTTCACGAACTCGTTGAAGACCACTAAGTGCACCAGACTTTTCGTATCGATGCATCATTCCTAGTTCAGCAATTCGTAGAGGAAGCTCTTTATAAGAACGAATATGGTGATTGTAGATCTGAATATGAGATGGACAGTTCATTGGACGTAATTCCAACATTTCGTCATCATCCATCTTCATTGGTGGAAACATGTCGTCTCGATAGTGATCCCAGTGACCAGATTGCTTATACAAATCCAAATTAGCTAATACTGGGGTATAAACATGTTGGTAACCATGAGCAATCTCTTTATCAGTGATATAACGCTCAATTGTACGACGAATCGTTGCACCTTTTGGCATCCAGTAAGGAAGACCAGCCCCAACCTTTGGATCGACAAAGAATAAGTCGAGGTTATTCCCAATAACACGATGGTCACGCTCTTTAGCCTCTTTACGCTTCTTCAAATCTTCATCTAGGTCATCTGCTTTAAAGAAAGCCGTGCCATAAATTCTTTGAAGCATTGGATTGGATGACTTACCTTCCCAATAAGCACCAGCAACAGACAGGAGCTTAAAGTGTTTTAGATCTTTCAAACTTGGAGCTACTACCCCTTGAGCTAGCGTTTTAACACCATCGATACTGTAAAAAAGAATATTATCAGAATCAATGTTGGCAATTAGTTGTGCTTGATAAGGATCACCATCAACTTCTTTTAAAGCGTCATCTTTACTTAGATAAACCCTTTCGACCGTAGCATTATTTTTAATGATCTTTTTCATTTTATCAGCTAATTCATCAAGTTCATCTGAACTAACTTGACGATCTTCTTTGTCAGTATCAACAAAAAAACCATCTTCATCCGCGGCAATTTCACCAATGCGAATATCATGATACTTTTCTTTGACCGCCGTTTCCAGTAACTGAGCAGCACCCTGTCGTAGGATTTTAAGACTCTCATCAGAACCGGAAGTAATGATGTCAATCTTGCCACCATCTTTTAGTGGTTGCATCAAATCAACAACTTTTCCATCAATCTTAGCCGCAACTGCCTTTTTGGCTAGACTAACTGAAATTGACTTGGCAATATCTGCCGCAGTAACCCCCGAATCAAATTCTTTCTTGTTACCATCTGGAAACTCAAATGATAATTTAGCCATTTTACTCATTCCTTTCATAAAAAAAGTCCCTAGTAAGTAAATACTAGGGACGCCATTAGCGCGGTTCCACCCAAATTCGTCCATTTATTTGGACATCTCGTTTAAAACCTATTTATTAATGTCATTTAATAAAGGTGGTAAGTAAGTTACTCCAAACAGATAGTTTCCAGAAAACCTATCCTCTCTGTGAAATTCGTAATCACTTATGTCCTTAACAATTAACAGTCTAAACAACGACCTGTTACATGTCAAGAATAATCATTATTTATTCCTGCGATTCCTACCATCAAGTTCAATGGGCTTTGCTAAAAATTTAATTCGTTCCATCAATCGCTTAGCTTTAAGTGGTTCCACATCTCCCTGAGCATTAACCTTTAAATGCTCTTGTTCCAATTGATCCATGGAAAAGTTAGAACTAAAAAAGGTGGGAAGCTCATTTTGCATTCGATACTCTAAAATAACCCCAAGAATGTCGTCTCTGATCCAAGATGACATTGAGTCTGCTCCAATATCGTCAATCATCAAAATTGGAGCAGTTTTAATTTCATCCAGCTTACCGCCAACTTGATTGTTTCCAATTGCATTTTTAATTTCAACGGCAAAACTTGGAAAATGAATCAAAACCGAACTATAACCGTCAGAGGCCAAACGATTGGCAATTGCTCCAAGTAAATAAGTTTTACCTACGCCAAAGGGACCGTATAGGTACAACCCCTTCTGAAAATGCTGAGGATTATTTTCATATGAACCAATAAAATCAAGTGCTCCTTCCAAAGCTTGAGCTCGTTCAGCTGTCTGTTCATAGTCACTTAAATTTGCCGATTTAATTTCTTTGGGCATTGAAATGGACTTAATGCGTGACGCAAATTGTTCTCGCTTCTGCTTGTTTAACAACGCTTGCGTAGGTTCGTACGAAACGTCAATCAAATGGTCACTTAAAACCAAAGTTGGTTGGTATCCCTTAGCAAAGTTAGCGTTTCCCTCTTCCAACTTTTTCTTTTCATTGACAAATTCATACAGTTTTGATGCCGACCGTTTCACAACATCATCACTTAACTCACTCTCATTGTCACTTAAAAATTGTTTAACGTCTGGATCAGAATAAACCGAATTCATTAACTGTTGGTAATTATGATTCAAATTTTTCTTTTTCATCAATTGGCTCATCTCATCACTAACATTCTTCATGATTACTCATCCCCAGACTTTTTATTTAATGAATTTAATTTCTCAGCAATTCGTTTTCGCTGAGTAGTCGAAATTTTTTCATTACCCCGACTTTTATTTTCCTTAGCCCAGTCAGGTAATGTTTCTTTGACATTTGTACGTCTTCGGTATCTTCTTTGTCGATTGTTTTTACTTTCAGTAACCTGTTCCTGACGGTGCTTAATATCGTCAATCGCTTTCGATGCACTATTAATTTTTCTTTGCGCCCAATCATTTGCAATGGTGTCAATTAAATTTTTATTAATGGTAGGTTTACCCTCGTCAATCAAGATGTGATAAACAAGGATATTGATAACTCCATTACTTAAAGTGTTGCGATTAATAAGTTCAGATAGAATCCTTTCTTCAGCGGAAGTAGTAAAACCACCCTTTTCACTCTTTAAAGAATCAAGAAATTCTACTGGAGCGGAAGAATCAGCAATTTGGGCCAATTGTTGTTCCTTGGCCGTTAGCTTACTTTGTAACTTGTCTGCCTCATGGACATGGTTTTGATTGGATTGATTTCCTGCTGGAGCCTTTATTTGATTTCGTCTAGAAATTAATATCTTAAACTTTTTAGGGTCAAAACGATTGTTAACCAAGTTACTGGCCTTCTCAATGTATTGTGCCATCTCAAGTTCACCAATTCCATATAATCGGTTGGTGTTACTAAAGAGTGTCTCATACTTTTTAACACTTTCATTTTCAACAAAGGACTTATCCAAAATATTCATCAATAGCTTAAAGTCAAACTGATCGTTTGAAAGCTTATCATCAAAGGAATCTTTTTTTACATTAGTCTTGTGTCGAACTGCCTTGATTACACTTGGTTGGTCATTTACTTTCTCATTATTAACTGAAAATACTTGCAGGAAATTACGAGTTTGATCATCTAACCCACTAAAATCAAAATGTTCTGGTAAGAGTTCATCTGAAAGTTGTAAATAGCGATCTTCACCAACCATTTCAAGTAATAACAGACTCAAAAGACTATCACTAAAGAATTGGTCAGGATTAAGTGGCAGTAAAAGTTGATACTCATACAAGTCGCTTTCAAAAGAATGATCAACATACGTCTTAAGCAAACCGGATCCTTCAAGTTTCATAAGTGAATCATCTAGTTCTTTGGCATCAATGCTAAGATCAGACATTAATTCAAAATTAACGTGCTTCTCATCATCAATTAACCATAAACAATTGTATAAGGCATATGCATTTTTACCAATGACGGGCATGTACAACAAATCGACATAATGACGTTCAACATCACTAATGGGCTGTGATCGATAAACTTTAAAATCAGTTTTAGGATTAATTCCGTTGATCATTCTTTATTCTTATCCTCATTATTTTCGTCTTCATCATCCATTAATTCTTTGAGTTTATTATAAAAGACTGACATATCCTTAAATTGGCGGTAAACACTTGCAAACCGAATGTAAGCAATTTCGTCAACTTCTTTTAGTCCTTTCATAACACCCTCACCAATAGTTTGGCTAGCCACTTCATGGCTACCGTCATCAGCGTCATAAGCTATTTTTTCAACCTTATCAACAATATGGTTCATCTGTTCCATCGAAACTGGACGCTTTTCAGATGATCTGACAATTCCACGCAAAATCTTAGAACGATTGAATTCTTCTCGATCACCGTTCTTTTTTACAACTAACAAGGGGCTTGATTCAATCACTTCAAACGTCGTAAACCGAAATCCACATTCTTCACATTCCCGTCTTCGACGAATACTTTCACCATCTTTGACCCGACGACTTTCTAAAACCTTTGAACCGATATGATGACATCGTGGACATTGCATTTTTTCACCTTCACTAATTACATAACACTTACTAAATCATACCAATCTTTAACCGACGACTTCAATTGATCGAAAGTGCCAGAGTTATCAATACACCAATCAGACAGTCGTGCTTTTATTGGTTGTGCCCATTGAGCACCAATCATTTTACTAGCTCGACTTATTGAAATATCATTTCTTCTAACTAACCGTTGCAGTTGAACAACTGGATCACACGTAACCATCAGATTGGCATCAGTTAAAATCTGAAATCCATTTTCAAAAAGGGTGGGAGCATTTAAAATCACTAAACGTTGATCGTGTAACTTGTTTAGCCGAGTATTAACTTCACGAAAAAGGTATGGGTTAACAATTTGGACTAACTTTTTCATACCATCACGATTTGAAAAAACAATCTTACCCAAAACACCTCGATCAATTTGACCGTTACTTTTAATCACTAAACTGCCAAACTGCTCACTAATTTGATGAATTAACTCTTGATTATCTTGTTCCAATTCATGTGTGATGGAATCTAGGTCTAATGTAGAAACCCCTAAAGTAACTAAATAATCACTTGCAGCCGATTTGCCGGTTGCAATTCCACCGGTTAATCCAATAACTTTACTCACTTAGATCACCATGAACTTTTTGACAATGAGGACAGAAACTAGTACCTCTTTGTGCAACCTTGATTTTTTCAATAGTAGTTCCACAACGCTCACACGGTTGTCCCTTTTTACCATAAACATGAAGATGATTTTGAAAGCTGCCCTCTTCACCAAAGGCATTTTTATAAGTAAACACCGTTGTTCCATGACCCTTGATAGCTAACTGAATTTCTTTAATGATGTTTTCCCTTAAAGTTTCAATTTCCTGATCACTTAAATAGTTAGTAGCCTGTTCCGGATGAATCTTAGATAACCACAAACTTTCATCAGCATAAATATTCCCAATCCCAGCAATGTTAGATTGATCTAATAAAAATGCTTTAATTTTTCGGTGAGACTTATGCAGTTGCTTCTTTAAATAATCAAACGTTAAATCCTTCTCAGTTGGCTCCGGTCCAATTTTATTCAATCCTGACAAATCATAAACCTGAGAATCCTTAACTAAATTCATCTTTCCAAATTTTCTTGTGTCATTGTAACGAAGCTTTCGGCCATCGCTTAAATGAAAAACAACGTAAGTATGTTTTTGATTCTCAGTACCCTCAGGTACCACATCATATTTACCTTCCATTCGTAAGTGAGAAACTAAAGTATAATCGTCACTTAGCCGGATTAAGAGGTATTTACCCCTCCGATCAATTTGTAAAATATCCTTACCAGCTAACAAATCTTCAAATTCTTTTACTGGTAAATTCAACATTTTTGGATACAAAGCATCCACGGAAACAATCTTTTTACCCTGTACAAGATTGGTTAACCCTCTTCTTATCGTTTCAACTTCAGGTAACTCAGGCATTCCTACACCCCATTATTTTTTTATATCATACCAATTTGGTCCGTAATGACTTTCAACTTTTAGCGGTACATCCAGATCAACCGCAGAATCCATAACACTTGGAACTAATTTTTCTAAAATTGGAATCTCTTCTTTTGGTGCTTCAAAGATTAGTTCATCATGAATTTGCAGTAACATTGTGGCCTTTAAACCGTGTTTCTTAAGTTCTTTTTGCATTCTGATCATTGCAACTTTAACAATATCGGCAGCACTCCCCTGAATGGGTGAGTTCATTGCCGTTCTTTCGGCAAACGAACGTTTCTGAAATTGCTTAGAATTAATATCCGGCAGGTAGCGTCGACGTTTCATGATGGTTTCAGCATACCCATGATCTTCGGCGAACTTAACGCTATCTTGGGTGTATTTTTTGACCCCTGGATATTCCTTAAAATATTTATCAATAAATGCTTGAGCCCGTTTTCGTGATATGCCAGTATTTTTAGCAAGTCCATAAGCACTAATTCCATAGACAATCCCAAAATTGACAGCTTTTGCTTGTCTTCTCAACTCGGGAGTAACATCCTCGTTGCTTGGAAGTTCAAATATCCGTCGTGCGGTCGCTGCATGAATATCTTCCCCATTTTTAAAAGCTTCCTGCATGTTCTTATCTCCAGAAATGGCAGCTAAGACACGTAATTCAACTTGAGAATAATCCGATGAAAATAGTTGCCATCCCTTATGACGAGGAACAAACGCTTCACGAATTTTGCGACCTTCTTCAGTTCGAACTGGAATATTTTGAAGGTTTGGGTCAACCGAGGACAATCTTCCAGTTTGAGTTAAGGTCTGCAGATAACGGGTATGAACTTTATGATCACGAGAATAAATGTCTTTTTTGATTCCATCAATATAAGTTGAAATCAATTTTGACAGTTGCCTGTACGCCAGGACATTATCGACAATCGGATTCAGACCCGCAATTTTTTCTAACACATCAACCGACGTAGAGTACCCTGTTTTGGTTTTTTTCACAACTGGTAATTTCAACTTATCAAACAGGATTTCACCTAACTGCTTTGGTGACCCGATGTTGAATTCTTCTCCAGCCTCCTGATAAATCGACTGCTCAATTTCTGATAAATGCTCAGTAAATTTACTCTTCAATGCTTTGAGGGTATCTACGTCCACCGTAATTCCTTCAATCTCCATTGCACTTAGCACATAAGACAATGGAACTTCTATGTTACGGTACAAATCTAATTGATTGTGTTTCTTTAAATCATCAATCATTTTATCTTTTAAATCATTAATTGCCAATGCTTTCCTGACAATGTGATCAAAAAAAGTCTCATCATTTTCTGGCAGCTGTTTTTTCTTTCCAGTTCCATAAACCTCACTATCCGGTTTAACCCCATAATATCCGTGCCGATTAGCCACTTTAGCCAAATCATTACTATTATCAAGGGTATTCAGTAAATATGAAGCTAATAACATGTCAAAATCAACGTTATTTAACTGAATATGTTCGCGATTGGCAGCCACAATTTGCGCTTTAGCATCGAAAACATTTTTTTTAATATCGTGATTTTCTAAAATGCCTTTTATTTTCGGATCATCTAAAAGATCAATATCCTTACTTACAAACCAATGATCCTTATCCCCAATAACAAAACCAACAAATGGAGCAGTATGGTAATTTTCATCCAACATTTCAATGTTAAAGACAACATCTTCTGACAAGTGATCTAACTCGGCTAAATTGTCTTTATTTAAAATCGTATATTTAACATCTGGAAGTTTCTCAGTCGACTGACTCTCTGATCCTTCCATTTCCTTTAAAAAGGATTTCATGTTCATTTTCTTATAAAAATCAACTAACTTATCATTATCGGGACCATCATACTTTAAATCCGATAATGAAATTGTGAGGGGAACATTGCAGTCAATGGTGGCTAATTTTTTAGACAAAAATGCCTGGTCTTTATCCTTAATCAAATGCTCTTTCAATTTTTTACCAGAAACTTCATCGATATGATTATAAAGATTATCAATACTATCAAATTTTTGAATTAACTTGATAGCGGTCTTTGGACCAACTTTTTCAACACCCGGATAGTTATCCGAGTTGTCTCCCTGAAGACCCTTTACGTCAATAATCTGTCTAGGAGTAATCCCCATCGTCTCTTTTACAAAGTCTGGCGTGTATTTCTCAATTTCACTCACACCCTTCTTTGAAATCGCAACGGTAACTTTATCCGAACAAAGTTGGGTAAGATCACGGTCTCCCGTTATGATAGTAACTTGATAGCCGTCATCAGCCGCTTTCTTTGAAAGCGTCCCAATAATATCGTCAGCTTCATAGTTTTTTAATTCATAGGTTTTAATTCCCCGATCATGGAGCAAATCCATTACAAACGGGAATTGTTCACGTAATTCGTTGGGCATTTTTGCCCGTCCGGCTTTATAATCTTCGTACATTTTGGTTCTAAAGGTTGTTTTACCTGCATCAAAAGCGGCAAGAGCTGACGTTGGCTGAACATCCTTTAAAATGTCATCTAGCATTCGATTAAAACCATAGATCGCACTGGTGTGCAATCCGTCTTCATTGGTAAAACGTTCCAAAGAAGTAAATAACGCAAAGAATGCTTTATACGTTAAAGAATTTCCGTCAATTAATAATAATTTCTTGTCTGCCATAAAATTCTCCTTTAGAATTAATTACTATTATTTTAACACTTATAATCAGTTCAATTGCGAAAAAAAACATGGTCAATCGACCATGTTTTTTTATTAATCTCGATTATTTCCAAAAATACCAAAGACCTCAAGAAGAAATGTAAATAGGTTTAGAAAATCAAGATACAACTGAAGTGCACCAGAAATTGCAAGTCCGTTTACATTAATGTTACCAGAGTACTGCATGTACATTTTCTTTAAGTTTTGTGTATCAGTAGCACTCAACGCAGTAAAAATAATGATCCCAACGGCTGAAATAAATAACTCAATCCATGGATTTCTCAAGAATAAGTTAATTACCATCGCAATAATTAAAGCAATTAATGCTGCAAACAATTGCGTGCTTAACTTGGTTAAATCTCTGTGAGTAGTGAAACCAATTGCACTCATTACCAAGAAAATACTAGCACTGGATACTAACGCTGCTCCAATGGTACCAAGATTAAAGGCAATGAAAATGTAACTAAGTGAAAGCCCTGTTAAAACCGAGAAAACCAATAATCCGATAAAGCTTAACGTCGGATTACTTTGTGCAAATCCCGAAATCACAAAGGAAATTATGAACCAAACGATTAAAATTACTAATCCTGAGGCTCCACTACTGATGTTTGGCATAAAAACACTACTTAAATACGCAGAAATAGCAGAAATTAAAACCGCAATTCCCATAATCCCATATACTTTGGTAAAAAACGCGTTGAGTCCAGCATTATCGCCAACTACCCGACGACCACTTTCTCCATCAAAATTATTCATTTTTATTCTCCTTTAATTAACCTTCTTACTTAAATGACTTAACAATTCCTCATAGGCTCTTTCGTACTTTTGAATATCTCCAGCACCCATAAATATTACCACGGCATCGTGATATTGCAACAGTGGAGACATGTTTTCTTCCTCAATTAATCCACCATCTTTGGTAATTTTATTAACCAAATCCTCGCTCTTAACGTGTCCCGACTTTTCTCTTGGAGAACTATAAATTTTAGTAACGTATACCTTATCTGCTTTGCTTAACGTTTTAGCAAAGTCATCAAGATAGGCAATCGTTCGACTAAAAGTATGGGGCTGAAAAACAGCAATGATCTCCTTATTGGGATATTCTTGTCTAGCGGCATCTAAAGTGGCCTTAATCTCAGAGGGATGATGTGCGTAATCATCAATAATTGTCATATCGCCAACTTTAACTTGAGAAAAACGACGCTTAACCCCCTTGAAAGTTTGAAGTTCACGTCTGATTTCGTCCAAATTAACGTCTTCAAAATATGCAACGGCAATTACCGCCAAAGAATTTAAGACATTGTGTTCTCCATACAAAGGAATACTGAATTCCCCTAGATCCTTTCCGTCATATTTAACGTGAAAAGTCGATCCAGCAGTTGTTCGCTTAATATCCACCGCCTGAAAATCGTCATCATCACTAGTTCCATAGTAATAAATTGGAACTGAAGCTTTTAACTTCCGTAAATTCTGATCATCGCCCCAAGCAAAAATAGCCTTTTTAACCTGGTTTGCAAAGGTTTGAAAAGCGTCAAAAACGTCCTCAATTCCGGTATAGTAGTCCGGATGATCAAAATCAATGTTAGTCATAATGGCATAATCCGGATAAGTTGCCAGAAAATGGCGGCGATACTCGTCGGCCTCATAGACAAAGAAACGCGCATCAGTGGTTCCTTTCCCAGATCCATCACCAATCAGATAATCAGTTGGTGCGATCCCGCCTAATACGTGAGAAAGTAGTCCAGTGGTACTGGTTTTTCCGTGAGCACCACATACTCCGATGCTCGTGTACCCCTCAATTAATTCTTCCAAGAAATCAGGATAACTATAAATTTTTAGTCCTAACTCTTCGGCTCTTTCAATCTCCGGATGCGTATCAGGGAAAGAATTTCCTTTAATAATCGTCATTCCCTTTTTAATATTATCAGGATTGAATGGTTCAATCTTAATTCCAGCATTTTCTAATCCTTGCTGAGTAAAGGTATATTTTTCAATGTCAGAACCCATGACCTTACAACCGCGATCATGGAGGATGAGTGCCATCGCACTCATCCCAGTACCCTTAATTCCTACAAAAAAATAAGTAGTGTCTTTATTTATGTTAGTCATTTAGTTGGAATTCCCCTTTTTATTGTCTGGTTTAATAATACCAATTAAAGTAATGAAAATCTAAAAATTTAAATATTCAATTTAGCAAGTTCATTTTTCGTCAAATAAACATCTCGCGGTTTAGATCCATGCTCACCTGAAATAAAATTATTTTGCTCCAAATCATCAATAATACTTGCAGCACGATTGTATCCAATGGAAAACACTCGTTGCAATTTTGAAGTTGAAATTCCATCTTCGTCTGCGATATAACTCAAAACTGATTTCCACAAGTCATCATGTTGTTGAGCTTGTTCTGCACTTTTAAGCAATGATTTGGGCTGAAACTCGTACTTTGGTGTTTCCTGACTTCGAACTTGATCACAAACTCGCTCAACTTCTTGGTTAGTAACAAAAGCACTCTGAAGTCGCACTGGTTGACTGGCACCACTACCCAGATAAAGCATATCTCCCTTACCAAGTAGTCGTTCAGCTCCGCTTTGATCAATGATTGTTCTTGAATCAATCTGGCTTGAAACCATAAAGGCAATTCGTGTTGGAATATTATTCTTAATTGTCCCAGTTACAATATCAACGCTCGGTCTTTGAGTGGCAACAATCAAGTGAATCCCAGCTGCCCGAGCCTTTTGTGTAATCCTAACAATATAATCTTGGACTTCAGTTGATGCAACCATCATCAAATCAGCAAGTTCATCAATCACAACTAGGATTTGTGGCAACTTATCCGCATCACGACCATTTTTATGTGCTTCTTGATTATACTGAGTTAAATTTCTGACCCCAGCAACAGCTAGCCGCTCATAACGGTTGTCCATTTCCTCAGTGACCCATTTTAAAGCAGCAGAAGCCTCTTTCGGATCTGAAACAACCGGTGTTAATAAATGTGGAATCCCATTATATGGCGCTAATTCAACCGCCTTAGGATCAATTAAAATCATCCTTAAATCACGGGGTGAATTGCGATACAACAATGAAACAAGCAAACTATTTATGAACACACTCTTTCCAGATCCCGTTGCACCAGCAATCAAAGCATGTGGCATTTTTTGAATATCGGCAGTCTTAGAAGCGCCACCAATACTCATCCCTAATGCTACTTCTAACGGTGAATGACTAGATTCAAATTCATTTGAATCTAGAATCTCTGAAAGCATCACTGGTCTAGGCTTTGGATTAGGAATCTCGATTCCAACCGTCGACTTACCAGGAATTGGAGCCTCGATTCTAATATCTTTGGCTGCTAGGGCCATCTTTAAATCATCAGTTAGGTTAGTGATTTTGCTTACTTTAACACCAAGTTCCAACTTAACTTGAAACTGAGTAACGGTCGGTCCATCGGTCCAATCAACTACGTGACCATGAACCCCAAACGCCCTTAATGTATCATCAAGTGTTTGAACTTGCTTTTCAATCCATTCATTCAAACCATCATCAGAAGTCGAAATTGGTGGATTAAGTAGGTCACGACGAGGAAATTGATAATTAGTCTGATCCTCCTGATTGCTTGAAGTGTCGGCCAAATGCCTATGATTCGTTGTGGTTTCACTTTTTGAATCAGTAAGTTCATTAGCAGGTTGAAGAAGTGCTTTTTCCTCATCTTGACGCTTATCAGTACTATCAATTGGAGAAAACGTCTTCTCGTTATCGCTTCTTTCATCAGGTTCTTTTAACTTATCTTGTGGATCCGATTCACTTAAAGTGGGATTACTTGATACCGTACCTGATGCGTTTTGATCATCATTATCTCTTCTATCATCACTAAACAAAGCTAGATTAGCCGCTAAGCCACTCTCCTCTTTAAAGATATCTGCGAGCGAGTGGCCTAATTCACGTTTACTGGCTGAAGATTCTTTATCATCTTCAAAGTTATCCACAGGCTTAGAGTTATCCACAATGTTTTCATTCTTATTTACATTTTCTTTAACAATTGGTTGAACGTCATTTTCCCATAAATCTAGATCATCAGCTGGAACGGCAGTTGGATCTTTAGGATTTAGATAAAGAACAAAATCATCATCATTCTTCTCCAATTCAACGGCTGCATCTTGATATGGTTTTCCGACTGACTGATGAACGGAATAGAAATTACTATTTTGGTTACGGGAACGCGGAGTAAATTCTTTTGTTCTTTCCACTAAGGAATTTCGGGACTCAACATAGTGCTTTTTATCATCTTTAAATCGCAATTGAAATCCGCTCTGATACTTTGGTTGATAACGAGACTGATAGGCTGATTGTTTAACATTAGAATCGTCACTACGGATAATTTCTTGATTTGATTTTTTTGTTGTTCTATGAAAATCATTGATTTTTTTATCGCTACTCTTAAAGGGAACTTTCCCATTAAAGTATTTACGATAAAATGCCGGTCCATCATAATGTTCCAATTTAATCACCCTTAAAGAATTATGTATAAAAAAACGAATAGAAACTATTCGTCAAAAAGATTTTTTGCTTTATCAAAATCAAATGGTTGCCCAACTTCATAAGAATCGGGTAAAACTAAAGCTCCTGGTTTATCGGGTGCATTAGGAATGTCTAATTCTCTTCCAGAACAAATCATTCCATCACTTTTTACCCCACGAAGCTCTCCTGGCCAAATAATTTGTCCATTTGGCATCATGGCTCCAACTTCCGCTACGACAACTTTGATTCCCGGTCTCATATTGGGAGACCCACTAACAAGTTGCAGCATTTCCCCATTCTGGACTTTTGTTTGAGTTATGTGAAGATGATCAGACTTCGGATGATCTTCCATTTTTTCAACGTAGCCAACCACAAACTTTGGTTCGGTACTAGTAGGTAAGAAAGTTTTAAACCCAGCCTCTTTCAACGCATCATTTAAAACTTCAACATCGTTACTTGAAAGATCAACTTTTCCATTCTCTGATTTTAAGTTCCCTAAAATCTCACTGGCATTGAAAAAATTATAGCCAACTACGTGTCCCTTCTTATCTTTAATCTGAACAATATCATTTGATTTTGATATTTTCTGTGGTTCCGATCCTTCTCCAAGAATGACAACCAAAACATCACCTATTTGGCTTGGATTATAACTTGCGATCATCAAATTTAGCTCACCTCCGAATTTATTGTGGAAGAGATTTAATAAAATCTTCTACTTGTTCCTTGGTTTTTCGATCTTTATTAACCAAACGACCAGTCTCAATCCCATTATCAAAGGCAACGAAGCTTGGAATTCCAAAAATGTTCATTTCCTTAGCTAAATCGATATTTTCATCCCGATCAACTGCAATAAAGTCATAGTTTGGAAAATCTTTTACAATTTCTGGCATAACAGGCTTGATAAACGCACAATCTGGACACCATGTGGCAGAGAAAAATAGGATGTACTTTCCATGCTTAATTTTTTGCTTTAATTCGTTAAGATTCATTACTGGTAATTGTTCCATCGTATCCCTCCTAAACATTAATATTATAACCCACTCGTATTAAAAATGTTATATAATAAATTCAACAAATTCAATCGAAGGGATGCTTTTTATTATCATAAAACACAAACTAGCTTTTATTACTGGATCCGTAATTGCGGGAGTTTCGCTGTATTCACTTATTAAATTCAAGCAAGAACGCGACCAAGATCGGGTTAGACGTCACTTGTCCGATACATTAAGCAAAAAGTTTGATAATAGTGAGTTGTATGGTTACTGGATCGACTTTAACCAAAACGAAGATGGCCAGTTCCTTGGCGGAATCAACATTTTAGACGATGATAACCATGACATTAAATCATATGGATTTACATTCGATTTGACCACAAATAACCTCGATAACGTTCAACTTTTAAACACAAAGTCGATTAGTTAATCAACAAATTGGGCTACAATCTTATAGATTGGGCCCTTTTCTTTAAATTTCTCTTCATATTCAGTTTCTACATTATCTTTAGCAGCATCGCTAGCATGCAAGTCAAGATTAACGGATTCAAACTTCATCCCAAAATTATTCAAACTAACCAACGAATACTCAAATAATCCACGATTATCAGTTTTAAACTCCAGTTTAGCTTGGTCAGGTAACACGTCTTGATAACTCTTAAGAAAACGCGGCGAGGTAAGTCGCCGTTTTGTATGTCGTTTCTTTGGCCAGGGATCAGAAAAGTTTAGAAAAATTTTTGAAACCTCACCCTTTTTAAAAATGGTGTTCACAAGACCGCCATCAGTATGAATCAATTGAACGTTATCTAAACGACTATTTACGACTTTTTTTAGTGCCATTGCAATTACTGACTTTTGAATTTCAATCCCAATAAAATTAATATTGGGATTTTTTTCTGCCATTTCAGTAATAAATTTTCCTTTACCACAACCAATTTCGACATAAATTGGGGCGTCTCTAGAAAAACGTGTTTCCCACTTTCCCATGTATTTTTCTGGATCATCAACAATTAATTCAGGATGATCTAAAATAAATTGATTTGCCCAGGGCTTATTTCTAACTCTCATCATTTAACCTCAGTTTCTAATTTGTTTAACTTTTTTATTTAAATAGGGAATCGTTAAGACATATCCCTCAACAATCCAAATTACCACCGTTATTAAGATTACAGGAACCGACATCCGGGCGATTAACATTGCAATCAGGAGGATAAAGCATTCAAACAAAAGTAAAATTTGAACGATCTGTCGAAAATCCGTCAGCTGGATCTTCTGACTAACCGGATAAATATGGGTAAACACATTACTTTCAAAATGCTCATAAAATGGGATTAACTGAAATCCGACTAAATAAACAAAAATAATTGTCATTAACGAAACAATAATTTGATTAGGAATAATCAATACCAAAATAACGGCAATAATTATTAAGCGAAAGTAAAGAGACCCTGGTCCACTGTCTCTTAATAATGATCGAAGATACAAATTCGAATAGACGTGACCTTGATCTTTTTTTAACAACTTAAAAATTGGATCCAAGTATTTTCTGCGGTGAATCCGACCTGAAAGTTCAGGGACTTCGGTGAATAAACTATAAAAGTGATAAATCCGATTCATACGAGAATCTTCATGTTCAATTGCATAGTTCCAGTTTAAGATCTTATTTTTGGTTAGAATAGCGACATACATTAACAATGCAGCCACAACTAATGCTAATAGTGCAGCTATAAAAACATTAAAGTACAATGCTAATACCAGAATAATAAGGGGGATAACCCACTCAGTTACACCGGCTAATACTACATGTCGATTTAACTGAAAATAGAGTTTGATTACTTGATATGACATCCAACCGGTTTTCAAAAGCAAAATTACGATTAACAACCCGATTAACTCTGAAATTGTCCAACCAATTGAAACACTTAAAAATGGCATTAGTACAAACCACGTTACTAAATCAATCAGCAATGCCATAAACAAACTATAGAGAAATGCTCCCTTAAAGTAACCAGCAAATTGGTATTCCCTAGGGGCCATAAAAACCTTATCAGCGGACTTGATTAAAGTTGCCAGTCCACCAAGTTGAAGCACCACTAGTAAAATCAAAATCGCAATCGGGCGCTCCCACCATAAATTGCCTGATAATTGCTTTAAAAATCCAGAGTAAGCGTAGCCCAGACCACCCACAAAGAACATAATCGCAATCACAAAAAAATCGTTAAAAACATATTTAAGGTATTTAGTCATTTCGATTAAATGATTGCTTAACCTTTTTTGGAAAATCCTATTCATTTTTATCATCCCTTGCTAAAGACAGATAAATATCTGAAAGTGACTTCCCATCATTGGGATACTCTTTTCTAATCTGTTCCATCGTTCCTTCCGTTTGAATCTCACCTTTGTTAATTAACACAAAACGATCACAATACTTTTCTGCGGTATCAAGAACATGAGTCGACATTAAAATACTGGCACCCTTACTCTTCTTTTCTTCAATCAACTGCAAAAGATCATCGACCGCGAGCGGATCGAGACCTAAAAATGGTTCATCAATTACATAAAGCGACGCATTAGTAATGAACGCACAAACAATCATCACTTTCTGACGCATTCCTTTTGAAAAGTTGGCAGGAAACCAATCAAGTCGTTTATCCAACCGAAAAGTCTTAAGTAACTGATTAGCTTTCTCCCACGCTACTTGTTTATCCAAATTATAAGCCATGATAGTAGTATCAATGTGTTCTTTTAAAGTTAATTCTTTGTATAATACTGGCATTTCCGGAATATATGCAATTTGTTGTTTGTATTTTTCAATGTTTTGACCAATCTGCAAACCATTGACTTTAACGGTTCCAGTAAATGGCTTCATGAGTCCAATAATATGATTAATGGTAGTTGACTTCCCAGCACCATTTAAACCAATTAAAGAAACTAATTCGCCGTCATTAACATCAAAAGTCTCATTTTTTAAGACTGGCACACTAGAGTAGCCACCAGTCAAGTCTTCTACTTGCAAACTCATATTTACCCTTCATTTCTTTTCATTATTGTAATCAGTATACCATAATTGCTTGCTATCACTTATTATGCAGGTAATGTTAGTGTATAATTGGATTAACTTGAAGGGAGAGATTTATATGACTGATTACGATCCAAATTGCGTTTTTTGTAAAATTGTCAAGGGTGAAATCCCTAGTTATAAAGTTTATGAAGATGACGAAATTCTTGCATTTTTAGATATTTCCCAAACAACTCCTGGCCACACTCTGGTGATTCCTAAAAAACATATTCAAGATATTTTTCATTTTGACTCCGCTACAGCGGGTAAAGTATTTGCGAAAGTGCCAGAAATTGCACGTGCGGTCAAAAATTCTAACCCAAACATCAAAGGAATGAATATCGTTAATGATAACGGGAAAATTGCCTATCAATCTGTTCCGCATGCTCACTTTCACTTAATTCCCCGTTATGGTAAAGATGATACTTTTTCAATTAACTTTTCTGATAATTCTAAAGAATATGATGAAACTAAATACCAAGAAGTTGCTGATTCAATTACCAAACAATTGGAGGATTAACTCATGAAAAAAAAGACCGCTTGCTTAATTGGTGCCGGAATAATAGTTGGTGTGTCACTTACTGGTTTATTGCTTTTAAAAAAGAAGTCTAATCCCACAGATAACGTAACCACTGCCGACCTTAAAAACATTTTTCATTCAGTTAGTTCAGTTAAACAAAATTTAAACCAATTCACAAAAGCTTTAAATGATGCAAAACCAATAATAGATGGTCTTAATCGTGACGTACAGGAAGCCCAATTTCAGCTAAAGCCTAGAATTGATCTTTTATCTAACGAAATAAATAACATTTAATTTCAATTAAATTATTCGACCAAATATTAATTTGCATCAAATATATGTTATATTAAAAATAAATGGAGTACTGAATGTCTTGAGTACTTTAATATTTTGAAGAAATGGATGTGCTAATATATGAAGAAAAAATGGCTCGTTGGAGTTGCAGGATTACTTTTAAGTGTTTCACTGGTTGCCTGTGGTAGTAAAACAGTTGCTACTACTAGTGGTGGTAAAATTACAGAAAGTCAATATTACAATAGTATGAAAAAGACCCCACAGGGTAAAACAGTTCTCCAAACTATGATTTTGAACAAAGTTCTTAACAAAGAATATGGTAATAAAGTCAAATCATCTCAAGTTGATGACCAATTTAACCAATACAAGTCACAATATGGTTCTCAATTTAAAACCCTTCTCAGTCAACAAGGTTTAACTGAGAAAAGTTTAAAAGAACAAATCAAAGATAATCTTCTGTTAAAGCAAGCTGTGATTGCTAACACAAGTTTCTCTGACAAAGATTTGCAAAACCAATTCAAGAAATATCAACCTAAAGTAACCGTTAATGAGATTACCACCAAAAATCAAGGTGACGCTGAAAAAGTAATTTCTGGCTTAGAAAACGGTCAAAAATTCTCTGACTTAGCCAAGAAGTACTCAACTGATGCTAACAAGAAAGACGGCGGCAAGATGACTCCATTCGATAATATGGATCCAAGTCTTGACAATAACTTCAAAAATGCTGCCTTTAAACTCAAAAATGGTGAATACACCAAAGAACCTGTCAAAACTAAAGCTGGGTACCAAGTAATCCAAATGGTCAACCACCCTTCCAAGGGTAAATATCAGGATCACAAAGCTGAATTAAAAGACCAGTTGGCAACTGAACGCATGAGCGATAGTAATGTCTTACACGCTGTCGTTTCAAAAGTTCTTAAAGATGGAGATGTAAAGATCCAAGACAAAGACTTACAAAACATCTTGGCTGATTACACATCAACTCCAAAACCAATGAAATAATCAATCACAAAAAGAAAATGGTCAGTAACTTTTAAGTTACTGACCATTTTCTTTTTTATCAGGTTTATAAAACTTATTTCGATCCATTCCAAAAATTCGTTTACTAAATGATCCTGCTTCCGTATCATTTAAAGCCCCAGTAATCATGTTAATTGAAGCATCAAGTTCATCTAAATCATGGAGAATCTGCGCTTCCAGCAATTCAGGCGTAACCGGGGATCCATACTCCTTAATCCCATGATGTGAGAGCACCATATGTCTTAGAAGTAATAAATCTTCAGAATGCTGATCGATTTTTAGTTGGTCAGCAGCTTCAACAATTTCCCCATCAATAATACTGATATGTCCTAACAGATCACCTTCACTAGTATAAGATGTCGAAACAGGTCCTGACAGCTCAGTAGTCTTGCCTAAATCATGAAGGATGGCACCTGCATACAGAAGTGAAGAATTAACTTGTGGATAGAGCTTAGCGACTTCCTTGGCCAGCTTCAAAATCGAAATGGTGTGAAATGCTAATCCGCCTGCATAAGCATGATGATTCGATTTAGCTGCCGGAAAAGTAAAGAATTCATCCTGGTGCTTTTTAAGAAGTACCCGAACAATTCGATTCCACGTTGGATTAATAATTTCGAAAATTGTCTGACCAATATATTCTTCCATCTCGGAACGAGTCATTTGAGCATGTTGCATAAACTTAGATGGATCACTGGGTTCACCAGATTCTGTTTGTCGAAGATGATTAATCTTAATTTGTGGACTTCCTTGGTAAGCTTCCCGTTTGCCATTAATGTGAACGACCTGACCAGCTTTAAAAGTCTTTACATCCTCATTACTGGCACCCCAAAGTTTTCCACCGATCTCTCCGGAATTATCTTCAAAAACAAACGAAATGAATTGTTTTCCGTTCTTAGCAATTCTAGTATCAGCCGACTTAACCAATACAAACGCATCGATTTCTTCATCCATTTGATATTCTTTCAATTTTTTGCTCATTTGACTCCACCTCCACTACTTTAATTCAATTAAATGATCGCCACTTACATCGTGTCTAATTCGATCATCAGCCGTAAAATAAATCACCTGCGTGCTTTTAGCCAAAGCTTTCATTAATTCAATTGCCTTATCAGTTCTAAAGTGATCAAAGTCAGCAAAACCATCATCAATCATAATTGGCATTGGATATTCATCACTAAAAGCCAACGTTAACGCAAAAACCAACGATAAATATAACTGCTGCATGGTTCCTTTTGAAAGTTCCTCAACCTTGAACTTAACCCCATCAGAGTTAACAACCGTAATACTTCTCTTATTATAATCAATTTTACTATAATGACCGTCCGTTAGTGTTTCAAAGAATTTAGCTGCGTCCTTTCTAACTTTAGGAATTCTTCCACTACTAGCGGCATCGAGTACTTTTTCAATCCACTGATTAGTTAACTGGTAAACCAACCATTTTTGAACCAATTCGTTAACTTTAGTATCCATACTGGCCAATTCCTGGGTCAATGAATCAAGCGTCCCATCTTTTTCCATGTTATTAATTTGCACGTTAAGTTGCGCCAACCGATCAGATTGATCGGAAAAATCCGCGTCCAACTGTCCAATTTGTTTCTGAAGGTCATTAATCACGTTTTTTAACTGATTAACATTATCGTATTTTTGTAATCTTTCAACAATTGTTTGATCAAGTGAGTTTTCTAACTCCATTTTACGTTTGTTTTTATCCGTAGCGATCCGCTGCTCATCGTATAATTTTTTAAAATCACTACTACTTGCAACGTTTCGTTCCCTTAGGAAATGGTCAAGCCGATCACTTACTTCTTTCAACTGCTCACGATGGCGATCAACCATTGAAGTTAAACTACTCAATTCATGGCTCACCTGTTCTGCATTTCGCTTTTGATCATTTACATTTGAGATGAACTGTTTAATTTTACTTAACGCTACCATTTCATTATCGGAATCACTTAAACCAATTTTACTGGAAGCAAAATTCCAACGATCGAGGTAACTCTCAACCTTCTCATTCATTGTCTTTTGGTTTCCAATGAAATTCTGTAAACTATCACGATCTAAGTCACGTCGTTTAATGGAGTTTTGTAAAGCACTTGTCCATTGGTTAAATGGAATACTCTGGATGTGATGCTCGTTTCCCATTTGACCCAACTCTTGCTCAATCTGAGTCAATTTTCGCTTTAAATGGTCAGTATCATTCTCCTCTTTAACTGGTTGGTTCGATTTTTGCACATAACGATAAATGCCAAAACCAATACACAATAACCCAATGACCACCAAAATAGGAAGAGTTACTCCACCCATAAAAATTCCAATTCCAATAATTATTAGACCAACCGCATCAGCAATTAATGATAACGAATTATCTCCGCTCTCATTTGTGGGCATCGCATGAACCTGATAGTTTATTTGTGCTTTTACATTTTGATACTCATCTATTAGGGTCGATATTTTGTCAATCTCATCATCATTAAACGGAATACTTTCACTTCCACCAGCATCAAATTCATCATTAGCCAAACGAGTCTGATATGTTTTGATATCATGATCAAGCTGTTCAATCCGTCTGACCTGTTGGATTTGGCCGTCCAGTTCTAAATATAAATTACGAATTAAATCAGCATTATCATTGTAAAATTTCAAATCAGAATTGGATTCCTGATGCGTATTCTTAAAATCAATAATGTTTTGTTCATCATTCTTAACATCTAATTGAATATTACTAATCTTATTTTGGATGTCTTGAAATGTTTCAAAGTCATGCTCAGAAAAGCCGTGTTTAACCGCTAATTTATCGTCTTGTAATTGTCTTAATTGAGCATATTTATCCCAGTTCGCTAAATCTTGATTAACCTGATTTAATCGCTCAGAAAATTTATTTCTTTTATTGCGATTCTGAGTCTTTTTTTCTTGTTCTTTTTTAGCTTGAATGGTCAATTCATGGTACTTGGGATATTCATTACTGGCTTCATGTACTTTCGCGTTTAATCTTTCTCGATCAACTAAAAGTCGGTTTAACTCAGGCTTTTTACCAGTCGGCTTATAGATCTTACCACCATTTTCCTGATTTTCGTCCTCTAGTTCAATCCAGTTATCAATCCCTACGACCCCAACACGCTGGATTCGTTTTGACAATTCTTCACGATTTAATCTCGAAATATCATTTAAATCAACGTTGCCAAAATAAAACAGGTTATCATATGATTCCCGATTGATTGGACCTAAAATTTTATCCAAAATTCCAGCAGGTAATTCATTTTTATTTTGATCAAAAACGGTTAATAACCCACCATTTTTACCTTCATTTCTTTGAACAAGATAAGTAGTTCCATTTTGTTCAACCGTTAAACGACCACCCATTTTATAGTCATCTTTGGGAGTGAAGTCTCGCTTACTCCGACTGTCCCGAAAGCCAAATAAAACATCTTTAATGAAATTTAAGAGGGTTGTTTTTCCAGCCTCGTTTCTTCCATAAATAACCTGGAACCCACTAAAGTTCAGTGTTAAATTATGAAGTTTTCCAAAGCCGAATACTTCAACTTTTTTAATCCTCATCCTTCACGTTCCCTTTCGTTTTACTAGTAATTAAATTCATACTTTCATCAAGTAATTTAGAGATGGCTTCATCACTTAAAAAGTTGTCACGAATGTAAGAGTGCTTAAAAAGCTTCTTCGCCAAATTTTTAAGGTTTTCTTCATTATAAACTTCATGCTTAGTGTCATCCCAGAATTTCTGATCTAGATCATTAAATTTCATCCCAGAATTATCAACAACGTCAATTTCATAAACCCAAGCATTAAATCGTTCAAAATCATATTGTAACTTTTCCTTAACCCGGTCGAGCAATTCTTCTGACGAAAAATTGGCTTCTTCGCTCATATTTAATTTCACACTCAATAAATTAAGTTTGGAAAAATCACTCGACTCAATTTTCTCCATAATTTGATTAACGACCGCTTCTTCTGAGTCAGTTCCCCGTAAATTCATTGAAAGATTTGACCAAATGAGCGGACAGGTGGGTTCAAACTGAACGTTTAAACCTCCATTAGTCTCATCACTGACTAATAAGTACCCCTTTTCACCCATTTCATTTTTATGACGGCCCTGGATATTTCCCGGATATTCAATTAAAGGATGATGACCTAACTGCTGACGCTTATGAATATGCCCTAATGCCCAATAATCATATCCCAAATTTTCCATTTCGTTAATGGTAAACGGTGCATACTGTGAGTCTTTGCCACCCTTAATAGCACCGTGAACCATCCCAATTTGGTAGTCAGCGTTTGAACGTTCTGGAAATCCAGAGATAATATCATCTGAAATATTCCTAGTAGCGTAACTAAAACCTGTAATAGCAACTGTTCTTCCGTCTTTAAGAGTCAATGTGTGCGTCGTCACTTCTTTGGGAAATACGTAAACATTAGCCGGAAAATTGAAATTTTTGGCACCTTCACTTTGATAATCATGATTACCAAACGAAAGAAGTACAGGAATATCATGTTCATCCAATCGTTCTAACTGTTTAATCAAAAAACTAATGGCTTTGACACTTTGGTGACTACTGTCAAACAAATCTCCCACTAGCAAAACAAAATCAACATCATCTAAAATGGCATCATCAATAATCTTCTTTAATGAATCGAATGGAGCCTCGTGCAAAATGTCCCACAGCTTACTCGGAGTGGTAGCATCCTCTCTGATTCCTAAAAACGGACTATCCAAATGTAAATCTGCCGCATGAATAAACTTCATTATAATTTCTCCCATACAAAAAAATCGGAGCACCAATGGGCGCTCCGATTAACGATCAATTAAGCTTCATACATATCACGTAAAGGCTTAGTAATTAACATATTAGCATCATCAATGACTTTGCCCATTGCTTTTTCTTTACCCATCAATTTTTTGATGATATCAAGACTGTTCATTTTATTGGCAAGATCTTGAGCTTTTTTCATATCATCTTGCGAAATTTGTTGACCAGCCATTTGCTTTTGTCTTAATTCATTTTGATTAGTTTGAAAGTCCTTAAATGTCTTAAAAGCATCTTTGTCCTTCTTTAACTCATCGTATGTGGCTTGGAGTTCTTTAAATTCATCAGTCTTTACTAGTGCATCCTGTAAAGTTTGTGCGTCTTTCATTACATCATTTTCTGCCATAATTATTTCCCTCCTTAAATATTGTTACAGTGTATATTTTAACATACGTGAAGCTATCGGCCTAGTAAAGCTTTCGCACCGCTAATAACTTCTGAGGCACCCTTTTTAATTCCACTGGCACCTTCTTTAACGATTCCCTTAACGACTTTACCAGTATCATTAGTAATACCCTTAAATAGTTTAGAATTCTGCGTATCATTATCTTCATCACCATCACGTGCCACCGTTTGTGCGTCTTGGACACCAAATTGGGTTCCCTTGGTGTACGGAAGAATTTGTTGCATTTGTGTCTTGTACAACGGACCAACGTCGGTCCCAGTCAAATTCTCTAAATGATGCGTAGAGTTGGTACTATCAAAGCCTTCCCAAGTTGCTACCACAACGTTAGGAGTGTATCCGATGATCCATTTATCTTTGGTAGCATCGGAATCTGGAGTATTATCAGCCTCAGTACTTCCAGTTTTTCCGGCAACTTGATACCCGCTCGGTTTAGCATCAACACCAGTTCCATTATCAAAGACACCAAGCATCATACTTGTCATCTGTCGTGCCGTTGAAGGAGACATGATTTGTTTTGAACTTGGATGTTCATTATCAACGACCGTCTTCCCTGTCGAATCAACGATCTTAGTAATATAGAACGGCTGTGAAATTTTCCCCTTATTAGCAAAAGCAGTATAGGCACCAGCCATTTGTTGTGGGGAAACTCCGTTGGACAAGCCCCCAAGGGCCAATGCTAGATTCTTATCCTTATCCGTGACCGGTAAGTTGAATTTTTTAACCGAATCGTATCCCTTGTTTACTCCGATCTTATTTAATAACCAAACTGCGGGCGCGTTCATACTCTGTGCCAGAGCTTGGTACATCGGAACTTTTCCTGTATAAACATCATTGTAATTATGCGGAGTATAGTGATTTGATCCATACGATTTCTTCTGATTTTCAAGTTCAGAATCATAATAATACCCGTTTTCAAGAGCTGGCGTATAGACCGCAAGTGGTTTCATCGTCGAACCAGGCTGACGTTTAATATCGGTCGCACGATTATAACCACGGAAAACCGTCTTACCACGTCCACCAACAACCGCTTGAACCCCACCATTTTTTGGATTCAAAGCAACCGATGCAGCTTGGACCTTGGTCCCATCCGAAGCATCATTAGGAAACAAATTAGGATTTTTAAAATCAGTCTGAAAGCTTTGCTGCTGTTGCTGATTTAGATTCGTATAAATTTTATACCCGTGATTCATGATGTCAGATTCAGTTAATCCATATTTTGAGATAGCCTCATTAATAACAGCATCAAAATAATAGGGATATTTATACCCATTAGTAGAACGATAGGAATTTTTAGTGTTCAACGGCATGGCTTGGTATTTTTTTGCCTCTGAATTAGTGATCTTATGGTTCTTTGCCATTAAATCAAGAACCACATTTCTCCTCTGACGTGCCGCCTCCGGATGATCAATCGGATTATTACTAGGATTCGATAGCATCCCTGCTAACACAGCTGCATCCTGGACCGGTAAATCTTCCGCAGACTGCCCAAAGTATCGCTTCGAGGCATCTTCGACCCCATACACGCCATTACCAAAGTAAGCGTTGTTCATATACATCGTCAAAATTTGGTTCTTTGAATAAACGTTCTCAATCTCAATTGAAATGAATAATTCTTTAAGTTTTCTGGTTAAAGTTTGTTGCTGGGAAAGAAAAGTGTTCTTGGCTAACTGCTGCGAAATTGTACTTCCTCCACCACTAATGTAGTCACGACCCAGTACCCTATTCTTAATTGCAAGTAAAATGGCTCTCCCGTAACCACTAACCGAATAGCCATGTTCCTTATAGAAATTACGATCTTCCGTCGAAAGAATCGCATTAGGAATATTTTTTGAAATCTTATTCATCTGAACGTAAGTACCCTTTTGTGCGTACAATTTGCCAGCTTCTTGGTGATGTGAATCATAAATCACAGTCGATTTTGATAAATTAGACTGAAGATCACGAACGTGCGAAGTCTTTGCCACAATCGTCAAATAACTACTTAAAACCAAGATAACGAATAAAACAACTACAATAATCCATCTCGTAATTTGAAATCTACGCCAGAATTTTCTGAAGTAACCCCAAATTCTTTTAAATATTGACTTACTTTTGCTGTTGTTATCCATAAAAGTCCAAATCTCCTTTTATCATTAAATGCTATTGTAACACATGGACATTAATGGATTTTAAAAGATAAAGTGGATGTCAATTGACATCCACTTTATTCTACATTTGATCGGGTGCTTTAATTCCCAACAATCTTAACGACTCTTTTAATACAATCGCAACACTTTTGACAAGGTCGAGACGGGCGTCTTGCTCATCATCGTCCGCTAAAATCTTAGAATGAGCATAATATTTGTTGAATGACTTAGCTAGTCTTAGCGAATATTTAGCAATATCGGAAGGCTCAAATTCATTTCGAGCTTGTTTTACAACTTCTGGAAAGGCCTGAAGTAACTTAATGACTTCAAAAGCACCTGCATCAGTCAATTCATTTGCTGATTCATCAAATTCTTTTTTACCAGACTTCCGCAAAATACTCTCAGCACGAGCATGGGCATACTGAACGTATGGGCCAGTCTCACCTTCAAATTTTAATTGGTCTTTAAGTACGAAATCAATGCTATTGATTCGCTCACTCTTAAGATCACCAAAGATAATTGCACCAACCCCAACTTGTGTAGCCACTTCATCTTTATTTGGTAAATCAGGATTCTTCTCAGCAATTTGTTGTTTTGCCATGGTAATTGAATCATCTAAAACCTTGTTTAATAAGATAATATTCCCACGTCTAGTTGAAAGCTTTTTTCCATTAACCGTAATTAAGCCAAACGGGATATGATGAACACCGTCCGCATTCTTTATGCCCATCTTTTTTAAGACAGCTTTTAGTTGATGGAAATAATTAGTTTGTTCGGATCCTACCACGTAGAGATTCATGACCGGATGATACGTCCGTTCACGGTATAACGCCGTTGCAATGTCTCTAGTAATGTAAAGAGAAGCCCCATCGCTCTTTAAGATAAGTGCTGGATTTAGGTTAGCGTTACTTAAATCGACCACTTGAGCTCCTTGAGATTCCTGAAGCAATCCATCTTTTTTTAGGATGTCAACCACTTCATCCATTTTGTCATTGTAAAATGACTCACCATTATAGGTATCAAATTTAACGCCCAGTTTTTTATAGGTATTATTAAAAGCCTCTAACGACACATCCCTAAACCACTTCCATAGTTTGGTAGCTTCGGGATCACCATCTTCGAGTTTTTTAAACCATTCGCGTGCTTCTTCGTCTAGTTCAGGATTTTTCTGATCTTCCTTATGAAATTTAACGTAATACTGAACTAAGTAATGAATTGGATGACGCTTTACGTCCTCTTCATTTCCCCACTTTAAGTAAGCCGTAATTAACTTACCAAATTGGGTTCCCCAATCACCTAAATGATTATCTTTAATTGTTTTATATCCATTTTTTCTTAAAATTTCGGAAATTGAATTTCCAATCACAGTGGAACGAAGGTGTCCCATTGACATTGGCTTAGCAATATTTGGAGAAGACATATCAATGGTCACGGTCTGATCCTTGCCATCGTAATTATCACCATAGTGCTCTTTATCCGTCAAAACCTCTGACATGACTTGCTTACTAACTTTTCCTTTATCCAAGAAGAAGTTAACGTAAGGACCAACGGCAACGACTTTATCAAACTGACTTCCATCAACATTATTGACGATATCCTTTGCGATCTGTTGAGGAGCTTTATGTAACTCCTTAGCTAGAATGAAAGTTGGAAATGCTAAGTCCCCGTTATCTGAAGTTTTCGGTTTCTCAATTTTTCCGTAAATATCACTCGTTGAAATTTGGTTGTTAGTTGCATCAGCAACTACGTCTGCAACTTGTTGTCTGTAATCCATAATATCCTCCTCATAAATAAAAAGCCTCTTACATTAATTAAATCAATGCAAGAGACGAGATTACCCGCGGTACCACTCTATTTGGAAATACCCACTCATTATTAAATTTGTATACCTAGAAAGGACGCCTTCCCAATCACAATTTATCTAACTCACATCAACTTAGATTTGCTTTGAAATTATAATTAGTACTACACTCTCATCGTTGGTAGCTTCCCAAAGCGGGTGACGGGAATCGAACCCGCGACGTAAGCTTGGGAAGCTTAAATTTTACCACTAAACTACACCCGCAATACGTGTATAATTATATCATGAATTATACCCCTTGTCATCAAGACTTCTACAGAGCCGTATGATAAAATTCAAGTGGAGGCTAAACATCATGTTAATCTACATAATTACTTTACTATGGATTCTTTTATTAATCTCACTAACAATCGGAATCACGCGTAAACAAGACAAAAAGATTATTAAGGGTGTCGTCTATACGCGCGCGTTTTACATTCTTTTGTTGATTAGTGAAGTGGTTTTTACCCTGAATCACTTTAACGAGCATCGTTATTTGGTCTCTTTAAGTTTTATAATGACAATCGTCGCGATTTCTTTCATTGATATTTGTTACCAGAGAAAAATCCAAGGTAATTTAAAACCCTACGTAATTTTATTGACACTGATTTCGATTTTAATCTCAATTGGGCTTTTGTTTTTCATTCAATAACTACTACTAAAAAATCATCCAATCACTTGGATGATTTATTTTTTTGCATTTTTTCAGCTAATCGAATTGATTCATCAACTAGCTCCGCTTGCGCATCAATCACAGGGTAATCATGATTACCAGCTCGTTCTTCTGCTACCGAAATCTCAGTACAACCTAAAATCACCACATCGCTATCCAATTCATTAACCATTTGATTTAAAATATGATGATATAATTTTGGATCGACATAATCCTGCTCCTTAACACCTTTATAAATTAAATCCATCGTTTCATCCGCAATTTCAGTGGTAGGGTGCACAACTTCATATCCAGCTTTAGTAATTTCTTTATCATATACTTTGTCCTTTAGAGTTCCCTTAGTGGCAATTAGCCCCACTCTTTTAGCGTGTGGAAACTTCTTGGCAATTGCGGCTACCGCTAACCTAGGCATATGCAAAATTGGAACACCCGTCATACTCTGTAACTGATCATAAAAATAATGGGCAGTATTACATGGTAACGCAAAAAATTCTGGTCCCAGTTTGCTCTGTTGTTTAATATCTTCTTCAAGTGGAACTAGTGGACTCGGATTATTTTCTGGATCAGTAATATAATCCGTCCGGTCTGGAACTGTCGCATGATTAACTAATATATAATTTAAATAATCCTGATCACAGTGAGCTGGGGTCCGTTGATTTAGTAAATGAACATAACTCTCAGTCGCTTGGGTCCCCATCCCACCAATAATTGTGAAAAACTTTTTCATTATCTTATTCCTTATTCATATGAAAATATTTTTTGAAGTTTTTTGCGTAATTATGGTCCATCCATTTCATAAGTAGCCAACGCATGAAGTTTTCATCTTTTTTATACCAAAAAGTCGTTCCCCACTGACCTTTTTTGATCAGCTCTTCTGCCTTCTTTTTATCTTCATTATCTTTGGCATACTTACGAAAAACACGATTGGGCACCCCTAACCATAAATAATATTTCTTAGGATCTTGATTGGCATACACTGTCTTTTGGTCCGCTAGGTCATCTTGAACGTAATCACGAACCACCCATTGAGCAAGGTTATATCCATTTAGGGTGACAAAGAAACTGCTGCGTCCCTGTCTCAAATTGATTTCAAACAACTTGTACGTATCGTCTCTAACATCATACTTCATGTCAAAATTAGCATACCCAGTAAATTCAATCGACTCTAAAAACTGTTGAATCTGATCATAAATCCGTTGATCAAAGTCAGGAATAATCGTGACGTAGTTACCAATTGCAGACGGTGCCGGATCTTCCAAAAGTGGATGGCCTAAACACATCATCTTCACGTGATGATTCTTGTCAACATAAGCATTTAAGACGCGCATGTTGCTGTCATCACCTGGGATGAAATCTTGGACGATCAAGTAGGAAGTATAACCATTATTATAAATTTTTGAAACAATGTCACGATACTCGGCATCGCTTTTAATAGTAAAAGCTTTCTTTCTTCCCTTAAAACGGATATCCAACCATTCCACACTATTGGTGGGTTTAAGTGCAATTGGATAATCAAATGGTTGATCGAAGTCGTTATCTTCAAAATTGCTTTTGGAAATAATTTTGGTGCCAGGATATGGCATTCCATACTTATCACACATTTTATAAAAATTTTCTTTACTATTAAGTTGTTTTATTAACGAATAATCAACGTATGGACAGACAAAGACATCTTCTAAATCTTTCTTATGTTTAGAAATTAACTCAGCATAACCATCCCCACATCCAATTAAAATGACCGGTTCTTTGTGGTTGGCATACTTCTTTTTTAACTTTTTCATCTCTTCAAACCATACTGGATCCTCACTAAAGCCGGGAATAAACGTCAGATCCACAATTTTGGTAAATCTTGTGGGGGCTAATCGTTCCTGGGCATAAGCCTTGACACGCTTACCATACAACTCGTAGAAAGAACGCGCCATCCCGTACACATTAAAGTCACTTCCAAGTAAGATCGGAGTGAAATCTGGAACTTTCTCATTTATCATTACCATTTAAACCCTCCAAGTAATCTTCCACGATAACCGAATCGGTTGGATAAGGTGTATCAACACCATTAATCTTTTGATAAGGATCGCGTCCTTTACCCGCTACTACAATAATATCTCCACGTTTACCAAAATTAATGGCCTTTTTAATGGCTTTTTCACGATCCATTTCGAAATGAACGTCAACCTTATCATGATCGATATGACTATCAATTTCCTTTGCAATCTTCATGGGATCTTCATAAGCGGGGTCGTCAGTAGTTAAAAACGCTACATCGGCATTTTGAGTCAACGCCTTGCCAAATCCCTCTCGACGGTCAATTCCCTTATTGCCCGGGCTTCCAACCACTACAATAACTTTTCCACTAGGGTCTTGTCGTTTTAAAAATCCTAGTAATGCATTCATACTAGCATAATTATGAGCATAATCCACATGAACGTTCCCATGGTTTTTAGACTTAAAGATTTCCATTCTTCCAGGAATTTTTGCTCCTGCCAAACCATCTAACATATCACCACGTTTAAAGCCAGCAAGTCCAGCCGATATGATCGAAGCGGTTGCATTGGATTCATTGTAATCACCTGGAATACCAATGCGATAATTTCCGTCTAAGCCTAACTTTTTAGCTTTACCAGAAATGGAACTTAATTGAATATCGTTATCAGTCAAGCTATCTGAAACTGGCTCGTACGTGAAATCAAGGTCGATTTCAAGTTGTGGAGTCGTCCCCTTTTTACCAAACAAATAAATATTTTGGGGATCAGTTGTGGTTTTGGCAGCATAATAAATATCAATCAGGTGGTCTGAATCGGCATTCAAAATGCACTTATTTGAATTAACCAAGAGTTGTTCTTTACAGTGCAAATAGTTTGCAAAAGTCGGATGCTCGTTTTCCCCAATGTGATCGGGAGAAATATTTAAAAAATTACCTACGTTATACTTTAATCCAAAAACCCGATTTTTTAAGTATGCCTGAGACGAAACTTCCATAATGAGATATTTCATCCCATTATCGACAGCGGATCTCATATTCTTAAAAATATCTAGTGATTCTGGAGTAGTTAGATGTGACTTAAATGTTTGATTTGGTTCATTACCAACCACGGTATTGATAGTTGAAAATAAGGCGGTTTTATTCCCACTCGCCTTCCTAATTGCATCCCGAGTGAAATATGAAGAGGTCGTTTTCCCCTTAGTACCCGTAAAGGCAATGATGAACAAATCGTCTTGTGGATAATTGAAAAATGCAGCAGAGATCAAAGACATTGCTTTTTGAATGTTAGTAACCAAAATCTCATTCATTCCGTTACTTTCAGATAAATGATCTTCACACACGATTCCAGTTGCTCCAGCCTTTTTTGCTAACGTAACAAATTCAGGCTTAAAGTTTCCCTTTCCAAAGAATAAGGTTTTCGGTTTTATGTCTCGTGAATCATAACTAACATAGTTAAAATCATTATCATTAGTCTGATTAACTGATTTTAATAAGTCATGTTCACGAAGAATATTTTTAATTTCTTGAATGCTTAGTGACAAAAAATTCAGCTCCATTCCGCTAATTTTTGTAATGGAAATCCAAATAAATCATTCGGACTTTAATTTTGTTTTTAATTTACTCCTAGACAATTCTACCAAAAGAAAGAGATAATGACTAACTCAAAACCAATAATGAAAACATAAATTAATATAATAAAAAACATTCTGCGTAAACTAAATTAATTCCAGTTCACACAGAATGTCTTTTTACTACTTAACATCTTTTAATTTTTGCTCACTAACATTATCCAATCGGTCACCAACTGCATTCACCATCTTCAAACATTTTTCAATATCATCCTGGCTCATATCCAAAACAGAAAAACATTGATTAACGTGTTCATATACTTTATCACGACGTTCCTTAGCGTATTCTGTAGTGTCAACGATGACAACTCGTTCATCTTTATGACTACGTGTTCTTGTCACCCATCCCTGCTTTTCAAGCCGTTTCAACAACGGAGTTAAAGTCCCACTATCTAAGTCTAAGTAAGATCCAAGCTCACGAACGGTCATTGGGGCATGTTCCCATAACACCAACATGGTAATGTATTGTGGATAAGTTAAATTAAATGGAGATAAAACGATTTGGTAGTACCGACTAAACTTTTTACTTGTATTATAGATTCCAAAACACAACTGGCTTTCAATCTTACGTGGTTCAACCATTATAATCTCTTCTTTCTAAACACTCTTGTACTATCTTATATTTTACACAATTAAATAATAAATACAAGGATACCACAAAATTGAGTGTTTATTTTACGACATTTTTATTGTATGATTGAAAGGTAGTAATTGCCCGAGTGGCGGAATTGGCAGACGCGCAGCGTTCAGGTCGCTGTTCAGTTTACTGAGTATGAGTTCGAATCTCATCTCGGGCATTCGTTACTAACAAGACGTTATCAAGCTTATTGATATCGTCTTTTTTCATTAATAGTAATTAAATTATGTAAACAAAAAGAGTGGACAATTGTCCACTCTCTCACTACTTTTTATCTAATATAATCGCCTAGATCGTAAATTAATTGGTTCTTAGCTTGGTAATAATAATTGCGTAATGGATGAAGATGGTTATTTTTAACGATCCATGGCTTATCAAAATTAGTGTAATGAATAATCACAGGGTGCTTAAGTGCATTTGCCTCAGCTGCTCGACGCTCTGGGATAGGATTTAATCCACTCTCACCCTTAACTAGATGACTTTGCAAATTATACTTAGGGTCAAGTTTTTTCCAGTGTCCATTAAAAATGGCGTTTAGAGCATCTTGGTCTTGATACTTCAGCATATCAGGTTTATCAATTGCTAACTTTCTAACCTTTTCAGAAGTATCATTATCATTCCAAGCTTTCGTATCAATCAGCAATAGACCAGCGTTAAAATATTGACCCGGCTCATCACTAATATGCATCCTTTTTAACCGATCAACGTAGCCAGAATCCTCAACGGCACCGACAATATTGCCATCAAGATCGGTATTAAAAAGATTCGAAATATCACCCACACATACCATGTCAGCATCCAAATAAAGGATTTTAGGTTCATGAACTTCTTCAGGAATCTCAATTCGATAGTAAGTGTTTTCCTTAATTGCACTATCCGGAGATTTTACATTAGCATCCTTATATGCAGCGGTGTTGGGTTGCAAAAAGTTAATTGCCTTACAGTTGTCGTAGACTTTTTCCAGGGCCTTTAACAAATCAGCACTGTTGGAACTTAAATGATCATTAACAACGTAAAACGTGAAAATTGAATTCTTATTATGGTTCAATATTGACGAATAGTTGACTGCCAGCGGTATCGCCATATTGTTATCAGTAGTAGATGCAATTGTAATCATACACATTATCCCCTTCAAAAATATTTGAAACTATTTGGCCACTTGTAAAAATAAGTATCACTAATTTTCGTAGCGATATTTATAAAAGTGGACCACTTTATGACCTATCTATTTCGAACAACAACAACGTTTACCGTCGCATTTTTACTTCCAATGGTAATGGTAGCGTTATTATTCTCAAATCGATATCCAGTTGGAGCAATTAAAGTTTGCTTTTCACCTGGGATACCAGTAACTGAAGTTGCATTCACGTACTGCCCCTTTTTATTTACAAAATTAACTTGTTCAGTTATGGAAATCGAAGGGACATTGTAGTTGGTTGCCCAAATCCAATTACCGGGATGTGATTGTCCATCTGCAAGACTTAAATTATTCTGCAATTGATTGTTATTATCAATGTTCATCCAATTGGGTGATTTAACAGTGTAATCTTTTCCGTCAAATACAAACTGGGTACCTACTACCGGTTCTGGAATAATTGGACCTGCACCAGGTGCATCAGGAGCCTTTAAGATTGTCTTATCACCTAACTTAATTTGGTGAAGATTATTATCACCCTTCATGAAAGCGGACAATCCATTATATTTACCCTTAGAAGCTGCCTGAGTATCGAAGCTAGTTAAATCTAGGCTTTGTAACTGATGGTCATCCTGAAACATATTACTCAAACTACGATTATTAGGATTAATTTTAAAACTCGTTAAACCGGCAATGTTTTTAACAGCATAGTCATAAACAAACATTGAACTCATATCAATAACTTTAGAAGTGTCAAAATGACTGACGTCGATGTCTTTAAGAAGAATATCGGCACCAAACATCAGTCTCATACGATTAACATTTGAGGTGTCAAAGTGAGTGACATCAATACTTTTTAGTGCTGTATCACCATTAAACATATAATCCATACCAGATACTTTTGATGTATCCAATTTATCGAGACCATTAATAGTTTGCAGGTTTTTTAAACCTTGATTGCCCTGGTGGAGTGGGTCATCATCTGCCGATTGAGAAAAAAGATAATCAGAATTTGATGGGGCATACATCTTATCTTGGATATTAATAACTTGCGCATCATTTAAAGCCTGACGTAAATCTCCAAGTTGTGAATATGCATAGGTTCCCAAGGTTTTATCTTTACCGCTCAACGTTAAAGTCCGATTGATCTCATTATAGTTCCAGTTGACCTGTCCCCACGTACCACTATCATATCTTAATTTAGAAATCCTAGGTCTAGCTTGTGAGGTCATTTCCTTAGTATCCGTTGCTGCTGCATATGTAGTTTCAGTGTGATTTGCTGAACTATTCATCTGCAAGCCAAAGAATAAACCAACGGTCACACCTGCGATTAATGCTCCCTTAATTACCTTTTTCATTAGATCATCTCACTCTCTTATATTTCCTTACACTTCTAAAGTAGGCCATAAATGCCGTCATGTCAACATTTATGCTTTATCATGTGAAAAAAATACCATAATAATTACATTAATTATGTAAAAAGAGAATAATAATGTGCGTTATTATTCCCTCTTTTAGTTTCTATAAATCTATATCATTGGATTTATATAGTTATAATCTATCCATAAAAACATTGATTAAACTATCACCATGCCAATAAAAATCATTGGAGTCTATGTAAGAACCAGAAGTATTAGCTTCTGGCTCTACAATAACTAGTCGTTTAGACGAATAGTAGCGTGATAAGAACTACCATCTGTGGCCTTGCCAAAATAATCGTCTGTAATCGAGCGAAAAACCATTTTCCCGTTCGGTAAGTTCAAATATTCGGCATCATATGGAAAAACAACGGAGTAATTGTTTTTATTTCCAATACTGTAATAGTAAATAGTTCTACCACTAAGCCAAACGCTTCGATCTGTACTTGGAACTACTAGTTTAAACTCCTTCATTATGACTCACCTCCTTTCCCATCAAAAAAGGTCATACTACGAAGTAGCATGACCTAAATGGTATTTCAGAGTATTCATCATATTGAAATACGAATAAATTCGCATAGTTGTTTTAATTTCAAATCTTATAACAAGACATAGGCTATCATTAAATGATTTTTCACGTACTCAATAACACTTATCTTCCACCAACTTATCATTTATGACAGTATTAATTACGGTGTTAAAAGCTTCTCACACTTTCTAACACCACGTGAACACTATTTCCTACATTAGCATTCACAAAATTGTCTAGTTATTTTTAATCTCAACATTCAATATTTCATTATGAATCTCTTACTGCTTACTTCACAATTTAGATTATAAACTTTATTAAAAACAACGACAATAGAGTCTTAAATTTCACAAAACATAATTATAATACCTTGACATCAGTATTTATCCTAATTATTAATTCACTTTTGTCTCATAATATAATAATTATTATTATATAATATAACCAATCAGTCGCTTTATTGACAAAAATTTACTGCATAATTTTAGCGATTAAAACATAATTTGATATAATTAACCAATGGAGGAAATAATATGAAAACAAAAGCTTATGAAACTTATAATTTAGTTGAATACGATAAAAATCTTCCTTACGAAGTTGGCGATTTAGTCGAAGTTACATTTGTTAACCCAACTGGCTTAGGTGATAACCAAGACGATTGGTTAAAAGTCGTGAGACATGACGTTGGTGAATCAACCAGTATTCATGATGAATTCAGGTTTAATTCAAAATGCATCAAAGCAGTAAAGAAGTCAAACTAAAAAAAGGTCCTCACTTTTGTGAGGACCTTTTTTAAGCATTATCATGTGCAATTTTAGCGGCAGTAGCGCCAGCAATAGCTCCAACAATATCATCAATAAAAGTATTGACAATTTGACCGTTTGTATCGAGTTCTTTTACAATTCCATTTTTATTAGTGTCAATTTCACCATAATTAGTAACCCCAATCGTCCCATAGATTGAAGCAATTCCAAGTGCCAACGTTTCATCAACGCCAAACACCCCTAAATCATGAGAGACAATGCTTTCAAGTGGCTCTTCTAACTCGCCATCTTGTGCTAAACGATCCAGTTCAAGCCCTACCATTGCGTTATTCAATACTTCCCTTTTATGCAAAATATCATTAACAATCCCACAAACATAGTCTAAATCAGGAACATTTGAATATTTTTTCTGTAAATCAATTGCAATCTGTGCAATATCTTTAATCGTTACTCCATGTTCATTCAGTCGCTTAAGCACAAAATTATACGCCTGAGTGTCAGGATATTTATAGTCTCCTCGATCTACCATTAGTTAATCTTCCTCCATATCTTTCATCAGGGTCATATCATATTCGTTTGGATAATTATCTTGAGTAATCATCATTGTCATTACACTTTTATCCTTAAGATGACCCTTTATAATTGCATCAACGTACATCTCTTTATGAAAATCTCTTTGAAATTCGGCAAAACTCGATAAAAATCTAAAGTTCAAAACCACGTCACTACTATTTCTAGAACTTAAAACGCCAATAACCTCTATTATTTTACTCTTCTTCATCTCGTTAACTATCGGAATAACGACATTCTTATAAAATATTTCAACTTCATGTAATTTTTGAGTTAAATTATGAATTCGTTGATTAATTACGTTACACTTCTGAAAGTCAGTATTATTCAACTCTTTCATCCCATTCAACAAATAATCCTTATCATTATTGAGTAGGGCATTTTTTAAATCCGCTGACTTTTGATCGTCATCCCCATCGTTTAAAACACTAGCTAATTCATCAATTGTGTTCACGTCATAATCATTTTTGAGTTGATCAAGATTCATGATCCAGTGTAAATACTGCTTTTTAAGCTGCTCCAACTCTTCATCAGCCACCATTAATTGATTCTTTAATTGATTAAAATAATTAAATTCAACTACGTCCATTTTTCACTCCACCACTATAAGACTGCCATTAGCATAAATCCGGTTGCAATTAGGTTATTTAAAAAGTGTACCCCAATCGAAACTTCAATTTTCCCCGTTTTCTTGTATACATACGCTAAAATCATTCCCAAAATAGCATAAATCATAAAACTAATCACGTTAGAACTCATATGACCACAAGAAAAAAGTAACCCACTAAAAACAATTGGCAGCCAAAATGCATTTTGATTAAAAAAGGCATTAATAAAAAATCCCCTAAACACCAATTCCTCTAACACTGGAGATAAAAAAACTGCCGAAAAGCTCATCAAAACCAACACCGTCATGTTACTTTGAAAAAGACTTAAAATGGCATTATTATTCTTTGTTCCCAGTTGGTTAAAAATCAATTTATTTAAAACTTGAAGCACAATCTCAATAACAAAAAAGCTAAAGATTGACAATAAAATAATCTTTAAATCGTGACCAGTAAGCCGATGACTTCGTTGTCTGTACACACTTCGATAGGCCCATAGCGCTAAACTAATTACGACAAGAAAAATAACAATGTAAGAGGTTCCATAAAGAAAAGCCTTGAATCCATGATAATCGTGAATTCCAATCATTTGAACTGGTACTTGAACCGCAAAAATCAAAAAAATTAGTCCAATAAATACAACGGCTCTTTTCAAAAATTTAATTAAACTCATTTCCCACTTCATTAATCCAATTCATCTCCAAATTTTTCCACTAACATAGAATACCATAATAATAACGTCTGAAACAAAGAAGGAAAATTAGTGTTCAAATCCATCGTTAACCTAACTGATTCGAAATGATATACTAAAAGACGTTATTAAACTAAAAGAGGAGCTAAGCATGGTGATTATTACAGCTGGAATGATTGGTGTCGGTAAAACAACCTTAACGGGAAAAATTGCCGCACATTATGGAACAGAGCCCTTCTACGAGCCAGTGGGAGACAATCCTGTTTTGCCACTTTATTATAAAGATCCAAAACAGTATGGCTTCTTACTCCAAATATACTTTTTAAATAAACGTTTTTCGATGATTAAAAAGGCGTTAAAACAAGACAACAACGTGTTGGATCGATCTATTTACGAAGACGCTCTTTTCACCAAAGAAAATAATGCTGAGGGAAATATTTCTGACGTTGAATTAGAAGTTTATTTAAAGTTGCTTGACAATATGATGGATGAACTTAAAGAGCTTCCAAAAACAAGTCCTGACCTTTTAGTCTATGCCTACAGCGATTTCGACACCATCTTATACCGAATCCAAAAGCGTGGTCGTGATTATGAACAATGGGACAACGATCCAGGACTGGAAGAATATTATTACAAAATGTGGAAAGCTTACCAAAAATGGTATGACGAATACAACGTCAGTCCTAAGATGAAAATTAATCTTCAAAAGTACGATCTAGAAGATCCCCAAAACGTTTCTAAGGTATTGGCCAAAATTGATGAAAAATTAAAAACGATCCGATAAAAAAACTTTGAACACGATGTTCAAAGTTTTTTTATCTCTACTTAGACAATTCATAAATTGACTGACCGTAAATCGACATTGCCAAAATCAAATCATTAACAGGTGTGTATTCGTTAGCTTGGTGCATCGTGTCCTCTGTTCCTGGGAAAAGTGCTCCAAAGGCAACCCCACGTTTCATCATTCGCGCATACGTACCACCACCAACAACTTCTGGTTGAGCGTCATCCTGATCAGTTTGATCGCGATAAACACCCATTAAGGTTTTTACAATGGGATCGTCTGCATCAACAAAGTGGGGCACCATTTGCGAAATTTGTTTGGTTGACCCGTTAAACCGATCAGCGGCATCTTGAACTTTAGCTAAAATTTTATCAGTCGTAATCCCCTTTGGATACCTAAAGTTAGTGTTAACCATCCCACCATTTTCATGATCAAAATTCATTAGACCGACGTTCATGGTTAGTTCTCCCATCACATCATCAGTAAAATTAAGCCCCAATTTATGAGCACGAGAATCATCATGCAGTTTTTCGTCGATGAAGTTCAGGATATTAGCACCACTAGTATCAAAACTATAATCAACCAAAAAGTCAGCTAAATAGGTTCCAGCATTGATACCGTTCTTAGGTTCCATTCCATGGGCTGCTTTCCCGACTACACTGATTTTAATATTGTTCCCTTCGATTTCATAGCTTCCAGTTACGGGAACCCTATCTAAATATTTTTCAAATTCATCGGCCATTTTGGAGACATCCGCAGCAACAACGTCAGCTTCTGCATCACGTGGTACCATATTTTCACGCAATCCGGCATTAAAATGCATCAGGGTGTTCTCACCATCACTTTTATTGGAAGCAAAATGCGTTTCAAGCGTCACATTACCCTTTTCCCCATTGATCAAGGGAAATTCGGCGTCTGGCGAAAATCCAAATGAAGGATCTGGTTCAACCTCAAAATAGCGTTTCATTCCAGTCCAGTCACACTCTTCGTCCGTTCCAATTATCAAGCGAATTTTGACCTTCGGCTGAATCCCTGCATCTTTAAGCATTCTTAATCCATAATAGGCCGCAAGTCCTGGTCCTTTGTCATCAGAAACTCCCCGACCAATTGCATTGTCACCCTCAAGCTTTAGTTCGAATGGATTAGAATCCCACCCTGCGCCACCAGGCATCTCATCAGCGTGTGACAAAATTGCCATGGTTTCATCGCCTGAACCATACTCAATGTATCCCACTACGTTATCAATGTTTTTCGTGGTGAACCCATCACGATCACCAAAAGAGAGAAACTGTTGTAATGCATGAGCTGGACCTGGGCCCAATGGGTATTCGTCCGTTGCGTGCTCCAAGTCCCTCGAACTATCAATTGAAATCAATTTTTTTAAGTCATTTAAGTAATCATCTTTGTAATTTTGTGCTTTATCTTTCCAGTCAATTGCCATGTTATACCCTCCTACTTAGTTATTCCTTATTCTAACATAATCAAGAAAGTAACAACTCATTTGGACAACATTCAACCAACGCATGATATAATGCATTCGAGGTGAACAAAATGAAGAAAATTGATAAATCAATTCTAACTAAAACCATCCGCATTCGACCCAAAAATAGTTTTAAAGGAACTTATGGTAAAATCGCTTTAGTTGGTGGAAACGAAAACTTTGGTGGTGCAATCATAATGAGTTCGCTTGGAGCAGTTTACTCTGGCGTTGGACTCACAACTACTATCACGGATCCAACGAATCAAAGTGCACTCCACTCTTGGCTACCCGAAGCAATGTTTGCAGACTATAACGACACTGATCAAATGGTTCAACTCATTAAAGCTATGAAAGTTATTACCATTGGCTCTGGGCTTGGGACCGATGATCATAGTTGTGAAATTATGGAAACCGTATTTGATAATGTCACCCCTGATCAAATCCTCTTAATTGATGGTTCAGCCATCACGATGATCGCTGAACGTGGGTTAAAATTACCACAAGCCAAATTAATTTTTACTCCACATCAAATGGAGTGGCAACGTTTATCCGGAATTAAAATGGCCGATCAAACTGAGGCACGTAACAGAGAAGCCCGCGACAAAATTGGTGGGATTGTCGTTCTTAAATCTGATCGTACTCAGGTGTATACCCCAGATGAAGTATACCAAAACACGACTGGGACGCCTGCTCAAGCAACTGGAGGGATGGGTGATACTCTTGCTGGAATTATCGGTGGATTCGTTGCCCAATTTGACGACGAGGTTGATGCTGTTTTAGCAGCCGTTTATTCCCACAGTGCAATTGCCGATGAACTAGCAGCCACTCAATATGTAGTTCTCCCTCATCAAATCTCACAACGGCTTCCATGCTTCATGCATGAACACGAAGCATGAATTTAACTGATAAAAAAGAAGATCCTGACTGGATCTTCTTTTTTTATCGAATGTGTAAAAACTTCCTTACACTTTGCATCTTATTTCCTAAGACCTTATCAGCTACCCGACTTTTAAGTACCAAGAATAGGTACACAAATCCACCAGCTAACGTAGCCAAAATCGAAACAAACAAACTGATTAGTGAACTATTATAATTAACTACCATCCCAAACAAGAAGTTAGCTCCATAAACTACAATTAAGGCCACAAAGTATGTGATCAAAGCAAACGCTAAAATTTTAACAGAATTAGATTTAATACTACTCATTTCCAATCCAAACTCATGTCTTAAGGAATGCACAATCAGATAGTTAGCAACTGTAAATCCAACTGCGGTTGCCATTAAGGCTCCAAAAGCTCCAAAGAAGTAAACTAAAGGAACTTGCGCAACTAACTTAATTACAATTCCAACCACAAAGTATTTAACTGCTCGTCTATTTTCAGAGATTCCTTGCATTAATGCGGTAACCACCGTAAACAAGCCTAGACTAATTGAAATGATAGCAGAAAACGTTAAAATGTCCGCTCCTAAATCCATATTGGCGGTTCCATAAAAGGTTCGGTTGATCGGACCAGCAATAGCTGCCATCCCTAAAGCTGCAGGAAGCATGACAAATTCAAATAAAATTAACGCATTACTAAGTTGCTTACTAATTGAATGAATGTCACCTTTGGTTCGGGCTTCAGAAAGCAACGGAACTACGGTAATTGCCAAGGCGGAAGCTAACGAAACCACAATCATAATCAATTTATTCGCATTAGCCGCAAAAATAGCATAAATATACTGTAAATTAGTATTAGTATAATTAGTTGCCCAACGCATAATACTAAAAAAGGAATATTGGTCAATTAATTGAAAAATGGTAATGCCAGAACCAAGAATAATAAACGGAACCGCTTGACTAATAATTTCTTTATAAAGATCGTTAGTCTTAACGTTAATAGCGTTATCACTTGAAGCAATAAGCCCCTGAAAATGATCACGTCGTCGCCAGTAATACCATCCTAGTGCTAAAAAACCAAAAATAGCACCGATGAAGGCGGCAAAAGTTGACTGGGTAACGGCGGTTACCCAACTTCCGTGGATCACGATCATAATGAAGAAGGCTGAAGCCAACATGTAAATGACACGCGCGAGTTGCTCAACAAATTGTGACATTGCTGACGGAGCCATCTGTTGGAAGCCTTGAAAATATCCACGAGTTAAACTCATCGCAGGAATAATTAGGACGGCCCATGCTAACGAACGAATCACCGGAACCGCATTTTTACCCCCACTACCAGCTAAGATTGGAGCAAAAAAATAGATTAAAAGTGCACAAACGACTCCGGTAATAACCGAAAGGGTAATTCCCTTCTTATAAAGTCGCGCACTTACCCCATACTCATTTAACGCATTATAATGGGCCACTTCTTTTGCAACCGCCGACGGAATCCCCGCAATGGCAATTGTCAAAAACTCACTATAAATGTTGTAACCCATGGTATACAACGTGTTGGCAAGCGGAAACAATGACGCTCCAAAAATCAATCGCCAAGGAATGATGTAAATGGCACCAAGAATTCGTGAGAGGATGCTTCCAATGGTCATCCAGGCTGATCCTTTAACCATCTTACCTTGTGATCTTTCACTATCTTCAATTTCTTCTTTTTCTAATTCATCTTGTTCGAAATCGTTGTTCACAAATTTCCCCTACTTTCACGTTACAAATATAAATTTTAACCATTTCGAAAAATAATTTCAAATTTATTCAAGCTTAATTTGCAACAATATTAACAATTTTCTTTGGAACGACGATTACCTTTCTAACAGTCTTTCCATCAAGGAATGATTTAACATTTTCATCATTTAAAGCAACTTTTTCAGACTCGTCCTTCCCAGCATCCACGCTAACTTTAATGTGACCTCTTACTTTTCCATTAACCTGAACCACCAGTTCAACTTGGTCTTCTTTTAACTTACTTTCGTCAGCTTCTGGCCACTTGGCAAGTTCAATGGAATGATCATGACCCAACTTTTGCCACAATTCTTCAGCAACATGTGGCGTAATTGGTGAAAGAAGTTTAATGAACCCTTCCGCGTACTTTTTAGGTAACCTTTGTGCTTTATATGCATCATTGATGAAAACCATCATTTGAGAAATGGCAACGTTAAAACGCATATTTTCAAAGTCATCAGTCACCTTTTTAACGGTTTGGTTATAAATCTTATCAAGCTTTCCGTCATTATCATCAACGATCACATCACTTACCGTGTCATCATCATTCATGTACAAGCGCCAAACTCGTTTAATCCAGCGGTTGGCACCAACAATTCCATCGGTATTCCACGGTTTAGATTCAGAAAGTGGTCCCATAAACATCTCGTACAAGCGCAACGTATCAGCACCGTACTGTTTAACAATGTCATCGGGATTAACTACATTTCCCTTGGACTTTGACATTTTTTCATGATTAGTACCAAGAATCATACCTTGATTAACTAATTTTTGGAACGGTTCTTTTGTCGGAACCACCCCTAAATCATAGAGCACCTTATGCCAAAACCGCGCATACAACAAATGAAGAACAGCGTGTTCAGCACCACCGACGTACAAATCAATTGGAAGCCAGTACTTCAATTTTTCTGGATCAGCAATCATTTTATCATTATGAGGATCAACGTATCTCAAGTAGTACCATGAACTGCCGGCCCACTGTGGCATCGTATTAGTCTCGCGCTTACCATGACGACCGTTCTTATCTGTCACGTTCACCCAGTCAGTAAGATTGGCTAACGGACTCTCTCCGGTTCCAGACGGTTGAATGTCAGCCGCTTTAGGAAGTCGTAATGGTAACTGGTCTTCTGGAACTAAGGAAGTTGTGCCATCATCCCAGTGAATTACTGGAATGGGCTCACCCCAATAACGTTGGCGACTAAAAATCCAATCACGTAATCGATAATTAACCTTTTTATTACCAGCATGATGATCCTTTAACCATTCGATAATTTTATCGATAGCTTGTTTCTTATTCAATCCATCAAGAAAACCGGAATTAATGTGAACCCCATCGCCTGTGTAAGGTGCATCATCAACATCACCACCCTCAATCACTGGAATGATAGGCAGATTGAATTTTTTAGCAAAATCAAAATCCCGTTGGTCATGAGCGGGGACGGCCATGACTGCACCAGTTCCGTAACTTGGCAGAACGTAATCACCAATCCAAATTGGAATTCTTTTTTGGGTAACAGGATTAATTGCGTAAGCTCCGGTAAATACTCCCGATTTATCTTTGTTTAAATCAGTTCTTTCAAGATCTGATTTAGAGGCAATTTTAGCCCGGTAGTTTTCTACATCGGCCTTTTGTTCTGGTGTCATAATTTTATCTACAATCGGACTTTCTGGTGAAAGCACCAGGTAAGACACCCCATAAATAGTATCAGGACGAGTAGTAAAGACTTCGATCTTTTCATCTTCTTCATTTACATCAAATGAGATACTAGCCCCAACGGAACGGCCAATCCAATTTCGTTGCATTTGTTTAATGCTTTCAGGCCAGTCTAAATCGTCAAGATCATCTAACAAACGGTCAGCGTAGGCAGTGATTTTCAAAACCCACTGTTTCATAGGTTTTCTGTAAACGTCATAACCACCACGTTCAGTTTTTCCATTAACAACCTCTTCGTTTGAAACAACGGTTCCACCCATGAAATCAGGAGCCCAATTAACCTCAATCTCATCTTCATAGGCTAATCCCATTTTGTACAACTTTTCAAAAATCCATTGAGTCCATTTATAGTAATTAGGATCCGAAGTATTGACTTCACGATCCCAATCATAAGAAAATCCAAGCGATTTAATCTGACGTCTAAAATTGTCAATGTTTTTCTTCGTAAAATCACGTGGGTTGTGACCGGTCTTTAACGCATATTGTTCTGCCGGCAGCCCAAAGGCATCCCATCCAATTGGATGAAGGACATTTTTACCCTGCATCCGTTTAAAGCGCGCCATGATATCAGTGGCAGTGTAACCTTCTGGATGACCGACATGAAGCCCCTGACCTGATGGATAAGGAAACATGTCTAGCACGTAATATTTATCTTTCTCTTGTTTATCACTGGTTTTAAAAGTTTGGTGATCATCCCAATACTTCTGCCATTTCTTTTCAATTTTTGAATGATCGTAAGCCATCAAATTCACTCCTTATTAGTTCGTTAAAAATCACCATAAAAAAAGCCTATAGAAAAACAATTCTATAGGACGAGGTTCCGCGGTACCACCTAAATTTCTCATAAGAGACCCTTGATTCCATAACGCGGAAAAACGTTTAACTTTTAATTCGGTTAAAACTTCGATGATAAGTTCAATCATTCTATTTCCAAGTTTGCATCACCCACTTGGTTTCTGAAAAATAAAACAATCTAATACTTCACCTAAATGATATATTATATGATTAAATAAACTCTACCAAATTTTATTCAAAAAAACAAGTTAATCACAAACAACTGATATAATAATTAGTGAGGTGTTTCAAATGAAACTACAATCAGCATTAAATTTTAGCCACACTCTACTAAAACAAATTGTTAAACCAGGTGAAACCGTAATCGATGGAACGGCCGGACTAGGCCACGATACCCTTTATTTAGCTCAACTTGTTGGTAAAAACGGCCATGTTTTTAGCTTTGATATTCAACCGAATGCCGTTTTAGCCACCAAACAACGCTTAACGAAATACGGTGAGCAAAAACAATGTCAAGTTATTCTTGATGGACATGAAAACGTTAAGAAATACGTTCAGAACAGTCCAATTGCGGCCGCAATTTTCAACTTAGGATACCTTCCCACTGGTGACAAAAAAATCATAACAAAACCCAAAACCACCATTAAAGCCGTCAGTGATATTCTTAAATGTTTAACTCCTAACGGAATCATCATTTTAGTACTGTACTATGGTCACGCTGGCGGCAAAGAAGAAAAGGAGCAGGTTTTAAAATTTGCTAGTAGCCTCGATCAACACAGTTACCACGTTTTAAAATACCAATTTATCAATCAAATCAATGATCCGCCAATCCTAGTAGCAATTCAAAAACGAACTAAGTAATGTTAGTTCGTTTTCTTTTGCATATTCTTATGGTCGAACCAGTTCACAACATACGATAAAATTACTAATAATAAAGCCAAAATAAAGATATGATGAATGGCACTGTAAAGAATCTCATGCAGCACGGGCAAAACCTGCTTGGATAAATTAACCGCCGTCTGGGGATTAATCAGTGTATTCATCATTTTTAAGTTAGTCCCTGGATGTTCACTAACCCCTTTTGCCATCGAAGTGTTCATCACAATTCCAAAGATGGAAATCATAATTGTTTGACCAAGGGTCCGACTCAGGGTATTAAACGAAGAAGCCACCCCAACGTGTTCTGGTGAAACCTCGTTTTGAACCGTAACGGTGGAAGTAGTAATGGTAATTCCAAAGCCAGTTCCTAAAACGGCTGAAAGAACAAAGAAAACCCAAAATGGCGTAGTAATCGGAAGCAGGACCATACAAATTGCTCCTAGCAAAACAAATGCCAAACTAAAGTTCATAATCTGTTGTGGCCGGTACTTCAGAATCATTTTCCCTGAAATAAAAGAACCAACCAGCCATAGAACGGAACTAGGTGTGATCGCAAAGCCAGCCATGGTGGCTTTTAATCCTAAAATACCCTGGGTCCAATCCGGCAAATAAACCTCATATCCAAAAATAAAACCACTAATCAGAGCTGCAATTAAATTCTGGGTGACAAATGTTCGACTTTTAAACATCTGGATTGGAATTAGTGGATCAGTCGCTTTTTTCTCCTGTCGATAAAATAAGATTCCACTAATAACTGCTACCACCAAACATCCAGTCACCATTATCCAATTGATTGGAGCTTCACTTAAGACTTGAAACATGTACATAACTGAAAACAAAAGAACCGCAATCAAGACGACACCAGGTAAATCCATCTTACTTTCAATCTTGCGTTTTGGTTCGTGCAAAAATAATGCAATCAAAATAATCGTCAGTATCCCAATCGGAACATTAATGAAGAAAACCCAATGCCAAGAAAGGTTGTCAACCAAAAATCCGCCTAGTAATGGTGCAACCACTGAGGCAATTCCCCACGCTGATCCATTCAAACCAACCACTTGAGCTCGTTTTTCAAAAGAATACATGTCAGCAATAATGGTAAATGATACTGGCATAATCACTCCTGCACCGACTCCTTGAACTGCTCGCCATAAAATCAATGTTCCCATACTATTGGACATTCCTGACAACATGGAGCCAATAACAAAGACCACCAGACCAAATATAAAAACCGATTTACGACCTAATTGATCGGCTAACTTCCCATAAATTGGGGTGGCAATTGAATTTGTCAAAAGAAAAATTGAGAAAACCCAGTTCATCAACGACACCCCATGAAGATCACCGACAATCGTGGGCATTGCCGTCGAAACAATGGTTCCCTCAACTGCGCTCATAAATGTGGCAACAAATAATGCAATTGTCACAACTTTAACGTTTGTTTTACCCTTCATATTTCATCATCTTTCTATTTGATACAATAAAAAACGACCATTGAAGGTCGTCATTTAAATCCTATTTAAAATAATTTTGTAGCTCTTTTACCTTATCGGTATGCTCCCATGGAAGATCAACATCCGTTCTCCCAAAGTGACCATAAGCAGCCGTTTGTTTGTAAATTGGTCGCTTTAAATCAAGCATCTTAATAATTCCAGCTGGCCGCAAGTCGAATACTTTTCTAATGGCAGCGACTAACTTATCGTCTGAAACTTTTGAAGTTCCAAACGTATTAACTGAAATTGAAACTGGTTCAGCAACCCCAATGGCATATGCCAACTGAATTTCAATCTTTTTTGCAAGTCCAGCCGCAACAATGTTTTTAGCGATATACCGCGCTGCATAACTTGCGGAACGATCAACCTTAGTTGCATCTTTCCCAGAAAAAGCACCGCCACCATGATGAGCTGCCCCACCATATGTATCAACAATGATTTTTCTTCCAGTCAAGCCGGCATCGCCAACGGGTCCACCAACCACAAATTTTCCGGTTGGATTGATTAAATACTTAGTGTTCTCATCAAGATACTTAGACGGGATCGTCGTTTTGATAACCTTCTCGATAACATCTTTTCGAATCTGTTCTTGAGTAACATCAGGATCATGCTGAGTACTTAAAACCACGGTATCAACACGCTTAGGATCATCATTTTGATCGTATTCAACCGTTACTTCCGCTTTGGCATCCGGTCTAAGATAAGGAATAGAATCATTTTTACGAAGCTTAGAGAGTTTCTGCATTAAATGATGACTCAATGAGATTGGGAGTGGCATTAACTCAGGGGTCTCACTGTCTGCATAACCAAACATAATTCCCTGGTCCCCAGCACCAATCTTATCAAGGGGGTCGACGTCTCCGCCACGAGTCTCAACCGACTCATCAACTCCCTGCGCAATATCTGGTGACTGTTCATCAAGTGAAACTAACACAGCAACACTGTCTGCATCAAATCCGTATTTAGGATCATTATAACCAATTTCACGAATTGTATCTCTAACAACTTTTTGAATGTTAACATAGGCACTAGTTGAGATTTCACCAAACACCAATACAAGTCCTGTAGTAACTGAGGTTTCACAGGCAACTCGTGCATCTGGATCTTTTTTTAAAATTGCATCCAGAATTGCATCACTAATTTGATCGGCAACTTTATCCGGATGACCTTCTGAAACTGATTCAGAAGTAAATAAACGCTTTTCTGACATTCTTATTCCCCCTATTGTTTGTGGTTACAAGGCAACTTCACTCTTCGTGAATCCTATCGGGAATCTGCTCATAACTTTATAATAATAACATATTCGCAAGTAATTAAAAAGCACACAAAACCTCCATTGAACAAATTTACATAATTGATTAACATGGATTTATTAATACAAAAAGGACAATATTATGAAAACTTTTATTGAAAAAAATCAAACGACCTTACATGCCCTAATTCTTACGGTATTCATCATCTTGAATACACTAATATGGCTCTTTGCTTCGCAAGTAGACTTACTATCAGTACAATGGAATACCAGACTGGTGGTGCTAATCCTATCAGAGTTTCTTTGGTCGGCTTCCCTTCTACTTTTCATCATTCGTTATGATCCGAGGATCAATTTATTTCTCAACGTCATCCCAGTGTTATTAGCGATTGTCTCCTTGTTTCCCATCTTATTAATCATCCTGTTTGTCATCCTTGGAATCACCAACATCATTGTAATGATGCCCAAATTTAAACTCGAAAATTACTATGGACTGGTTTGCTTTTCCTTTTTAAATTCAATTGCTCCGGTCATTTCTTTTTGTTATCTCGATAACCAATACCTAGAATCAAGTGTCCTCGTAAACGTTGGAATTCTATTTTGCTTATACTGTTTGTTCTTTGTTCCGTTCTTTAATCACCGACTTGAAACTAAATTAAACTTTATCTTCATTTTAATCTTTGCAGCGCTTCTGCTAGCAAATTTTCCCTTATTAAAATGTGCAATTTTAATTACTTTAGTATTAATCTCATACGGAATTCAAATCTTCAGCGAAAAAGAAACCCCAGAAAATTGTTTACTTTCATTTATAATTATTGGATTAGCAACTTTCATATAAAAATGAGGCCTTCAAAATATGAAGTCCTCATTTTTATTTACTGTAAAGAAATTGCATCTAAAAATTCTTTGGTTCTTGACGAAGGGTTATTAAAAAATTCGTCCTTTGATCCATCAAAAATCTTCTCACCATTTTCGATGAATAACATTTTATCAGCAGATAATTTAGCAAACTCAATGTTGTGAGTAATCATAATCATTGACTGTCCCTGATCAGCTAACTCTTCCAGCATTTCTAAAACTTGCGTCTCTAACTCCGGATCAAGCGCACTGGTAGGTTCATCTAATAAAATGTACTTAGGCTTGACTGCCAATGCCCGACAGATCGAGATTCGTTGTTGCATTCCTCCAGATAATTCATCGGGATAGAAATTAGCATATTTTTCAAGACCAACCCGTTTCAATAATTTTTCTGCCTGAGCAACCGCATCTTTTTCCGAAATCTTATGAACATGGATTGGTGCAGCTGTGATGTTATCAATCACCCGTAAATTAGGAAAAAGATTCCAATTTTGAAAGACCATGCTAGTCTGTGCTCGTAATTCCTTACTTTGTTTACTGGTAATCTTATCCGCGTAGTTTAACGAAAAACTAGGAAAACTAATTACGCCTGAATCTGGATGAACCAATAAGTCCAGTGAACGTAGCAACGTTGACTTTCCAGAACCAGAAGGGCCAACAATTACGGTCGTTTTTCCCTCAGGAAATTCCGTACTAATTTTATCCAGAACGGTTTTTCCATCGTACTTTTTTACAATGTCTTCAATCTTAATCATTAGCCTTCATCCCCCTTTAAGTATCTTGAAGAACGCTTTTCGAGATAGTGTTGAAGGATCGTTAAAATACTACACAAAATAGCGTAAAGAGCAGCTACTTCTGTGTACATAAGTAGTGGCTGATAGTTGTGCGCCGCAATTTGTTGACTAACCTGAAACATCTCTGTGATGGTAATCGTACTTGCAAGAGAGGTATCCTTAACTAATCCAATAAATTCATTAGATAGTGGAGGAAGTACGATTCGTGCTGCTTGTGGTAAAACAATGTACCACAGGGTTTGAGTGGTGCTAAAACCCAGAGTATACGCAGCATCCCATTGATCTTGGGGAACAGACATCAGAGCTGACCGAATGGTTTCCGAAGCATAAGCACCAGTATTTAACGAAAACCCAATTATTGCTGCCGTAAAGGCTGGAATTTCAAAATTAAAACCGGGAATGAAATTTTGCAGATTCGGTAAACCAAAATAAATAATGAACAACTGAACCAACAATGGAGTGGAACGAAAAGCCCACACGTATACGTCGGCAATGGCTCTAAAAATGCCCCACATAACTCTAACAAATGCATTCCCATGTGGTTTTAAAAACTTTATCAGTGCGGTAACAATCGCAAGAATTAAACCAAAAAAGAATGAAATAATTGTTAGTGGAATGGTGTATTTAATCATTGCCTCTAAGAGACTCGGTAATGATGAAATGATAATGTCCCACATAATTCTTTAAGCTCCTAACTAATATTATTTATCGGTAATATTCTCTCCAAAGTACTTCATTGATAATCGTTTCAAGGTACCATCTTTTCGAAGTTCATTAATTGCTTTGTCCATCTGTTTATTTAACTTAGCAGACTTCTTGTTCATCATTGGAGCAATTTGACTTTGTGGAATAACATTAGTTGGAACTAGTTTAGCTTGAAGGTCAGTATTCTTATGGCTTGCATACCAACTTTGCCATGCTGGTTGAGCATTTAAGGCACCAACAACACGACCTTGATCAATCATTTGCATTGAAGTATTAAAGTCTGGTGAAGTAACTGGTTTAGCATGCAGCTTCTCGGCGTTATTCCAGTTATCAGTCCCAGTACCTTCAGCGACCTTCTTACCCTTAAAGTCTTGAGCATTTTTAATTGGTGAATCTTTCTTAGTAATCATGATTGCCTTTGAATAAATGTATGGAGTGGCAAACCGATACTGCTTTTTTCTAGCTGGATTAATTGCCATATTGTTAAAAATAACATCGTAAGAATTAGAATTGAGTCCCTGAATTAATGAATCCCATCCAGTTAACTTGTATTGAACCTTCATCCCCATCTTTTTAGCAACATCATTAGCCAAATCAACTTCAAAGCCGGTTAACTTACCGTTCTTATCCTTGTAAGAATACGGAGCATAAGTTCCTTCCATACCAACCGTCAAAGTCCCAGGCTTTTTAGTCTCAGATTGTTTCCCACATGCGGTAACGGTAAGAGCCAACGCGGCCACTCCTGTTAGTAAAAGTAAAGGCCATCTTTTCTTCATAATTAAAATCCCCATTCATTAAAATATATTGTGCAAAATTAACTAACTCGCTATGTTTATTTTACTCTAAAAATTTAAACAGACAAGTAACTTTTTCATGATGCTACCTCCTAAATAATCACAAAAGAACACAAAAAAGAGGACTGGATCCACCAGTCCTCTCATAATTATAATAAATTAATATCATTTATAGAGAAACCTTTGAGTGCATACCAAAAGTGTTGTCAGATTTTGTCAAATCTTTTTTACAACAACATGGTTTACACATAGTCAGTTTCCCCTCTCGTGTTCTTTAACATAAAATCATAATATTACTATTTCTTCACTGGGTCAATAGATTGATCTTCAAGATCTGGATCATCATGTTCGTCTTTTGGTAGGAGAAGGTTCAAAACGATTCCAATCACAGTTGCTAAAGCCACTCCAGTAAACTGGAAACTTCCAATTTGAATATATGCATTACCAATTCCAATTACCAAGATAACCGACGCAATCATTAAATTGCGTTTCTTATCCATGTCCAATTTATTGTCAATCATCACTTTGACACCATTAGCAGCAATTGTCCCAAATAGGAGAAAACTAATTCCACCAATAACTGGGAGCGGCATTTGCATGATTAAAACATTTAACTTATTCACGAACGCAAAGATCATGGCAAAAATCGCTGCTCCGATTATGACCCAAACACTGTAAACTTTGGTAATTGCCATGACTCCAATATTTTCGCCATAACTAGTTACCGCTGGTCCACCAAGAATTCCAGCTGCAAGCGATGCGGCTCCATCCCCAGCAAGCGTGCGATTTAAACCTGGATTCTTAAAGAAATTCTTGTGAGTCATTTCTCCGAGTACCATCAAATGACCCATGTGTTCGGTCATCGTAACAAAAGCGATTGGAGCCATAATCAAGATGGCATTCCAGTCAAACTTGAAGCCTCGCTCGGTGCCAATGATATGAAACGGAGGCATTTTAAACCATGGAGCAGTGGCAATTGCGTGAATATCAACTAATCCACACGCCATTGAAATTAAATACCCACAGACAATTGCCAATAAAATCGGAATTAATCCCAAGAATCCCTTTAATTTAACGTTGAAGAAAATTGCTAAAAACAAAGTGGTCATCGCAATTCCGAAGAAAACCAAGCTATACTTTCCATGATCCATCATTGCATTTTGGGCAGCACTCCCTGCAAGTGATAGTCCAATCACCATTACGATCGGCCCCACTACTACTGGTGGTAGGATCTTATCAATCCAATCAGATCCAATAAATGAAATGATCGTAGCCACAACCACATAAACTAAGCCGACCGCAACCACTCCTTGAGAAACTCCTGAAACTCCAGTCGTTTTCATAAGTGCCATCATGGGTGTCACAAAGGCAAAACTAGATCCCATGTAAGCGGGAATTTTCCCCTTAGTAATTAAGATATGCAGTAAGGTCCCAATTCCTGAAGCAAAAAGTGCAATACTTGGGCTTAAACCGACTAACAATGGAACGATTACTGTGCTGCCAAACATTGAAAACATGTGTTGCAAGGAAAGTCCGATCCATTTTAGTGGTGATGGACGGTCATGAATTCCTAATACATAGTCCTTTTTCTGAGACATTTATACTGACTCCCCTTCTCTAATAAAAAAACTGCTGTCCAAGGGACAACAGTCTTCGATTAAATAAAGTTTTACAGTATCACTTTAAAATTCGAAATCTTGCTGCCTCACTGGACACACTTAAAGATTTATTTAATTGAAATGATATATTTTTTATGATTGTTTGTCAATAAAATCTCCAAACGAAAAGTTTTATCGTTTTGGCATCACTTGTACTTTACTTATAAGCTAATTACTCTCTAACCCTACGTTTAAAACACAAGCACCTTTCAAATCACCTTTAGCAACCCTTTTCAAGGCATCATCCGCCTTTGAAAGTGGAAATTCAGTAACGTCAGGTTCAATGTGTAAACGATCAGCTAAAGTCAAAAACTCTTCGCCATCACTTCTCGTATTACTTTCAACACTCGTTAAGTTCTTTTCGTGAAAAATATGCTCTTCGTAACTCATCTGAGGGATATCAGTCATATGAATTCCAGCTAATGCTAAAGTACCTCCGGGAGCTAAACTTTTTAACGCATTAGGAACAGCCTCACCGACTGGTGCAAAAATAATCGATGAATCTAGAGGAACGGGCGACATATCATATGTGTTATTGACTGATTTTGCCCCAAGTGACAAGGCAAATTTTTTGGCATCTTCACCTCGTGTAAAGACGTGAACGTCAATTCCCTGATCAATCGCCAATTGCGCGGTGATGTGAGCAGACCCACCAAAGCCATAAATTCCAAGGGTACCACCAGCTGGAATGTTAGCACGTTCAAAAGCCCGATACCCAATGATTCCAGCACAAAGCAGTGGGGCTGCTTGAAGCGAATTAAACCGTTCTGGAATTCGATAAGCAAATCCCTCTGGAACGGTTGTATACTCCTCATAGCCACCATCATGATCCCATCCCGTATATTTAGAATATGGACATAGATTTTCTCTACCAGAACGACAATACTTACATACACCACATGTTTTCCGTAACCATGGGATTCCGATTCGATCACCAATTTTAAATCGACGAGTATGGGGACCATTTTTAACTACTTTACCAATAATTTCATGTCCAGGAGTTAGATCTTTTTTATGGACTGGTAAATCACCCTCGGTAACGTGTAAATCCGTGTGACAAACTCCACACGTTAATACCTTAACCAAGACTTCACCATCACCAGGTGCTGGAACGTCTTTTCTAACATATTTTAAGGGAGATTTCCTTCCGTTAATCGGTCCAGGTTTAACAATTTCCCAAGCATTCATAGTTTTAGGGATCTCGGTATTAGCTTCTTCTACCATTATAATTGCCTCCTCAATGTAATCTTTACGTTCATCATATCACAAGGAAAATGAAAGTGAAGTCCACTGACTAAAACCTAATCAAAATGAGTTTGAACTTCTTCTGGTTGTTTTTTAACCAAAACTTTCCCGTTTCTAATCGAGTATAAAAGCGTTCTTCTTTCGTTAATTTCATTATAAAAATTATCTGTATCAAAGATTAAGAAACTAGCGGGTTTCCCCTTCTCAATTCCATAATGATCACTAACATGTAAAGTTTTAGCAGCGTTGGTAGTAACCAATTTATATGAATCCATAATTTGATGGTACCCCATCAATTGACTCGCTAAAATACCAACGTAAAGCGCATCCAACATGTTACCGTTCCCCATTGGATACCACGGATCTTTTACATCGTCCTCTCCAAACGAGACGTTGATTCCATGCTTTAAAAGTTCCTTGACTCTCGTTAGACCCCGTCGTTTAGGGTAAGTATCAAATCGACCACCCAAATGCATATTAACTAGTGGATTGGCTACCATGTTAATCTTTGACATCTTAAGAATTCTCATCAACTTATCGGCATATGCATCGTTATACGATCCAAGAGCCGTTGTATGACTTGCAGTCACCCGATCACTTAGTCCTGATTCATACGCCAAAGTAGCTAGAACTTCCAAATTTCTGGAATTGGGATCATCAATTTCATCGCAGTGAACGTCAACAAGTTTGCCATATTTTTCAGCTAAGTTCATCAAAAACGTTAGTGAATCACGCCCATAATATTGATTAAATTCGTAGTGGGGAATTCCACCCACGGCGTCAACTCCCATTTTGACAGCTTCTGTTAGTAAATCTTTGCCATGTGGAAATGATAGAATCCCCTCCTGTGGAAAAGCAACTAATTGGAGATCGATAAAACTAGATACCCGTTCTCTTGCCTCAAGAAGTGCTTTAAGAGCGGTAAGATTGGGATCAGTAGTATCAACGTGACTTCTAACGAACTGAATTCCATGTTCAGCCTGATTCTTGAGCGTTTTAATGGCGCGCTCCTTAACGTCTTTTTCAGATAAGCTTTGTTTTCGCTCAGACCAAATTGAAATACCCTCAAATAGGGTTCCACTTTCATTAAACCGGGGTTCACCGGCTGTCAGAGTCGAATCTAAATGGACATGTGAATCAATAAATGGTGGAATAATTAATTTACCATTCGCGTCAATCACCTCTTCTTTAGGATCATCAATGTGATCACCAATCTCTTTAATCTTTCCATCTTTAACTAAAATGTCTTGTTTTTTTGTCGAATTCTCAATATATCCCTGTTTAATAATCATTTTATTTGTCCCGTCTTTCTAACGCCCGACCGATAACGTAGTAGAGAACAGCAATAATTGCCATTACAATAAAAGTTGCTCCAATGGTATTTTTAACAATTGCAACATTTTTCAACATTAAGTATAACAAAATTCCTAAAATCCAAAGTGAAAACGCAAACCAATTCACTCCATGGCTATACCAAAACTCTCCTTTCGGATCTCCAAATGATTCCAAACGGTAGTCACGATCATTAAGAAGAAAGTAATCTACTAGCATGATGGAGATGATTGGGCCTAAAAACATCCCAATATAATCAAGGAAGGCCGTAAAAGCAGAAAGAAAGCTTCCACTTAAAAGTGGGGTAAAGGTTAAAATCATCGCCACCACGGTGACAATCAACAACGACTGTTTTAATGTCAATTTATGATACATATTCGTTAATGCTGATCCAGCCGCCTGTAAATTAACAGCATTAGCAGTCATACTGGTTAAGACAATCACAATCATTGCAATCATTCCTAGACCCAATTTATTGGCCACTGTACTTGGATCAGAATTATTGGGATCATAGACTCCAGACGTAATGGCAATACTGATGGTAGTGCATAATCCGATGGATGCAAAACTGACTGCCCCTAGTAAAGCTCCCAAAAATGGTGCACTTGTTGAAACACGCTTTTTATTAGTAAATCTAGTAAAATCAGCTCCACTGGTAACCCATGCCAAGTTAAACGCAGCCAGACTATCAATTGCTGCTCCAAACGGCATCCGATCCCTTTTGGGAACCATATAATGAGCAAGTTGGGTAAACGAAACATCTCTAAACACTACCAAGACTTCCCATATTACAAAGACTATAACTAGAATAATTCCAACTCTTTCAATAATTCTAATGGATCGTTGCCCTGATATAACACTAAGAATATGTAAAATACTCATAACCAGAATTCCAACAACTAAACCGAACGTACCACCAGACTTCCCAAAGATTGGCCATCCAAAGAATGAATTAAAAATATAGGATAATGAAGTTGCCGCAATAAAAGTATTAACCGCGGTCCAACCCATAAACATCACTAAATTGACAACCGATGGGATCATGCTTCCCCTGATTCCAAATGTCGCCCGACTCAAAGTTGTCGTCGATAAACCCGTTTTATACCCCTCATATCCAATTAAACTTAGAAACAGATATGAAATAATTGAGGCAATCACCAAAGCACTAAAACCGCCCCATAAACCACAAGCGGCAATAATACCCCCAATAAACCAAGTTCCATTATTAGCGTTTGCTCCAAACCAGTTAGCAAACATATCCCAATAGCTCATGTTGCGTTCGTTCTTTGGAATGGGATGAACTTCGTACTTATTTTCGTTTTCCATTTTTTTCCTCCCTTGAATTAAAATGATAACCAAAATTCACATTGAACCAATTATAGTAATTCTTAAAGTGATTTAAAAGCTAAATTTAGCTATGAAAATGATGATTGGATTATAAAAAAGAAGAGTGTATCATAAGTACTAGTTCAATTAAGGGGTTGATCAATGTGCTTGGGAGACGTGAAGCAAGACTTAAGCGTGAAAAGTTACGATTAAAAAAACAAAAGTTAAAGCTTAAGAAACAAAAATTAAAATTGAGAAAGTTAAAAATAAAACTTCGAAATAAACGAAAATAGGGATCACCAAATGGTGATCCCTATTTTCATCTTAATGCATCAATTATCATAATTAGCTCAGTCATCAAAAAACAGGTCTAAGTCCGGGCAGTTAATAAATTAACAACAATGAAGGATCAACAGAACCTTAATGTACCCGGACTCATCCCTGCATTATTAGTATATGTCATATCAGTGTTACTTAGCAAGAAGAAAGCTTAATTACCTGACCTCTCCCTCAATCTTTGCCGCGTGTACGGTGGAATAAGGAACGTCAACTATTTTGACAAAACTACTTTACCATCAATAATTATGTGTCAGCAACTAAAGATTAAGTTGATGATTTTTTTATTTATGCTACTTTGATATACTAAATAGGTAGTGTTTCGGGTGTCATTAAATAATCAGTATGATTATAAAATACGTCCAAAACCGATTGACGTTAAAAGCTAATATAAGGAGTTTGTTATGGCAAAGGAAAAACAAAAAAAGAAATGGTATAAACGATTCTGGGTTTGGATCATAATTGCAATCATCATACTTGTAGTAATCTTCGTTGTTGGAAGTAACAGTGATAAAAAGAAAAGTAGTTCTGCCACATCCAGCAGTCAAACATCCCAAAAAGTAAAACTAGAGAGTTCGTCTAAAACGGCGTCGGCAATTTCAACAACTGATAGCGCAAACACTGAGAGCAATAATGCATACAATACCGCTAAAAGCTATATGGAATCTGTTCCAATGTCTAAGAAGCGTTTATATACTCAATTAACATCACAATCTGGAAATAAATTTAAACCAGAAGCGGCTCAATCGGCCGTTAATAAATTCAGTGATAAAGATTATCAAGAAAACGCGGTTAAATCAGCAAAAAACTATTCGAAAGAACAACATTTATCAGCTCAACAAGTTTACGATCAGCTAACTTCTGAAGCTGAGGGATACACCCCTGAACAAGCTAAGTATGCCATTAATAAAAACAACTTAGGTCAAGTTAACCAATAAAACATAATAAGATAAAAAGTCATTTTACGATGGCTTTTTATTTTGCCATTTTATTTATAACACGTATTTAAAGGGTGTGACCCACTTAAAAATTAAATAAACTATACACAGTAAGATCAGAGTATAAAAAAAGAACGTTGCCATAACAACGTTCTTGATTTGCTAAGATAAGCTATATAACTATGTTATACCGGAGGTGGGGTTCGAACCCACACGATCGCAATGATCACTGGATTTTGAGTCCAGCGCGTCTGCCAGTTCCGCCACTCCGGCATGCTAATGATTGCTAAAGCAGTAAAACAAAGGCGGTAACCGGATTTGAACCGGTGATGAAGGTTTTGCAGACCTCTGCCTTACCACTTGGCTATACCGCCATAAAGGCACTAAGCCTTAACAACTGCCCTTCCCTACTGGAACCAAGCAATCAAAAGGGCGGTAGGTGGGAATCGAACCCACGCGTGTCGGTACCACAAACCGATGTGTTAACCACTTCACCACTACCGCCATAACATCATAAACAGGGATAGTAGGAATTGAACCCACATCAACGGTTTTGGAGACCGGTATACTACCGTTGTACGATATCCCTATAAATAAAATGGAAGGAAGTGGATTTGAACCACCGAACCCGAAGGAGCGGATTTACGGTCCGCCGCGTTTAGCCAGACTTCGCTATCCTTCCATATAATGGCGCGGGACAGAATCGAACTGCCGACACACGGAGCTTCAATCCGTTGCTCTACCAACTGAGCTACCGAGCCATTGTCTTTTATGACATTTATAATAATAAAACTATTTAATTAATGTTGCAAGGGTTACCCACAACAAACGGTCCGTACGAGACTCGAACTCGTGATCTCCTGCGTGACAGGCAGGCGTCCTGAACCAACTAGACCAACGGACCATATGTTATGGAGGATACAGGGATCGAACCTGTGACCTCCTGCTTGTAAGGCAGATGCTCTCCCAGCTGAGCTAATCCTCCAA
>NZ_JBWXUT010000027.1:0-247 GCF_059901545.1 Fructilactobacillus sp. X1R3C1
TGCTGACCCTGGCCTCGGGCCTGATCCTGCTTGGCGAGAAGCTGTACTTCGCCAAGCGTCGCGCCCAGCGCGCGGGCCTGCTCGATTCCGAGCCGGTGCTGGTGGACTACTCGCGTGCGTTCTTCCCGGTGCTGGCGATCGTGCTGATCGTGCGCAGTTTCATCGCCGAGCCGTACAAGATTCCGTCCAGCTCGATGATGCCGAACCTGTTGATCGGTGATTTCATCCTGGTCAACAAGTTCTCGTA
>NZ_JBWXUT010000028.1:0-243 GCF_059901545.1 Fructilactobacillus sp. X1R3C1
TTCCTCTACAACTGTTTTAACAATTCTACTAATAATGCCAGCGTATTCGTCAATATCATTTTTAGCTTGCATTACTTCCGAATCCCTAACATTTATCTTAGGAAGTGGAGCTTTCATATTACACCCCCAATAAATGGCAATACCTAACCATTGCCTTAACTACTTCTTCGCAATCTAAAACTATGTTCACCCGTTTTTTGGTGTGCGGTATTGTTTTAAAATAGCTTGCATACTGCTCATAAT
>NZ_JBWXUT010000029.1:0-239 GCF_059901545.1 Fructilactobacillus sp. X1R3C1
GGTCCAGGGATTGCCACCCGTTGACCAGGCGCTCGCCCACAAATGGAATGCCACCCAGCCAGGCCGGCGCATCGGGCAGCCCGTCGACCTGCACGTCACGCACAAACGCCGTAGCATCGCGAATATGATCGGCCAGGTTGAACCCCAGCCACACCAGCGGCAGTGCCACGATCAGTATCCAGGCCGTGGTCAGCAGGCTGGCCGCCAGGGTTTCACGGCCGCCCAGCACACGCGTCAGC
>NZ_JBWXUT010000030.1:0-237 GCF_059901545.1 Fructilactobacillus sp. X1R3C1
GGCTTCATGATTTGAAGTTCGTGGTCTAGGTAATCTGAGCGGCTCTCAAATTCAGAAGCAGGGCGGTGTAGCTCTTTATAGCTTTTCTCTTCTACTTCAGAGATCGCATTATTGACAACCTCTGACATAGATTCCTCATATTTTTGTGTTAGTAATTCTAAGATTGAATTCTATAATTTCGCGTAATTGCGTTATTTATTAGTTTTAACTTGTTGGCACTATGTTGCGCAGTTTTTA
>NZ_JBWXUT010000031.1:0-234 GCF_059901545.1 Fructilactobacillus sp. X1R3C1
GTTCCAAGCCGCGGAGAAGTCTGGCGCGATGGGTGGACTCGGCTGGTAGCTGGCGCATGAGCCCGTCAAGAACGTCGATGTCAAGCCACAAGCCCCACACCTCATTGCGGCGCACCGAAAGCTCCGCTCCCTTGAACTGCCACAGCGGCTCATGTCCCGCAGTGCGACGATCCCCCAGCTCGGTGGGTCCTCCCAAGTGCTGGGTCATGTCGGGGTTGCCGGCGGCCTCTACCC